>JAVEEN010000012.1 GCA_030840445.1 Pseudonocardiales bacterium
GGGGCAAAGGCTGCCTGCGGCGGAGATGCCCAGCCGCACCTAGCCGCATCAACCGCACCAGCCGCACCAGCCGCACCAGCCGCACCTAGCCGCCGATGCGACGGCTGATGGCCCCGGCGGTCCGGGCGACATGCATCGCCAAGTATTGCCGCCGCGCTGGGTTGACCGCCGTGTCCTCGAAGGTCACCGCGACGCTGGCCACCGGGTGGCCGGAATGATCGAGCACCGCCGCGGCGACCGAGGAAAAGTTGGGCGTGATCTCACCGTCCTCAGTCGCATATCCGGCCCGACGCGCGTCCACCAGCAGTTGGCGCAACGCCGACGCCGACCGTGGACCCAGGTCGTTGCGGGTCACGAACGCGTCGGCGTCGGGAAACAGCGCCCGAACCTGGACCGCCGGTAGCGCCGCGAGCATTGCCCGGCCGCTCGCGGTCAACTGCGCCGGTAGCCGCACTCCGACGTCGCTCACCAGTGATGGCCGCCCCGGTGCCCGCTCTTCGATGACGTAGATGACCTCGCGGCCATGCAGGACGGCGAGGTGCGCGTTCTGCCCCACCCGGTCCACGAGTGTGGCCAACGGCACCCGGGCCAGGCGTTGCAAGGGAGCCTGCCGGGTGTACCCGGTCGCGAGCTCGTAGGAGCTGACGCCCAGGCCGTAACGCTGTTCCTCCGGCAGATGCACGACGAATCCCTCGTCGATGAGGCTTGCCAACAGGTGATACGTGGTGGATCGGGGCAGCCGCAGCTCGCGGGCGATCGAGGCGGCCGCGACCGGTCCGGGCTGGCGCGCCAGAAAGCGCAGCACGGACAGCACCTGGCTTGCCGCCGGTACTTGCGCCACGCTCCGGAACTCTAGCCCAGTGTCTGGGATCCCAGACACCAAGTGCGCTCGCGGCATGGCGCCCAAGGGCCGGTCGGGTGTCCGAAGGACGACATGGTCGATGCCAACCGAAGTGCCACCGCGGGCACCCTCCCGAACACCGCGCTCCCGAACACCGCGCTCCCCAACCCCACCCTCGCGCGCGGCACGCTCACGTACGGCATCCTTCCGGGCGCAGCCATCACCGAGGTCATCGTCGGGGTCGGTCCGTTGACGCCGGCAGAGGTCGTCTCCGTCGCCCGATATGGCGTCACCATCCGGTTGGCCGAAGAAGCCGAGAACGAGATCACTGCCAGCCGCCGGGTCATCGAGGCCCTCGCCGACGACGTGGAACCGCACTACGGCGTATCCACCGGCTTCGGGGCCTTGGCCAACCGGCACATCCCCACCGCATTACGGGCGCAACTTCAGCGCAGCCTGATCCGCTCACACGCCGCCGGCTCGGGACCCGAGGTCGAGCGCGAGGTGGTCCGCGGGCTCATGCTGCTCCGCCTGTCCACGCTGGCAACCGGTCGTACGGGCGTGCGCCTGCAGACGGCACAGACCTATGCCAACTTGCTCAACGCTGGTATCACCCCCGTCGTCGGCGAGTACGGCTCCCTGGGCTGCTCGGGCGATCTGGCCCCGCTCGCACATTGTGCTCTCGCTGCGATGGGTGAGGGCGACGTCCGGGATGCCGACGGCGTCCTTCGTCCGGCTGCCGAAGCGCTGCAGGCTGCGGGCATCGAGCCGATCGTGCTCGAGGAGAAGGAGGGCCTGGCGCTCATCAACGGCACCGACGGCATGCTTGGCATGCTGCTGCTGGCCTCCAACGATCTGCGCCTGTTACTGCGCACGGCAGACATCACGGCCGCGATGAGTGTCGAGGCCCAACTCGGCACAGATGCCGTATTCGCCGCCGACCTGCAGGCCCTGCGGCCGCACCCCGGCCAGGCCGACAGCGCGGCGAACCTACGCGCGATTCTGGCCGACTCGGCGCTGATGGCAAGTCACCGCGGGCCGGAGTGCACCCGGGTGCAGGACGCCTACTCGCTTCGGTGTTCGCCGCAGGTCCACGGCGCGGTCCGCGATACCCTCGCCCACGCCGAAGTTGTGGCGTCCCGGGAACTTGCCAGCGCCGTGGACAACCCGGTGGTGACGCCGGATGGCCGAGTGGAGAGCAACGGCAATTTCCACGGTGCGCCCGTCGCGTACGTGCTCGATTTCCTGGCGATCACGGTGGCCGACCTCGCCTCGATCTCCGAACGACGAACCGACCGGTTCCTGGACACGGCTCGCAACCATGGGTTGCCGGCGTTTCTTGCCGATGATCCCGGCGTCGACTCGGGCCACATGATCGCGCAGTACACCCAGGCGGCGATCGTCTCCGAACTCAAGCGGCTGGCCGCCCCGGCGTCGGTCGACTCGATCCCGTCCAGCGCGATGCAGGAGGACCACGTCTCGATGGGTTGGTCTGCCGCACGCAAGCTTCGTCGCTCGATCGACGGACTGACCCGAGTGCTGGCGATCGAGCTGCTCACTGCTGCCCGCGCACTCGATCTCAGGGCACCGCTGCAACCTGCACCGGCCACCGCCGCGGTTGTGGCCGGCCTGCGCCAGGTCGTCGAAGGGCCAGGCACTGACCGGTACCTCGCCCCGGAAATAGAGGCCGCTGTTCAGTACGTGTCCTCCGGTCGCGCGGTGGCCGCGGTCGAAGCGGTCACCGGCCCGCTCACCTGAGCCGCTACCCCGAACCGGCAACTGACCGGTATCTCCGAACCCGTTGCCTGGAAAGGAAAACATCATGGAAGGCGCCCGCCCGGTACGCGCGGCCCGCGGCACCCAGTTGACCGCGAGGTCCTGGCAGACCGAAGCACCGCTTCGGATGCTGATGAACAACCTCGACCCCGAAGTAGCCGAACGGCCGGATGACCTCGTCGTCTACGGCGGCACCGGACGTGCCGCCCGGAGCTGGAACTCCTTCGACGCGATGGTGCGAACCCTGACCACGCTGAAGGACGACGAGACCATGCTGGTCCAGTCAGGCAAACCGGTGGGCGTGATGCGCACCCACGAGTGGGCCCCGCGGGTCCTGATCGCCAACTCCAACCTGGTGCCGGACTGGGCGACCTGGCCGGAGTTCCGCCGGTTGGAGCAGCTTGGCCTCACGATGTATGGCCAGATGACCGCGGGTTCGTGGATCTATATCGGCACCCAGGGGATCCTGCAGGGCACCTATGAGACGTTCGCGGCGGTGGCGGCCAAGCGCTTCGCGGGCACCTTGGCCGCAACACTGACCGTCACCGGCGGCTGCGGGGGCATGGGAGGAGCCCAGCCCCTGGCGGTAACCCTCAACGGCGGGGTATGCCTGGTCGTCGACGTGGACCCCAGCCGCCTGAGGCGCCGGATCGAGCACCGTTACCTCGATGAGCTCGCCGAGGATCTCGATGATGCCATTGCCCGATGCGATAGGGCGAAACGAGAACGACGTGGTGTCTCGATCGGTCTGGTCGGAAATTGCGCGACCGTACTCCCCGAGCTATTGCGCCGCGGGGTCGCGGTGGACATCGTGACCGACCAGACGTCGGCTCATGATCCACTGGCCTACCTGCCCGAAGGGGTCGATCTCGCGGACTGGCACGACTATGCCGAGGCCAAGCCGGAGGAGTTCACCGACCGGGCGAGGGCCTCGATGGCCAAGCACGTCGAGGCCATGGTTGGTTTCATGGACGCCGGCTCGGAGGTGTTCGACTACGGCAACTCGATCCGGGACGAAGCGCGTCAGGGCGGTTATGCCCGGGCGTTCGACTTCCCGGGGTTCGTGCCGGCCTATATCCGGCCGCTGTTCACCGAGGGCAAGGGTCCCTTCCGCTGGGCTGCCTTGTCCGGTGACCCGAAGGACATCCGAGCCACCGACGAGGCCGTGCTCGAGTTGTTCCCGGACAACGATCACCTGCACCGCTGGATCCGGGCCGCTCAGGACCGGGTTGCGTTCCAGGGCCTGCCCGCTCGGATCTGCTGGCTCGGCTACGGCGAGCGTGACCGGGCCGGCGTGAAGTTCAACGACATGGTCGCCGCGGGCGAGTTGTCCGCGCCGGTCGTGATCGGCCGCGATCACCTGGACTGCGGATCAGTGGCGTCGCCCTACCGCGAAACGGAAGCCATGGCTGACGGTTCCGACGCCATTGCGGACTGGCCGCTGCTCAATGCCCTGGTCAACACCGCTTCGGGAGCCAGTTGGGTTTCCATCCACCACGGCGGCGGCGTCGGAATCGGACGGTCGCTGCACGCCGGGCAGGTATGCGTGGCCGATGGCAGCGCCCTCGCTCGCCAGAAGATCGAGCGGGTTCTCACCAACGATCCCGGCATGGGAGTGATCCGGCATATCGACTCGGGAGATTCGCCGAACACAGCCGTCCTGGACGAATACCGTGCCGGTGGCGTGAGCGTGCCGATGGCCCCCCGCGGCTCCGAAGCCTGAATCGGTGACCGCTGCACAGGAATCGTTCGATCGGCTGTGGGCCGACCTCGAGCCGATCGGGCGCAACCCGGTTAACGGCGGATACCGGCGCTTCGCCTGGACGCCGGAAGACGCAGCGTTGCGCGAGTGGTTCGCCGGCGAGGCGACCGCGCGCGGACTCGATCTGACCACCGACCGGGCCGGCAACCAGTGGGCCTGGTGGGGTGATCCCGACGAGGGGGTGGCCCAGGAACGGCCCGGGGTCGTTCTCGGCTCGCATCTGGACTCGGTTCCCGACGGCGGAGCCTTCGACGGCCCGCTCGGCGTCATATCGGCGTTCGCGGCGCTCGACGCCTTGCGGGATAAGGGATATCAACCCAGTCGCCCGATCGGAGTGGTGAACTTCGGCGACGAGGAGGGCGCCCGGTTCGGCATCGCGTGCGCCGGCTCGCGGATCATCACCGGAGCCCTGCCTGCCGAGCAGGCGCTGGCCCTCACTGATTCCGACGCGGTCTCGATGAGCGAGGCGATCCGGCGCGCCGGGGGCGATCCGTCGAAGCTCGGACGGGACGAGGAGACACTTCGCCGGGTTGGTGTGTTCGTCGAACTACACGTGGAACAGGGTCGAGGTCTGATCGATCTCGATCGTCCGGTCGCGGTCGGTTCGGTGATCTGGCCGCACGGGCGATGGCGTTTCGACCTGCCGGGTAAGGCTAATCATGCCGGAACAACCAAGCTGGCTGACCGGGACGATCCGATGTTGGCCTTGGCTGATGTAATCCAGCAGACCCGCGGGCTGGCCGAACGATTCGGCGTGCTCGGTACCTGCGGCAAACTTCAGGTCGAACCCAACGGGGTGAACGCGATTGCCTCGAGGGTGACCGGTTGGCTCGACGCCCGCGGGGCCGATCCCGGCTACGTACAAGCCTTCGTCGAGGCGCTGGATGATGTGGTGGCCGGGCATGGGGGCTGGATGCGCCAGGAGTCCTGGACGCACGAGACGCTGCTGGACCTCGCACTGTCCGAGCGGCTGGCCGGCTTGCTGTCCGATGCTCCGGTGCTGCCGACCGGTGCTGGCCACGACGCCGGCATCCTGGCCAACGCGGGCATTCGGACCGCGATGCTTTTCGTGCGTAATCCCACCGGTGTCTCGCATTCGCCCGCGGAGCACGCCGATCGGGACGATTGCCTGCTCGGGGTGGCGGCGTTGGCCACGGTGGTCGAGGATCTGGCTGTGGAATGAGACTGTTCGCCGAGCATGCGCTGCTGCCCGATGGGCCGGCGTCCGACGTTAGCTTCGACATCGACGACGGACGCTTCGTCCGGATCGAGGTCGGTGCCGAGCCCCAGGGGGCGCAGCGACTTCCGGGCGTGGTGCTGCCGGGCTTCGCCAACGCGCACAGCCACGCCTTCCATCGGGCACTGCGGGGCCGAACGCACGATCAAGGCGGCACCTTCTGGACCTGGCGGGAACGGATGTACTCGGTCGCGTCCCGGCTGGACCCCGATAGTTACCTGAAGCTGGCTCGGGCCACGTACGCCGAGATGGCGCTGGCGGGCATCACGGCGGTCGGCGAGTTCCACTATCTGCATCACGCTCCGGGTGGACATCCTTACGCCGATCCCAATGCGATGGCCGAATGCCTGCGCCAGGCTGCCGCGGAGGCGGGTATTCGGTTGACCCTGCTGGATACCGCTTACCTCGCCGGTGGGCTGGGGCCGGACGGGCATCTACCGCTCGATGAGGTTCAACAGCGTTTCAGCGACGGAGACATCTCGGCCTGGCGATCGCGGGTCGCGGAATTGAAACCGTCGCCGGGAATGCGGGTCGGTGCGGCGATCCACTCGATTCGAGCCGTCCCCATCGAGGCCCTGGGCGACGTGGTCGAGTCGACCGAGCAGGAACTACGAAGCCGCTGGGACGGTGAGGGCGGACAGCTTCGACGTGCTCCGCTGCACGTGCACCTGTCCGAACAACCGGCCGAGAACGAGGTCAGCCTGGCCTGCTACGGCTACACACCAACCGAATTGTTGCAATCGCGGGGTGTTCTCGGTGCGGGAACCACAGCGGTGCACGCGACCCATCTGACTTCCTCCGATGTCCTGACCCTGGGTCGGACCGGGACGACCGCCTGCTTCTGTCCCACCACCGAGCGGGATCTAGCCGATGGAATTGGCCCGGCGCGCGCACTGCTGGAGGCCGGATCTGGGCTCAGCCTCGGCAGCGACCAGCACGCGGTCATCGACCTCCTGGAAGAAGCGCGCGGACTGGAATCGCATGAGCGGCTCTCCAGCCTGCGTCGGGGTCGGTTCCGGCCGGCCGAGTTGCTGTCCGCGTTGACCGACCACGACTCGATCGGTTGGCCGGACGCCGGGCGCCTGGAGGTCGGGGCGCGAGCCGATCTGGTCGCCGTCCGGTTGGATACCGTGCGGACGGCCGGAATTGCGCCGCCGCAGGTCGTCATGGTGGCAACGTCCGCCGACGTCGACACCGTCATGGTCGGCGGCCGGACGGTGGTGGCAGCCGGACGGCACATGCTCGGCGATGTCGCCGGCCTGCTCGAGCAGGCGATCCGTCCGATCTGGGAGGGCTTGTGACAGCGATCGCGATCACCGGGATCGGTGAACTGACCACCAACGACTCCGAGGTCGGCGACGGTTCGCCGCTCGGTCTGTTGCGCGAAGCGGCCGTGGTCGTCGAGGGCGGCCGGATCAGCTGGGTCGGTGCGCAAGCGGGCGTGCCGCCGGCCGATCGCGTGATCGATCTGGCCGGACGGGCCGTCGTACCGGGCTTCGTCGACTCCCACGCGCACCTGGTATTCGCCGGGGACCGGGCCGCTGAGTTCGCCGCGCGGATGGCGGGAACCCCTTATGACGGTGGGGGAATTGGCACGACCGTGGCGGCGACCCGGGCTGCCGACGATGTGACCCTGCGAGCGTTACTGGCGGACCGGGTGGCCGAGATGCGCGCCCAGGGCACGACCACCGTCGAGATCAAGAGCGGGTACGGCTTGACCGTCGCCGAGGAGGTCCGGGCTCTGAGCTTGGCCTCGGAGGTGACCTCCGAGACGACTTTCCTCGGCGCTCATGTGGTCCCGGCGGGTTCGACTCGCGAAGAGTACGTACGGCTGGTGGCCGGTGAGATGCTCACGGCTGCCGCGCCTTTCGCGCGATGGATCGATGTGTTCTGTGAGCCGGCCAGCACGCATGCGTTCGACGGCGACGAAGCCCGGACCATCCTGCTCGCCGGCCGCGATCGTGGGCTCGGCCTGCGGGTGCACGGCAACCAGCTGGCCCCCGGACCGGGCGTGGCGCTGGCCGTCGAACTCGGCGCGGCCAGCGTGGACCATTGCACGTATCTGAGCACCGCTGACATCGATGCGCTGGCCGGCGGCAATACGGTCGCCACGCTGTTGCCGGGAGTGGAATTCGCCACCAGATCTCCTTATCCCGACGCGCGAAAGCTGCTCGATGCTGGTGTGCGGATCGCGTTGGCCACCGATTGCAATCCGGGGACCTGCTACAGCTCGTCGATGCCGTTGATGATCGCGCTGGCGGTCCGCGAGATGTACCTGAGCCCGGGTGAGGCGCTGTACGCCGCAACCGCCGGTGGTGCCGAGGCGTTGCGACGCGGCGACATCGGCGTGCTCGCGGTGGGCAAGGCCGCTGATCTGACCGTGCTGGAGGCCCCCAGCTATCTGCACCTGGCCTACCGGCCCGGCGTTCCGATCGCGCGGACTCTGGAGCTTGCCTGATCCGGCGGCTCAGCTGCGGGGTTTAAGCGGGCGCACTCTCGGCCTTGGCGCAACGTTGCGACAGCTAGTCAGGGGAAGATGACAGGGTGGACAGTTCTGAGTGGGACGCGCGCTATGCCGGCACCGACCTGATCTGGTCGGCCCAACCGAACCGCTGGGTCGAGAAGGAGGTGGCCGACTTGCCGGCCGGTAAGGTACTCGACCTCGCGGCCGGTGAGGGACGCAACTCGATCTGGCTGGCCGGCCTGGGCTGGCATGCGACAGCCGTCGATTTCAGCTCGATCGCGCTGGAGAAGGCGCGCAGCATCGCGGCGAAGCAGGCCGACGGACGGGCCGAGCGGATCACCTGGCACCGGGCCGACGTGCGCGAATACCGCGCCGAGCCCGGCGGCTATGACCTGGTGCTGCTGGTGTATCTGCACCTGCCGCCCGCCGAGCGGCATCTGGTGTTACGGCACGCCGCCGATGCGCTGGCGGCCGGGGGAGTCCTGCTGGTCCTCGGGCATGACACGACCAATGTGGCCGACGGGACCGGGGGTCCCCAGGACACGTCGGTGCTGTTCACACCTTCCGACATCGTCGCTGACCTGGCGACCAGCGGGGTGACGCTGCGGATAGAAAAGGCCGAGCGCGTGTTGCGCGATGTCGAGGGAACGGATCGACCGGCCATCGACGCGCTGGTGCGGGCCACCGCGCTGGGCGAATCGTAGGAGCGAGGATCAGCCGGCGGGAGCGGTGGCCTGCAGGCCGGAGCAGCCGCGAACCTGTTGCCATTCGGCCAGGATGCGTTGGCGGAGGGTGCCAGTGGCCGGCATGCCGATGCCCCGCGCGTCGAGATGCGAGGGTTCGAAGGCCGCAGCGGCGACCCGCTTGTCCTTGATGGTCAGCGTCAGGACCCCGTTATCGTCCTGGTTGTTGCCGAAGGACATCCACCAGAAGTAGTTGCCGAGTCCGTAGGCGACGTAACTGCCGTCCGGTCGCCAACCGGCTCCCTGCAGCACGTGCGCATGGGTGCCGACCACGGCCAGGGCACCGGCCGCGGTCAGGGCATCGGCGAGGCCGCGCTGATCGCCGTTGGGACAGCTGGCGTACTCGGTGCCCCAGTGCACGTACACGATCACCGCGTCGGCCTTGGTCCTAGCGGCCCGGACGGCGGCGATCAGCCGATCGGAGTAGGCGTTGGCGATGCCCGCTGAGCTGGTCCCGGCCGAGAAGTTCGCCAGGGTCTCGTCCTGCACCTGGCTGGCGGCGAGGATGGCCAGCCGCACTCCGTTCATCGTCACCAGGTAGGGGGCATAGGCCGCGGCCGCGTTCGCCCCGATGCCGACCACCGGGAAGTGGCTGGCGCCGATGGCCTGCAAGGTTTGACTCAGGCCGGCCGCTCCGTAGTCGGCCGCATGGTTGTTGGCCATGGTGGCGATGTCGATGCCGGCGTCCTTCAGGGCGGTGAACGCGCTCGGCGGCGCCTGGAAGGTGAAGCTCTTCGGCTGCGGGCTGCCGCCGACCGATACCGATGTCTCGAGATTGACCATGGTCAGATCCGCCTTGGACAGCACGGCCGCCGAGGGGCCGAAGGCGGTGGCGGGATCTGTGGCCAGCCTGGTTGCCGTGCGGTCGGCGAAGTGCACGTCACCTGCGAACGCGATGCTCACCTGCCCGGGCGTGGCCGGCGGTGCGCTTGGCGTACGGCTGGCAGGTGCCGACAGCGGGGGCGCCGCCGATCTGTTCGCGGTGATCGTGCTGCCGCCGCTACGCGCGGATCCCGGGGTCGATACCGAGGAACCGTGGGCCGTGCAGGCGGCCAGGACCACAAGCGCCGAGATCGCGCAGGCCAGGAGGATATTGCTGCGGGGCGTTCTGGGCACCGCACTAGCATGCAGGGTGTATCCACCAATTCGCAGCATTACCCAGATCGAGGAGCATCTTCGTGTCCAGTGCCCTGCCGTCGTCCACCGCGGAGCCGCAACTGCGGCCCAAGCTGACGGTGGCGGCCGGCACTACAGCGCGCGCGGCTCTGGAGGCCGCGGGAATCGATCTCAACGGTCCGAGCGGTGTCGTCGTCGTCCGCGACTCCGCTGACCAGTTGCGCGATCTGGACGTGCCCTTCGAGGCAACGGACCAGGTCGAGCCGGTAGCCATCGATTCGCCCGACGGCCTTTCGGTGCTGCGGCACTCGGCCGCGCACGTGATGGCCCAGGCCGTGCAGGACCTCTTTCCCGACACCCTGCTCGGCATCGGGCCACCGATCGAGAACGGCTTCTACTACGACTTCCTGCCCAAGCGGCCGTTCACACCTGATGACCTCGGGGCCATCGAGAAGAAGATGACCGAGATCATCAAGGCTTCCCAGCGCTTCTCCCGGCGCCGGATCAGCGACGACGAGGCGCGGGTAGAACTCGAAACCGAGAAGTTCAAACTGGAACTCATCGGGCTCAAGGGGCAGCCGGGCAACACCACGCCGACCGAACTGAATGCCGAAGAGGCGTCGCAGGTCGGTGGCGGCGTCCTGACGATGTATGACAACCTCAACCGCGACGGCGAGTTGGTCTGGACCGATCTCTGCCGAGGGCCACATCTGCCCACCACCCGGCGTATCCCTGCCTTCAAGCTGATGCGCACCGCGGCGGCGTACTGGCGTGGTGATCAGAAGAACGAGCAGCTGCAACGGATCTACGGCACGGCCTGGCCGAGCAAGGATGCGTTGAAGGCGTACCTGGTGCAGTTGGAGGAGGCGGCCAAGCGCGATCATCGCAAGCTCGGCGCCGAACTGGACCTGTTCAGCTTCCCCGACGAGCTCGGGTCCGGCCTGGCCGTGTTCCACCCCAAGGGTGGCGTGCTCCGCAAGGAGATGGAGGACTACTCCCGCCGCCGGCACGAGGAGTCCGGGTACGAGTTCGTCAACACCCCGCACATCTCGAAACAGACCCTGTTCGAAACCTCCGGGCACCTGCCCTACTACGCCGACGGGATGTTTCCGCCGATGGAGTTCGAGGGTTCGAATTACTATCTCAAGGCCATGAACTGCCCGATGCACAACCTGATCTTCCGGTCCCGCGGCCGGTCGTACCGGGAGCTGCCGCTGCGCCTGTTCGAGTTCGGTTCGGTGTACCGCTACGAGAAGTCGGGCGTGGTGCATGGTCTGACCCGGGTCCGCGGCATGACCCAGGACGACTCACACATCTACTGCAGCAAGGAGCAGATGGCTGGTGAGCTGAAGAATCTGCTCGACTTCGTCATCGACCTGCTGCGCGACTACGGGTTGGATGATTTTTACCTGGAGTTGTCCACCCGCGACGACTCGCCGAAGTTCATCGGGGAACCCGCGGAGTGGGTCGAAGCCACCGAGGCACTGCGCCAAGCCGCGCTGGACTCCGGTCTGGACCTGGTCCCCGATCCCGGTGGCGCGGCGTACTACGGGCCCAAGATCTCCGTCCAGGCCCGCGATGCGATCGGTCGGACCTGGCAGATGTCCACCATCCAGGTCGACTTCCAGCAACCCAAGCGCTTCGGGTTGGAGTACACCGGCGCCGACGGGGAACGGCATCAACCGGTAATGATCCACCGTGCCCTGTTCGGCTCCGTGGAGCGGTTCATCGGCGTGCTGACCGAGCACTACGCCGGAGCCTTTCCGGCCTGGCTGGCCCCCGTGCAGGTCATCGCCATCCCGGTTTCCGACGATCAGGTCGACTATCTCTACGACGTGGCCAAGGCCCTTAAAGAGCAGCGGATCCGGGTCGAGGTGGACTCCGGATCAGATCGGATGCAGAAGAAGATCCGCACCGCGCAGCAGGCCAAGGTGCCGTTCATGCTGATCGCGGGAGCCCAGGATGCCGAGAACGGTGCGGTGTCGTTTCGGTACCGGGACGGCGAGCAACGCAACGGGGTGCCGGTCGAGCAGGCCGTCCAGGAGATCGCCGACTTCGTGGCCAGCCGGAAGAACTCCTCGCCATCGGTCGCGGACTTCGGCTAGTGACAGACAGCGATGCGCCCCAGGTGGCGGAGCCGTTCGAGTTCGCCGGCGTGCCGGACGCGTTTCAGCGGCTGTGGACTCCGCATCGCATGGTTTACATCGGGGGTGAGGGCAAGCCGGAATCCGACGCCGAGCTTCACTGCCCGTTCTGCGATATTCCGTCCAAGTCGGACTCGGACGGGTTGATCGTGGCGCGCGGGGAACTGGTCTATGCGGTGCTGAACCTCTATCCGTACAACCCCGGTCATCTGATGGTGGTGCCGTACCGGCATATCGCCGACTACACCGAGCTGAACACGGCCGAGGCGGCTGAACTGGCGGCGTTCGTACAGCAAGCGATGACGGCGCTGCGGGCGGCGGCCGGGCCACAGGGTTTCAACATCGGGATCAACCAGGGTGCGGTGGGTGGCGCCGGAATCGCTGCCCACCTGCACCAGCACATCGTCCCGCGCTGGGGGGGCGACATGAATTTCATGCCGATCGTCGGTCAGACCCGGGTGTTACCGCAACTGCTCGCCGATACCAGGAAACTCATCGCCACGGCATGGGAGACAGACCCGATCGTGTAACAACCGGCAACGTAGGGATGCCGGTTGTTACACGATCGGGTCATTTTCAGCCGAGCAGGGCCGCAGCGACGGCTGCCGGCGCTGGATCATGTCGGAGGTAACTGCGCCGGAAGGTGCCGGCTCCGCCGGTTATCGAGCGCAGCGTGACGGCGTAGCGCAGTAATTCCACGGCCGGCACCTCGGCGTGGATCACGCTGCGGGCACCGGGCCGGCTCGAGGTCAACGGCTCGGTCCCGGTGACCCGGCCACGGCGGCCGGACAGGTCGGCCAGGACCGCTCCGATGTGATCATCGGTCACTCGGACCTCGACCGTGTCGATAGGTTCCAGCACGCCGATGCCGGCCTTGGCCGCGGCATCCTTGACGGCAAGCCCACCGGCGACCTGGAACGCCGCGTCGGAGGAATCGACGCTGTGCGCTTTGCCATCCCTGAGAATGACCCGGACGTCCACGACTGGGGTCGAGCTCACCACACCCTGAGCGAGCTGGAGCCGCACGCCCTTCTCGACCGATGAGATGAACTGGTTGGGCACCGCACCGCCGACGACCTTGTCGACGAACTCCGTACCGGAGCCTCGCGGCAGCGGCTCCACGTCGATGTCGCACACCGCGTACTGCCCGTGCCCGCCGGATTGTTTGACCTGACGGCCGTGCCCGGACGCCGGGGCGCTGAACGTGGCCAGCAGCGCAACCCGTACCGGCTCGGTCTGGATCGTCGCCCCGCCGGCTCGCAGCCTGGACAGCACCACATCGGCGTGCGCCTCCCCGAGGCACCAGAGCACCAGCTGCGAAGTATCGGCGTTGCGTTCGATGCGCAACGTGGGATCGGCCGCGCCGAGCCGGGTCAGGCCCTTGGCCAGGGCGTCCTCGTCGTTGCGGGTCGCGGCTCGGACGGCGACCGGAAGCAGCGGTTCCGGCATCTCCCACGGCAGGATCACCAGCGGCTGGGACTGAGCTGAAATCGTGTCTCCGGTCTCGGCACTGGCCAACCGGGCAATCACGCAAAGGTCGCCCGCGAAGGCGCGGTCGATAGGCTCCAGGGACGGACTGAGCAGGGTGGCCGTCTTCTCGTCGGCGTCATGGTCGGGATGTCCGCGCTCGTTGCCGCCGTGACCGGATACATGCAGCGGCGTCTCCGAGGTAATGGTGCCGGAGAAGAGGCGCACCAGGCAGGCCCGGCCGAGATAGGGGTCAACCCAGGTTCGCACCACCTCGCCGGCCAGCGGCCCGTCCGGGTCGGAGCTGAGTTCCGGTCCGGGCGCGCCGACCGGCGTCCAGGCCGTAGGCTGCACGCGCTCCACGGGCGTCGGAAACCCGTTGGACATCAGTGCGATCAGCTCGGTCAGACCCAGTTCGGTGCCGGCGCACACCGGGATGACCGGATGGAAATGGCCTCTGCCCACCGCCAGGTGGAGATCACGTAACAGCATGTCGGCATCGAGCTCGTTACCGGCGAGGTAACCCTCGAGCAGGCTCTCGTCCTCGCTCTCGGCGATGATGGCCTCGATGAGTGCAGCCCGGTCCTCGGCGAAGCGCCCCGGGGCGGCCTGCGCGGCCGAGGTGTCGCCGGCGAGTAGATCGACCAGTGCGGTGTTGTCGGGTGTGGGCAGGTACAACGGCAGCACGGCGTTCCCATCGGCTCCGCCGAACGATTCGCGGCAGGCCAGCAACGTGTGCTCCAGGTCGGCCCGCGGCGCGTCCAGCCGATTCACCACCACCGCCCGGGGCACCGCAAGTGCCGCGCACTCCTCCCACAGAGCCAGGGTCGTCTCGTCGAGCGTGTCGGCTGCGGACACGACGAAGAGGGCGGCATCGGCGGCACGAAGCCCCGCGCGCAATTCCCCGATGAAGTCGCTGAAACCGGGAGTGTCCAACAGATTGATCACCGTCTCGCCGTCGCGGATCCGGACCGCGGACAGGAAGATCGAGCGCTGCTGGCTAGCTTCGACGGGATCGGCGTCGGAGACGGTCGTTCCCTCGGACACCGAGCCGGGACGCGAAATGGCACCCGTCACGGCCAGTAGGTGTTCGGCCAGGGTGGTCTTGCCGACGCCGGAATGCCCGACCAGGGCAACGTTGCGGATCTGACCGGGCCGGGTTGCAGGCTCGACATTCAGCCGTGGCTGCGATGTCCGGCCGGCCGCCCTCGCGGACGTCCCCGCCGCCGTCTTGGTCGACATCGCGAACCACCTCTTTCCTGCCGCGTGCCTCGAAAGCATTCGACACCCGCGACAGACCTCAGGACAAGGTTAAGCCGCTCGCTATCGTTGAGCAGTGCTGAACCTGCTGCGTGCGCCCCTGTCCAAGGTGATCAACCCGTTGGGCCGCTCGCTCGCCAACGCCGGCGTGACCCCAGACCTGGTCACCATCGTCGGCACCATCGGTGCAACCGCCTCCGCGCTCATCTTCTTCACCCAGGGCCGATTCTTCACCGGCACCCTGCTGGTATGGGCCTTCGTCATGCTGGACATGGTCGACGGCGCGGTGGCTCGGGCCGCGGGGTCGACGAGCGCGTTCGGCGCGGTGCTGGATTCCAGCTGCGATCGGATCGCCGATTCGGCGGTGTTCGGCAGCTTGGCCTGGTGGTTCGCGCGTAACGATCATCCGCAACTGCTGGCCGCGTCGCTGCTGTGCCTGGTCCTCGGTTCGTTGACGTCTTACATCAAGGCCCGGGCCGAGGGCATGGGAATGACCGCCAACGTCGGCATCGCCGAGCGGTCCGAGCGGCTGATCATCGTGCTCGTCGGAACGGGCCTCACGGGGTGGCCGTTCGATGTCCCCTACGCGCAGGCGGTGGCACTGTGGCTGCTCGTGGCGGCATCGACCATCACCGTGGCGCAGCGTTTCGGCACGGTATGGAAGCAGGCCCGCGAAATCAGCCCGTCCTCCGGCGCCGCCGCGTGAGAGGCTTGCCGGCGGCGCTGACCTCGCGCGCTACTGACGCCGGCTACACCACCGCCTGGCGCTTGGTGCAGACGCTGCCTGGCCCGGCCGTACGAACCGTCTTCCAACTGGCGGCTGATATCGCCACTCGCCACAACGGCCGATCGGTGCGGCAACTCCGACGCAACCTGGCCCGGGTGAAAGGTTTCGATCCGTCGGAGCACAGGCCGGCGGAATCGGCCGCTTTGCAACGGCTGGTCCATGCCGGCATGCGCTCCTACGCCCGATACTGGCTGGAGACCTTCCGGCTGCCTTCGATGGACATCGAGGCCACCGTGGCACACGTGCACATGGAGGGTTTTGAGTACCTGGATCGGGCCCTGGAGGCTGGCCGCGGAGCGGTGCTCGCCCTGCCACACAGCGGGAACTGGGACGTGGCCGGACTCTGGCTGGTCCAGCGCGGCTATCCCTTCGCGACGGTGGCGGAACGACTCAAGCCGGAATCGCTGTTCGACAAGTTCGTGGCCTACCGGGAATCCCTCGGCATGGAGGTGCTGGCGCTGACCGGTGGACCTCGCCCGCCCATGGAGGTGCTCAAGGAGCGGCTCGCGTCCGGCGGGGTGGTATGTCTGGTCGCGGACCGGGACCTGTCCCGCAGCGGTATGGAAGTAGAATTCTTCGGGCACCCGACCCGGATGCCGGCTGGTCCCTCCTTGCTCGCCGCGACCACCGGTGCGGCGCTGTTGCCGGCACACCTCTACTTCGACGGTGACGGCTGGGGCCAGTGGATCGGGCCTGCCGTGGACCTCGGTACCGCAGACCTGCGGACGAAACTGCGTACCGGCACCCAATCGCTGGCCGACACCTTCGCAAGACGGATCGCGCAATACCCCCAGGACTGGCACATGTTGCAGCGCTTGTGGCTGGCCGACCTTGATCAGGCGCGCCTCAGCAGCGTCGGGAACGGCTGAGGAATGCGCATCGGCATCGTCTGCCCTTACTCCTGGGACATCCCCGGCGGTGTCCAAGCCCATGTTCGGGATCTGGCCGAGACGCTGATCGAGCTTGGCCATCAGGTGTCGGTACTGGCACCGGGGGAGGAGGACTCGCCGAACCTGCCGCCGTACGTGGTTGCGGCCGGCAAGGCGGTACCCATCCCGTACAACGGCTCGGTGGCCAGGCTGCAATTCGGTCTGGTCTCGGCGACCCGGGTGCGCCGCTGGCTCCGCGATGGCGACTTCGATGTCGTCCACGTCCACGAGCCGGCCCCGCCGAGCCTGTCGCTGCTCACCGTCCTGCTGGCTGATGTGCCGCTCGTGGCAACCTTTCACTCGTCCTCCACCAGATCGCGATTCCTGCAGATCTTCGACAGCGCGGTACAGGCAATTCTGGAACGACTGTCCGGGCGGATAGCGGTCTCGCAAGCCGCCCGGAAGATGATCATGGTTCATCTCGGAGCGGACGCGGTGGTCATTCCCAACGGGGTCGCGGTGTCGGCCTACAGCAAGGCCGAACCGCTGCCGGGCTACCCACGTGATCCGGAACTCGGCGGCACCATCGGATTCATCGGCCGCTACGACGAATCCCGCAAGGGAATGGCAGTGCTGCTGGTAGCCCTGGAGACCTTGGTCGTGAAACGGCCGGGATTACAGCTGCTGGTGGCCGGGCGCGGTGACGAGGAGGAATTCCTGAAGACCTTGCCGCCTTCGGTGGTCGGCTCGGTGGTGCTCCTGGGCCTGATCAGCGAGGCCGAGAAGGCCAGCATGCTGCGCAGCGTGGACGTCTACGTCGCGCCGAATACCGGTGGCGAGAGTTTCGGAATCATCTTGTTGGAGGCGATGGCCGCCCGGACCCCGATCGTGGCCAGCGATATCGACGCCTTCCGGCGGGTGCTGGACGACGGTCGTGCCGGTGTGCTCTTCAGCAACCGGGACTCCGTCGCGCTGGCCCAGGGCCTGGAGCGGGTGCTGGCCGATCCGGCGCTGCGCGGCGTGCTCGCAGCCGCCAGTGCGGACGTCGTCCGCCCCTATGACTGGACCGTGGTCGCGACCCAGATCCTGCGGGTTTACGACATCGCGATCGCCGGCGCCGTGCTGTGACCTCAATTTCTCACGTTTGGGCCTCTCGGGCGGGCTCACCTAGGGTGTGTACTCATGTTGTCGATCGGCTGGCTCGTCGCCGCCGTACTGGTCGCGATTCTGCTGACCATCTGGGTGACCACCACCCTTACCCGGCTGGACCGACTGCACGCCCGGGTTGACGCTGCCCAGGCGGCACTCGACGCCCAGCTCGTTCGGCGGGCGGCCGCCCTACTGCATCTGGCCGAGATGCCCGGATCGGCGATCTCCGATCCGTTCGCATTCGAGCTGGCGGCCACCGCCCACCAGGCCCTCGCGGTCGATCCGCTGGACCGGCGGGCGGCGGAGAACCGGGTCGGTCGGGCGATCTCGGATCTGAGCGCTCACCGCGCGGTACTGCCGGCGGACGGCGCGATCGAATTGTCGGAAGCGGCAACGAGAGTGCTGATCGCGCGGCGGTTCTACAACGATGCGGTCCGTGACACTCGTACCCTTCGGGCGCGGCGGATGCCGCGGCTGCTGCACCTGGCCGGGCACCGGGCACTACCGCAGTACTTCGACATCGACGACACCAGCCTGTTCGGCGAACCCGAGGCAGGCACCGCAGATGAGGCATCACCCGATATCGCACCGACGAGGAGTTCTTTATGACCGCACGGCCGTCCAAGCGAACAACCCTGATCGGCGGCGGGGTGGTCGCGGTCCTCGCGGTTGGAGCCTTCAGCGCCATCGCGCTCATCGGCAACAACACCAAAAAGCCGGTCGCGTCTCCGGCGAGCTCCACAACTGCCAGCCCCACGCCGAGCCCGACACCGAAGCCGAAGCCGAAACCGAAGCCGAAACCGGTGGTCAATTATCTCAACGGAATCGGTGCAGCATCGAAGACCCCGGTGATCGCGGTGAAGATCGACGACACCGAGAACGGCCGCCCGTCGGTGGGCTTGAACAAGGCCGACATCGTTTACATCGAGCAGGCCGAGGGCGGTCTGACCCGGTTGCTCGCGGTCTTCGGCACCAACAAGCCCACCGTCGAACCGGTACGTAGCGCGCGGGCCAGCGACGCGGAGCTGCTGAGCCAGTACGGCAAGATCAGCTTGGTGGCCTCTGGAGGCGGCGGTGATTCGCTTCCGACCCTGGACCGCTCGGTCGTCAAGGGCGTGATCAACGATCGGGGCGGACCGGGTTTCTTCCGTGACAACAACCGGCCTGCGCCCTACAACCTGGGATCGAACCTGGCTCAGGTCGCGGCCGCTACCAAGACGGCTCCGGCCAAGAACGTCGGGTTCTCCTGGGCGGCCACGGATACTCGACTGGCTCGCGCCAAGAACGGCGCCAGCGTCAACACGATGGTGGGCGGCACCCCCGTCTCGTTCCGCTGGAACACCGGGCGGCACCGCTATGTCCGGACCATCAGCGGCAGCCCGTTGACCCTCGCGGATGGCAACTCCGCCTCCACACCCAACGTTCTGGTGCAGCTGTGCCGGGTGGCCACCGACTACACCGACGTCGACGTGGCGGGTAATCCCTCGCAGTACACCCACTCGGTGGGCTCGGGCCGGGTCGTACTGTTCCGCAACGGCAAGCGGATCGAGGGGAAGTGGTCGCGGCCCAACGAGGCTTCGCCCACCAAGTACACCGACTTGGCAGGTCGGCCACTGTTGCTCGCGCCGGGCGGGGCCTATGTCGTTCTGGCCACGAACGGTGCACCGGTCTGAGCCGGGCAGGCACGGACGTAGAATCGCACCATGACTTCTGAGTACGGCAGCGCTGCCGACACCACAACCAACGGCAGGACGACCGGGGTGGCTGTCACCGCCGACCACGCAACGGGCACGGCGCGCGTCAAGCGGGGCATGGCCGAAATGCTCAAGGGCGGCGTCATCATGGACGTCGTCACCGCCGAACAGGCCAAGATCGCCGAGGATGCCGGGGCAGTGGCCGTGATGGCGCTGGAGCGGGTTCCGGCGGACATCCGCGCGCAGGGTGGCGTCTCCCGGATGAGCGATCCGGACATGATCGACAGCATCATCTCCGCCGTGTCGATCCCGGTGATGGCCAAGGCTCGGATCGGCCACTTCGTCGAGGCACAGATCCTGCAGGCCCTCGGCGTGGACTACGTCGACGAATCCGAGGTGCTCACCCCGGCCGACTACACCAACCACATCGACAAGTGGCAGTTCACCGTTCCCTTCGTGTGCGGCGCGACCAACCTCGGTGAGGCGCTGCGCCGAATCACCGAAGGCGCGGCCATGATCCGCTCCAAGGGTGAGGCCGGTACCGGCGATGTCTCCAACGCGACCACCCACATGCGCAAGATCGGTGGGGAGTTGCGCCGGCTGAGTTCCCTGTCCCCGGACGAGCTGTTCGTGGCGGCCAAGGAGTTACAGGCGCCGTACGAGCTGGTGGCCGAGGTCGCCCGTTCCGGAAAGCTGCCGGTGGTGCTGTTCACGGCCGGCGGTATCGCGACTCCGGCCGACGCGGCCATGATGATGCAGCTCGGCGCCGAGGGTGTGTTCGTGGGCTCGGGCATCTTCAAGTCCGGCAACCCGGCGCAGCGCGCCGAAGCCATCGTCAAGGCGACCACCTTCCACGACGACCCGGATGTGTTGGCCAAGGTCTCCCGGGGCCTGGGCGAAGCGATGGTCGGCATCAACGTCGAGGACATCCCGCAACCGCACCGGCTGGCCCAGCGCGGCTGGTAGGCCGCTCCGACCGGCTTGCTGACGCCACAGCGGCGCAAGCGCACCCGGGAGAGGCTAAGGCGCGAAGCTGCCCGCGGTGAAGTACCAGGCCCCGATGAGCGCCGACACGCCCGCGGTGAGGATAAGTACCGGCACCGCAATCCGCCGTCCGAGCCGGTCGAGCAGCATCGCAATGGGCACCAGGATGGGAAAGATCGGCAGCAGGAATCGGGCGATCGAGGCGTGCACGTTCGACGTCCCGACCGCGAGCACGAAGCCGGCGATCAAGTAGGTCAACACCGGAGCGGGCGGCCGCTGCCAGGCGGCTATGACCACCAGCCCCAACGCCGCGAGGACGAAGGCGGCCTGCACCGGCGCGAAGGCCTGGGTTGCCGAACCGGACAGCTCGTGGATCACGGATCGGACCGTGTCGACGCCACCGTCGAAATGAGCGTGCCACCCGCCCTGTTCGGTCGCGAACCAGGCATCCCACCGCCCGGCTTGCCAGCCGATCCACGCCCAGGAAGCCAGTACGCCGATCGGTGCCAGGATCACCGCTAGCAGGCTGGACCACTCCCGGCGCTGCTGGATGGCCAGAATCGCCGCGACCAGGCACGCCAATGCCAACACGGCTCCGGTGGGTCGGGTGGCGCCGGCCAGCAGCGCGAGCAGGCCGGCTATGAGCCATCGACGATCCAGCAACGCCAGCAGACAGCCGGCCGCGAGCATGGTGAGCAGCGCCTCCGAGTACGCCGCGGACAGCACTCCGGCCAGCGGAGAGGCCGACCAGCAGATTGCGGTCAACAGCGCGACCCGGTCGCTGGCGTACCGGCGGACCACCAGGGCGATCAGGGCCGCGGCCACGGTGGAGAGCACCGTGACGAGGGTGAGCGAGGCCAGCCAGAACGGAATGCCGAGGGCGGTGAACGGTCGGTTGAGCAGCGGGAACAGTGGGAAGAAGGCCGCGGTGCTGGCCCGGACCCCGTCCGGGCCGGTCGGGAGCCGGTGCGGGTATCCGTGCGCGGTGATGCTGGCGTAGAAGCCCCCGTCCCACATCGTGACCACTCGCGCGAAGGCCCGGTGTTCATGTCGGGCGCCGAAAGCGAAGGCAACCAGGGTGAGCATCCGAGTCGCGAGGTGAATGCCGGCGGCCCGCATCACGAGCTGACGGCCTCCGGTTGGAGAGTCCGTCGTCGGCTCGAGTTGGAGGCTGTCGGTCATAGTGGTGACCCACTATTTCAGACCGGCCACACTGCACGTGCGGCCCGGCCAAGGCCGGTGGCTAGGCTGGCGGATTGTGTCCAACGATGAACTCACGGTCGGCGTGCTGGCGCTGCAGGGTGATGTGCGCGAACACCTGGCGATCCTCGCCCACTGTGGCGTGCGGGCCGTGCCGGTGCGCCGCGAGCGCGAACTGGCTGCCGTCGACGGGCTGGTGATTCCCGGCGGCGAGTCGACCACGATCGTGAAGTTGGCGCGCCATTTCGACCTCTTCGAACCGCTGGCCGACCGGATCGCCGGCGGCCTGCCCACCTACGGGTCATGCGCCGGCATGATCCTGCTGGCCGACCGGATCCTGGACGGGACCGCGGATCAGACGACCTTCGGCGGCATCGACATGACCGTGCGCCGCAATGCCTTCGGCCGGCAGGTGGAGTCCTTCGAGGAGCATCTGGAACTGGCGGGTTTGGCTGGGCCGCCGATGACCGCCGTCTTCATCCGGGCACCGTGGGTGGAGGAGGTCGGCCCTGCCCCCGAGGTGCTCGGGCGCATCCGGTCCGGGCCGGCCACAGGTAGAATCGTGGCGATTCGACAGCGGCACCTGCTGGCCACGTCCTTCCATCCCGAGTTGACCGGTGATGCACGGGTGCACGAGTACTTCGTCGAGATGGTGCGGCAGAGCGGGAGAAACAGATGAGCGGCCATTCCAAGTGGGCGACGACCAAGCACAAGAAGGCAGGTATCGACGCCAAGCGCGGCAAGCTCTTCGCCAAGCTGATCAAGAACATCGAGGTGGCGGCCCGGACCGGTGGCGGCGACCCGGACGGTAACCCGACCCTGTTCGACGCCATCCAGAAGGCCCGCAAGTCCTCCGTCCCACTGGACAACATCGAACGTGCGGTCAAGCGCGGATCCGGGGCCGAGGCGGGTGGTGCCGACTGGGAGACGATCATGTACGAGGGCTACGGTCCGTCCGGCGTAGCTGTGCTGATCGAGTGCCTGACCGACAACCGGAACCGGGCCGCAGGCGAGGTCCGGATAGCGATGACGCGAAACGGCGGCAACATGGCCGATCCGGGTTCGGTGTCCTACCTGTTCGCCCGCAAGGGCGTGGTGATCGTGCCGAAGAACGAGCTGACCGAGGACGACGTCCTGCTCGCGGTGCTCGATGCCGGTGCCGAGGAGGTCAACGACATCGGTGAATCGTTCGAGGTCATCAGTGAGGCGACCGATCTGATCGTTGTCCGCTCGGCCCTGCAGGACGCCGGTATCGACTACGACTCGGCCGATACCTCGTTCCTGCCCAGTGTTCAGGTGCCTCTCGACGAGGACGGCGCCCGCAAGGTGTTCAAACTTATCGACGCGCTGGAAGACTCCGACGACGTACAGAACGTCTATGCGAATTTCGACGTCTCCGACGAGGTCATGGAAGCGGTCGGCTGAATCGCTGCTCGCTCGGTATCGGCTCAACTACGTCGGGTCGGCTAACGCTGCCAGAACTTGATCAACTCGTACCCCGCGCCGGCATACAAGCGATTCACGCCGGACAGGTCGTAAAGCCGGTACACCACGTCGAAGAACACGCGGTTGATCGTCTGAACCTGCAGCAGCGCGAACAGGCCCAGCATGCCGAACGGCTTGAACTGCTCGGCCTGTCGTTGAAAAGCCGGGTCCAGGTACGGCTCGATGGCCCCGTAGCCGTCGAGCCCGGGGAACGGGATCAGGTTCAGCAGCGCGGCCGAGATCTGCAACAGCCCGAGGAAGGCCATCGCCGCCCAGAAGGCACTGTGGCTCGACGTCGCGTACTGCTGCTTGACCACCGCCAACAGCACGATGGCGAACACCACGTTGACTGCGGGACCGGACAGTGACACCAGTGCCCGTTGGGCTCTGGTCCGGAACCGGTGCGGGTGGAGGTACACCGCCCCGCCCGGCAAACCGATCCCGCCGAGAGCGATGAACACGACCGGCAGCAGGATCGACAGGACCGGATGGCTGTACTTGAGCGGATTCAGCGTCAGGTAGCCGCGCGCCTCGACCTCCTCGTCACCGAATCGCCAGGCCAGGAAGGCATGCGCGAACTCGTGGAAACACAGTGTCACCACCCAGCCGGCGACCACGAAGAGGAACACCCCCAGCCGGGCGCCGCGGGTGTCCCCAGTCGCCGACCACGCCAGATAGCCACCGAGTGCAGCTACCGCGAGAACGGCCAGGAACACCGGACTGGGACGGATCGATGCTCGGCGTGGACTCCGGAACGGAATGGTCATCGGCGCGCAAATCCGGCAGTCGTCACCGGGGCAGTCGTCACCGGGGCAGTCGTCATCAGGGCAGTCTATGGCCGGCCGCGGCGGCACTCCGGGCAAACCGTGGGCCGTGGGCGAGAACACCATGGTCTCGGCGGCAGCTCGGACTAATCTGGACGCACAGCGACAAATCAGCCGACGAGAGCCGAGGACCGTGGCTTCAGGGACCGAAGAGGCATTCAGCCTTCGTCCCATTCTCGTTTCGGCATTCGGTCCCGCCGTGATGTTCGGCATTGCCGAGGGAGCCGTACTTCCGGTCGTGGCGCTGACTGCCCTCCGCCTCGGTGCCACTCTGGCCGTCGCGTCGTTGGTGGTTGCCCTGATCGGTGTGGGGTCGCTGGTCAGCAACATTCCGGCGGCCGTGATCACAACCAAGTACGGCGAACGCGTCGCGATCATCGGGGCGGGCACGGTGAGTGCGGTCGCGATGCTCACCGCCATGTTGGCGCCGAATATCGCCGTGCTGGCCGGCGCCATGCTGCTGGTGGGATTCGCCAACGCGGTGTTCAGCCTGGCCCGGCAGTCGTATCTGACCGAAGCCGTGCCGCTGGCGATGCGGGCCCGCGCCCTGTCCACGCTGGGCGGCTCGTCGCGGATCGGGGTGTTCATCGGTCCGTTCATCGGCGCCGGGGCGATCGACTTGTTCGGAATCCGGGCGGCGTACGCGGTTGCGGCGGTGGCCGCCGTCGTCGCAGGCGGCATTGCCGTGTTCTCCCGGGACCTGATCGCGGCCGGGCACTCCAGCGCCGATGTGCCGACCGTGGGTGTACGGGTTGTGGTCCGCTCGTACCTGAGGGTCTACCTCACGCTCGGCGTCGGCATCGTGCTGATCAGCGCCGTCCGGGCGTCGCGACAGGTCGTGATCCCGCTCTGGGCCGAACATCTGGGCCTGAGCCCGTCGGCCACCTCGCTGATCTACGGCTTGGCCGGGGCCATCGACATGCTGGTCTTCTATCCGGCCGGCAAGGTGATGGACCGCCGTGGCCGCCGCTGGGTCGCGGTGCCGTCCATGATCATCATGGGTGTTTCTCTGATGTTGGTGCCGTTGACCCACAGCTTCGGCACGCTTCTCATCGCATCCCTGGCGCTCGGTTTCGGCAACGGCATCGGTTCCGGCCTGGTCATGACCCTCGGCGCCGACGTCTCGCCGACGCTGGGCCGGCCGGCGTTCCTCGGCATCTGGCGCCTGCTGTCGGACACCGGTAGCTGCGGCGGCCCGGTGGTGCTGTCCATCATCACCGGGGCCGCCACGCTGGCCGCGGGTGTGGTGTCCAACGGGGCAGTCGGACTGCTGGCGGCCGCCCTGGTCGGGTACTGGATTCCGCGAACGAATCGCCCGCCCGGCCCGGGCGCGAGCAGTGCTGGACCGACCCGCGCCCGACCCGATACCGGAGGGCGCAGCCAGCAGAGCGAGCCAGGCGTGTCGGCGTCGTCCTGATCCCCGGCGCCGGTACGCTGTCGAACGTCCATTCGATTTGATCGGCGGAGGTTCTGCGCATGCGGGTACTCGGAGTCGACCCGGGACTGACTCGCTGCGGGGTCGGTGTGGTCGATGGCGTCGCCGGCAAGCCGCTGTCCCTGGTCCACGTCGAAGTACTCAGGACTCCCGCCGCCCAGGATCTGGGCCTGCGGCTATTGGCCATCGCCGAGGGGATCGAGGCCGCCGTGGAGAGGTTCCGACCCGATGCGGTGGTCGTCGAGCGGGTGTTCGCGCAGCAGAACCTCAGGACCGTCACCGGTACGGCCCAGGCGTCGGGATTGGCTCTGGTCGCGGCGAGCCGGTTGGGGATCCGGGTTGCCCTGCATACGCCGTCGGAGGTCAAGGCCGCGATCACCGGCTCCGGGACGGCCGACAAGGCCCAGGTCACCGCGATGGTCATGCGGATCCTGAAGCTGACGACCAAGCCGACTCCGGCTGACGCTGCCGACGCACTCGCGCTGGCTATCTGCCAGATCTGGCGTGGCTCCGCGGTGATCCAGCGCGAGGCCGCCGTTGCCCGGTCGCTGGCCGGCGTCAAGCGATGATGTGCGTGAAGGAGCAGCGATGATCGCGAGTGTGCACGGCCGGGTGGCCGCTCTCGGGCCGGACGGCGCCGTTGTGGAAGTAGGCGGGGTAGGTCTGGCGGTGTCGTGTTCACCCGGGACGCTGGCCCGGCTGCGGGTCGGTGATGAAGCACGGCTGGCCACCAGCCTGGTCGTGCGCGAGGATTCGCTCACCTTGTACGGGTTCTCCGACGACGACGAGCGGGGTCTGTTCGAGTTGCTGCAGACAGCGAACGGCGTGGGGCCGAAACTGGCCCAGACCATCCTGGGCGTCTATCCGCCGCGCGAGATCCGGCGAGCCATCGCAACCAGCGACCACGCGACCCTGGTCAAGGTGCCGGGCATTGGGCGCAAGGGCGCCGAGAAGATCGTCATCGAACTGCGCGACCGGATCGGTGCCATCGACGGTGATGCGATCGGCGGCCTGTCCGAACTGGCCGGCGTCACTGCCATCGCGCCGTGGAAGGACCAGGTGCTGCACGCGCTGGCCGGTCTCGGTTTCAGCGGTAAGGAAGCGGCCGAGGCCATCGACACCGTTGCGGCCGACTCCGGCGACAACCCCGAAGTCGCGGTGATACTGCGCCGGACGATCCAGCTGCTCGGACGTACCCGGTGACCGGTGAGAACCAGGCACGCGCCGACGTCCAGGCCAGCCCCGAAGGCGTCCAGGCCAGCCCAGACGTCGAGGCCAGCCCAGACGTTGAGGCCAGCAGCGTGCGGGACGTGGTGTCACCGCTGCCGGCGCTCGACGAGACCGATATCGAGGCGAGCCTGCGGCCCAAGCGCCTCATCGAGTTCGTCGGACAGGCCAAGGTTCGCGAACAGCTTCAGGTGGTTCTCGAGAGCGCCATGCGCCGTAACCGGCCACCGGACCATGTGCTGCTGTCCGGGCCGCCGGGTCTGGGCAAGACCAGTCTCGCGATGATCATCGCAGCCGAGCTCGGAGCACCGTTCCGGCTTACCTCGGGGCCGGCGATCGAGCGGGCCGGCGACCTGGCCGCGCTGCTCACCAGTCTGGGCGACGGCGAGGTCCTGTTCATCGACGAGATCCACCGCATCGCCCGTCCCGCCGAAGAACTGCTCTACATGGCCATGGAGGACTTCCGGGTCGACGTGATCGTCGGCAAGGGCCCGGGAGCTACCGCAATCCCCTTGGAACTTTCGCCGTTCACCCTGATCGGCGCTACCACTCGGGCCGGCCTGCTGACCGGACCCCTGCGGGACCGGTTCGGGTTCACCGCCCATATGGACTTCTATGACGTACCGGAGCTGGAGCGGGTCATCACCCGATCCGCCCAGTTGCTCGGGGTGCGGCTGACCGACGAGGGCGCGGCCGAGATCGCCAGCCGGTCGCGCGGGACCCCGCGCATCGCCAACCGCTTGCTGAGGCGGGTGCGCGACTTCGCCGAGGTCCGCGCTGACGGGGTGGTGACGGCCCCGGTTGCGCAGGACGCGCTGGCGGTCTACGACGTGGACGAGATGGGCCTGGATCGGCTGGACAAGGCGGTTCTGGACGCCTTGGTTCGCCGCTTCGGCGGCGGCCCGGTCGGGGTCAGCACCCTGGCGGTCGCAGTGGGCGAGGAGATCGAGACCGTCGAAGAGGTGGCCGAACCGTTTCTGGTCCGCGCTGGATTGCTGGCCCGGACGCCGCGGGGACGGGTTGCCATGCCGGCGGCCTGGCATCACCTCGGGCTCACCCCACCGAGCGCCGCAGTGGGTGGACCGACCCTGTTCGACGCTTAAACTGGTCCCTAGCTCGGATCCGCCACCCGCCCGGCGGATATGTCGATCAGAAAATGGTTCGTTGCTGTGACGCAAGTGCTGCCGCTCGTCATCCTCGCTGTGCTGTTCATCGGCATGATCATGTTCAACCGGCGTAACCGTGCACGGTCCGCGCAGGCCGACCGGGTGCGTCGGGAGAATATGCGGCCCGGGACCGAGGTCATGACGACCTCCGGCCTTTACGCGACGGTCGTCTCGGTCAATACCGCGGACAGCAGCGCGGTGTTGTCCATCGCACCTGGTGTGGAGGTCAAGTGGACTATCGCCGCATTGCGAGCTGTGCCCGAGTTGCCCCCGCAATACCGGGATGCCGTGCTGTCAGGCGAACCGGCGATTCACGAGGACGCGGTCGCTCGCGACGATCGTCCCGGCTCCCGCTCGGACGAGACCGAGGGCAACTGACCTAAATATCGGGCGCTGATGTGATTCAGCATCACGTCGGTCATACTGTGCGGCGAACACCGAACTCAAACCGAACTCAACACGTTGTGATCTATGCTCGCCGGTCGCCAGGCGGGCTGAGCATTTGCGCTCCGAAATCCGGGGCGTACGTGCTGGTTGATAACAAGGAGACTACTTTCCGTGGCACCATCTGCCGGAACGCTGCGCGTCGGGCGTTACTTTGCCGCTTTGGCCGCATTGTTTATCGCCCTGTACGCAATTGTCTTCTGGCCCCATCAGCCGAAGACCCCAAAACTCGGGCTCGACCTCGAGGGTGGCGCTCAAGTCATCCTGAAGGCCGACGCCAACGGCAAGACGCCGAGCAAAGCCGCTATGAACACGGCGCGGCAGATCATCAACGACCGGGTGAACGGTCTCGGCGTTTCCTCGATCGAGGTCACGGTCCAGGGCAGCGACCGGATCGTCGTGTCCGTGCCCGGCAAGAACGGTGACGCGATCAAGAACGTCGGCAAGTCCTTCCTGCTGCAGTTCCGACCCGAGATCCTGGCGCCGATCTCTGCGGCGCCCGCGCCTACCGCCTCCGCAGGCAGCACGGCGAGCGGCGGTGCATCCGGTACCGCGAAACCGTCCAGCACTGTGCAGCCGAGTGCCACACTCAAGCCGTCCGGCTCAACCAGTACGTCGCCGTCGGCGCAGGGGCGGGTAGTGCCGCAGGCTGCCGGAAGTACCACGCCCGCACCATCGGCCAGCAAAACGCCCAGTTCGCCCGCGAGCGCCTCGGCGAGCCCGTCGGCCAGCGCCGGCGCAACGTCCTCCGGTGCCGCCCAGGCAGTCCAGGTGGTGGACCAGTGGAAGTCGCTCGGATTCGCCCCACCCAAGGACTTAACGGCCTACAACAAGCTCACCCAGGCACAGCAGACCTCGGTGCAGACCGTGCTCGCCGCCTGGGACTGCAGCAACAAGAACATCAAGCCGCTCGACGATCCGACCAAGCCGCTGGTCACCTGTGACCAGGCTGGCACCGCCAAGTACCTGCTCGGTGCGGTCATCGTCGAGGGAAAGCAGATCAAGTCGGCCTCGGCCATCGCGCCCGGGTCGACGAGCAACCTCGACCCGAACTGGTCGATCAGCCTGAGCCTGAAACCGACCGGGCAGTCGCAATGGGCCAAATACACCTCGCAGCACAACGAGCAGTCAACGCCGGGCGCCGTTGACAACACCGTGGCGTACACGCTGGACAGCGAGGTCCTCGAGGCGGCACAGATCTCGCAGACGATCACCGGCGATACCTCGATCACCGGCTCGTTCGATCAGCAGCAGGCCACCGACTTCGCCAACTCGCTCAAATACGGAGCGCTGCCGCTGAACTTCCAGACGCTCGACTCGCAGAGCATCTCGCCGACCCTGGGTAGTTCGCAGTTGAAGGCGGGTCTGCTCGCCGGCGGCATCGGTCTAGCCCTCGTCGTCATCTACTCGCTGATCTACTACCGGGCTCTCGGGCTGGTCACGATCGCTTCGTTGCTCGTGTCCGGTGGACTGACCTATGCCATGTTGGTGCTGCTGGGCAATCAGATCAACTTCACGCTTACCCTGGCCGGAATCGCCGGGTTCATTGTTGCCGTCGGTATCACCGCCGATTCGTTCGTGGTGTTCTTCGAACGAATAAAGGACGAAGTGCATGAGGGCCGGACCGCCCGGGTGGCGATACCGCGGGCCTGGGACCGGGCAAGGAGAACGATTCTGTCGGCCGACTTCGTGTCCTTCCTGGCGGCGGTGATCCTGTATTACTTCGCTGCCGGTGAGGTACGAGGCTTCGCCTTCACCCTTGGACTGTCGACGGTGCTGGACCTAGTCGTGGTCTTCCTGTTCACCCACCCCATCGTGTCGCTGTTCTCCCGCAGTGCGGCGTTCGGTTCGGCGCGGTTCACCGGTCTGAACCACGTACGGGTCGGCGGCGTCGCCTCGTACCGGAGCTCTCAGAAGGGCCGCCGTCCGGTCCGGGCCGAGTCCGCCTCGATCGAGGTAGCCGGCGCCGAGCTCGCTGAGCCGGTGCCGACCCCGGGAAGCAGCGAGACCCCCAGCTCGGTGCAGGACTTCCAGGACGACGCCGGCCAGGCAGACGATGTCGGCGAGGAATTCGGTGCCGAGTCCGTACCGGTGCCGGATGACCGAGCCTCGACTACCGCGCCGAGGTCGGGCAGCGGGACCAAGACCCCCGGAACCGGGGGCTCGACCGCGGCCGAGCGGGCGGCTGCCCGCCGGGCCGCCTTGCGGCAGAAGGGCTCGTCGAGCACCGAGGAGAACAGCTGATGAGTGTCTTCACCAAGCTCTACCGAGGTGAAACCCGATTCGACTTCATCGGGACGCGCCGCCGGTGGTACCTCGCGTCGCTGGGCCTGATCCTGATCTGCCTGCTGAGTTTCTTCCTGCGCGGCTTCAACGTGGGTATCGATTTCAAGGGCGGTACCGAGTTCCAGCTCCCGAGCGGGACATCGGTTACCACCACCCAGGCGGAGAACGCGATGACGGCGGCCGGTCAGACCACCGAGGGTGCCGCGCAACAGGTCGGCTCCGGGTCGACCCGTTCGATCATCATCAAGACCAAGGAACTCGATCAGCAGCAGCAGTCCGATGTGGCAGGCAAGCTCGCCGCGGCCCTCAAGATCGACAAGTCGCAGATCTCCATCAACTCGGTGTCCTCGACCTGGGGCAGCGAGATCACCAAGAAAGCCGTCCAGGGGCTGATCGTCTTCCTGATCGCGGTCTTCCTGTACATCTCGATCAGGTACGAGTGGAAGATGGGTGTCGGGGCGCTCACCGCGCTCGTGCACGACCTGATCATTTCGGCCGGTATTTACTCGATCGTCGGTTTCGAGCTGACCCCGTCGACCATTGTCGGGCTGTTGACCATCCTGGGTTTCTCGTTGTACGACACGGTCGTCGTGTTCGACAAGGTCAACGAGAACGTCAAGGATCTCGGAGCGACCGCTCGGATGACCTACTCCGAGGCGGCGAACCTCGCGGTGAACCAGACCCTGATGCGGTCGATCAACACCTCGTTGATCTCCCTTCTCCCGGTCGGCGGCCTGCTGTTCGTGGGTGCCGGCCTGCTCGGGGTCGGCACCATCAAGGACCTCGCGCTCATCCTGTTCGTCGGCCTGGCCGTCGGTGCGTACTCATCGCTGTTCCTGGCTACTCCCATCGTGGTCGAACTCAAGGAGCGCGAGCCGGAGAACAAGAACCTGGCCCGGCGAGTGCTGGCGAAACGAGCGACCGCTGCCCGCGCTGGTGAGCCTGTCATGGTCGGTGCGCCGGTCACCGCGGCCAAGCCGCGACCGACCGGCAAGCCCGCCCCGGCACCGCGTCCGGGGGCCCGACCGGCAAACCGCCCCCGTAAGCGTCCGTGACCGGCGCCCTCGACCCGTCGCTGGCCGAGGTGATCGCGGCACAGCTGCGCGATGTACCTGATTTTCCGCAACCCGGGGTGCTGTTCAAGGACATCGCACCGCTGCTTGCCGACGCCGCCGCGTTCAACGCGTGCATCGACGCGCTCGCCGACCTGCCGGCCGCCTACGAGGCCGACCTGATCGCGGGCGTCGAGGCACGCGGCTTCGTGGTCGCGGCGGCGCTGGCCCGGGCGGTCGATGCCGGGGTGGTGCCGGTGCGCAAGGCGGGCAAACTACCGCCGCCGACCGTGAGCGCCAGCTACCAGCTCGAGTACGGCAGCGCCGAGATCGAAGTCCCGGTGGGCCTGATCGAGGGCAAGAAGGTCTACCTGGTCGATGATGTGTTGGCCACCGGCGGCACCCTCAAGGCCACGCTCGGGCTGCTTGCGCTGGCCGGCGCCGAGGTGACCGGGATAGGAGTGCTGGTCGAGCTGTCCTTCCTCAACGGCCGCGAGCGCCTGACCGGACACAACCTGACGGCGCTACTGACCATCTAGGTTTACTGGACGCGCCTAGACTGTAAGCGTAGCCAGAACTGGCTGGCGGCTCGCCAGGCTTGTGGCGGGAATCGTCGGACCAGGGCGCGCGGCTACCTCGAGCTGTTCACCGGGAGGATTCGCTGACGACCGAGGCCACTAATCCGGGCACGTCCGAGGACACGGCACGTGCCCAGTCGGCACGCCCACCGGCCCGTCCGGACCCCGGTCTCGCGGCCAAGGCGTCCGCCACCGCGGCGGCCCTAGCTGCAACGGCCAGCTCGGACCTGAACAACGGCGCCCACCGCCGCCGGATCCGGGACCGGGTGGCCCGTCGGATCGTCGCCCCACAGCGCCAGTCCGCTGCGATCAAGCCGGTGCTGGAACCACTGCTTGCCGTTCATCGGGCTGCGCATCCCAAAGTCGACGCCAAGCTCCTGCAGCGGGGCTACGACCTGGCCGAGGAGCGTCACCGGGGCCAGCTGAGGAAATCCGGCGATCCCTACATAACCCATCCGCTCGCGGTCGCGACGATCCTGGCCGAACTCGGTATGGACACCACCACGCTGGTCGCCGCCTTGCTGCACGACACCGTGGAGGACACCGGGCTGACCACCGAGGAGCTGGCTACCGAATTCGGTGCCGAGGTGGCCCACCTGGTCGAGGGAGTCACCAAGCTCGACAAGGTCAAGTTCGGTGAGGCGGCCGAGGCCGAGACGATCCGCAAGATGATCGTCGCCATGGCCCGCGATCCGCGGGTGCTGGTCATCAAACTCGCCGACCGGCTGCACAACATGCGCACGCTGCGGTTCCTGCCGCCGGCGAAGCAGGAACGCAAGGCGCGCGAGACCCTCGAAGTCCTTGCACCGCTGGCCCACCGACTCGGTATGAACACGATCAAGTGGGAGCTGGAAGACCTGGCGTTCGCCACCCTCTACCCGAAGCGTTACGACGAGATCGTCCGGCTGGTGGCAGAGCGCGCTCCCCAGCGCGATGTGTACCTCAACCAGGTCATCGAACGGGTTCAGACCGACCTCAAGGCCGGCGGCGTGAAAGCGGACGTCTATGGGCGACCGAAGCACTATTACTCCATCTACCAGAAGATGATCGTGCGGGGTCGCGAGTTCACCGACATCTACGACCTGGTGGGTATCCGGGTGCTGGTCGACTCCGAGCGCGACTGCTACGGCACCCTCGGGGTGATCCACGCGAACTGGCAACCCGTCCCGGGCCGGTTCAAAGACTTCATCGCAATGCCCAAGTTCAACATGTACCAATCGCTGCACACCACGGTGATAGGACCCGGCGGTAAGCCGGTGGAGTTGCAGATCCGGACCCAGGCCATGCACCGCACCGCCGAGTACGGCATCGCCGCGCACTGGAAGTACAAGGAGGTCGGTGGGGCGCCGGCCACCCCGGCGGCAGTCAGTGACGAGATGGGCTGGCTGCGCCAGCTGCTGGACTGGCAGCGAGAAGCGCAGGAGCCGGGGGAGTTCCTGGACACCCTGCGCTTCGACCTGGGCGCCCAAGAGGTGTACGTCTTCACGCCCAAGGGTGACGTCATCGGCTTGCCGGTCGGCTCCACCCCGGTCGATTTCGCCTACGCCGTCCACACCGACGTCGGGCACCGGTGCATCGGTGCGCGGGTCAACGGCAAGCTGGTCGCGCTGGAGACCAAACTGGATCACGGCGACAGCGTGGAGGTGTTCACCTCCAAGGCTGAGGGCGCCGGTCCGTCCCGGGACTGGCTGAGCTTCGTCGCGTCACCTCGAGCCAAGACCAAGATCAGGCAGTGGTTCGCCAAGGAGCGGCGCGAGGACGCGGTCGAGGCCGGTAAGACCGCGCTGACCCGGGCCATGCGCAAGTCCTCGCTGCCCATGCAAAGGCTGCTCGGTGGCGACCAGCTGGTGACCATAGCCCGCGAGATGCATCTCACCGACATCACCGCGCTCTATGTCTCGGTAGGCGAGGGACATGTCTCCGCGCAGTCGGTGGTGCAGAAGTTGGTGGCCTCCCTCGGCGGCGTGGAGGGCGCCACCGAAGACCTGGCCGAGACCGAGATCCCATCGCGGCCCCCGACCAGCCGTCGCAGCGGCGGCAATGCGGGCGTCATGGTCTCGGGAATGTCTGATGTCTGGGTCAAGCTCGCCCGTTGTTGCACTCCGGTTCCCGGCGACGAGATCCTCGGGTTCATCACCCGCGGCGGGGGAGTGTCGGTGCACCGCCGATCCTGCACGAACGCGGATTCGTTGCTGTTACAGACGGATCGGTTGGTCGAAGTGGAGTGGGCGCCGTCCGCGGACTCGGTGTTCGTAGTGTCGATCCAGGTCGAAGCGCTGGACCGGCACCGTCTGCTGTCCGATGTGTCGCGAGTGCTTTCCGACGAGCGGGTCAACATCCTCTCGGCGTCGGTGACCACCAACCGCGACCGGGTCGCCGTGTCCCGCTTCACCTTCGAGCTGGCCGAGTCCAAGCATCTGGGCCATCTACTGCGGACTGTCCGCAACGTCGAGGGCGTTTACGACGTCTACCGGGTGCACTCGGCGAACTGACGCACTACTTCACGGTGACCGTCTTGAAGATCAGGTCGACGTTCGGACGTCCGCCTCCGGCCTGGTTCGATCCGTCGTCGCCACCGACTGCGACCTTCTGCAAAATGTCGAGCCCGCCGGTGACGTGACCGATCACCGTGTAGTTCTTGCCGAGCGAGCTACTGCTGTCCTTGGTGATGAAGAAGAACTGGCTGCCATTGGTGTTCGCGCCGCTGTTGGCCATCGCCAGGGTGCCGGCGGTGTACTTCGCCGCCGAGAGGTTCTCGTCCTTGGTCGTATAGGAGGGTCCACCGGAGGTCGTAGCGGACGGGTCGCCGCACTGGACCACGAAGATGCCTGAGTTCACCGAGCGGGGGCAGGCAGTGTTGTCATAGAACTTCGTGGAGATCAGGTACTTGATGCTCTGCACGTTGCAGGGGGCCGCGGTGCCGTCCAACTGGACCGTGATGGTGCCGAGGTTGGTGTTGAACAGGGCGGTGCTCTTGCCGGTGGGCGTGGGCTTCGGGTCCGGGGGCAAGCCGGTGTCGAAGAGGTTTCCCGCCTTCAACTTGGCAGCGGTCTCGGTGTAGCCGCACGGGCCGGTGCTCTTCTTCGCGGCCCGCGTGATGGCCGCCGGTTTCCGGCTCGGCAAGGGGGCCTTGGAGCTGCTGGCCGAGGGCGATGCCGAACCGGACGCCGACGGACTGGCTGAGGCGGCCGTTGACTTCTTGTTGTCGTGGGTCAGCATCACAACCGAACCGATGACCACCGCGAACAGCACCAGCACGCCCAGCACCGTTCCGATCAGGGTGAACTGGCGGCGGCGGGCATCGCGCTGCTGCCGGCGGACGAGCTGGCGCTCGAGATGGCGGCGGGCAGCTTCACGGCGCTGCTTGCTGGTCGGCACTGGTATTCCTCCTTGCAGGGCGCCAGACTCCCGTGGCGCCCAGCGATGTGAACGGCGAGTCGGGCGAAGTCTACGAAAGAAGTCTTGATGGTTGCCGGCCGGACGCCTGTGAGTCCGCACAGCGGCACCTGTTGCACGGCCGCAGACGCAGCCGCGCTCTCCGGACGCGGCCGGATAGCTCACGGTCAGGCTCCCTCGGTATCGTAGTCATCTGGTCCCGCGCACCGGGCCCGAACATGTTGAGACAGACGGCGGGAGCGCACCAGGTGCTGATCCAGTGCTGATCCAGGGGTTCCCGGCGCAGGTGGCCGGAACCAATTGTTTCGTTGTCGCCACCGGTCCCGGTGAGCAGTGCATCGTGATCGATCCCGGAGTCGGGGTGAGCGACAGGCTCGAGCAAATCGTGGCCGAGTATCGCCTGCATCCGGTGGCCGTTGTGTTGACCCACGGGCACCTCGATCACACGTTCTCGGTGCTGCCGGTCTGCCAGGCCAACGACGTGCCGGCCCTCATACATGCCGCCGATCGGGCGGCGCTGGCCGATCCGTGGACGGGCCTCGGGCTGCCCGTCGGCGCCCCGTTGTTCGGGGTACCGGGCCTGACCTTCGCCGAACCCGACGACGTCCGCACCATCACCGACGGTGAGCGCCTGGAGTTGGCGGGCATGGCCTTCCAGGTCCGCCATACCCCCGGCCACACGCCTGGCTCGGTGGTTTTCACGCTCGACTCCGGCCAGGTCGATCCATCGGCGGCTGATGTGCTGTTTTCCGGTGACGTCCTGTTTCAGGGCTCGATCGGCCGGACGGATCTGCCGGGTGGCTCGATGGACGCCATGACCGCGTCGCTGCGGGACGTGATCCTGCCCATGCCCGACGAGCTAATTGTTTTGCCCGGGCATGGCGGGCAGACGACCATTGGCGCCGAACGCCTGACCAACCCCTTCCTGAGAGATCTGACGTGACAGCTCCCAAACCGACACCGCTGAGCGGGTTTCCGGAACTGCTTCCCGCCGAGCGCTTCGTCGAGCTACAGGTGATCGATCAGCTCCGGGCCACCTTCGAGCTGCATGGCTTCGCACCCGTCGAGACCCGGGCGGTCGAGCCGCTGAGCCAGTTGTTGCGCAAGGGCGAGATCGACAAGGAGGTCTACCTGCTGCGGCGCCTGCAGGCCGACGACGAGGCCGCGGCCGGCTCAGCCGATGGGCCGGAGCGCCTGGCCAATACTCTGGGTCTGCACTTCGACCTGACCGTGCCGTTCGCTCGCTACGTCCTCGAGAATGCCGGCAAGCTGGAGTTTCCGTTCCGCCGCTACCAGATCCAAAAGGTATGGCGCGGCGAGCGTCCCCAGGAGGGTCGCTACCGGGAGTTCACCCAGGCTGACATCGACGTGGTGGCCAAGGACGTGCTGGCCTTCCACCACGACGTCGAGGTGGCGCGAGTGATGGCCGAGGCGTTGTCGGCGCTGCCATTGCCGGCCCTGCGGCTGCAGGTGAACAACCGCAAGCTGATCGAGGGTTTCTACCGGGGCGTGGGGGCAGGCGATGTCGCCGCCGTGATGCGGGTGATCGACAAGATCGACAAACTGCCGGCCGAAGTCATCGCCACTATGCTTGTCGACGAAGCGGGGCTGACTCCCCGGCAGACCGTAGCCTGTCTCGCCCTGGCCGACATCCGATCGGCCGATTCGTCCTTCGCCGACCGGGTTCGCGCTCTCGGCGTCTCCGATCCGCTGTTGGATGAGGGCTTGTCCGAGCTCGCCGAAGTGATCGACGGTTGCGCTGCCGTCGACACCGATCGATTCACGGTCGAGGCTGACCTCAGCATCGCTCGCGGGTTGGACTATTACACCGGCACGGTGTTCGAGACCCGGATGGCCGGCTTCGAGAGTCTGGGATCCATCTGCTCGGGAGGACGCTATGACTCGCTGGCCAGCGACGGCCGCACCAGCTATCCCGGAGTAGGGATCTCCCTCGGTGTGACGCGGTTGCTGACGCCGCTGTTCGCCCGCAAGAAGCTGACCGCGTCGCGCTCGGTCCCCTCCGCCGTCCTGGTCGCGTTGCCGGACGAGCAGTCGCGGCGGCGGTGTGGCGACATAGCCCAATCGCTGCGCAGTCGCGGCATCGCCACCGAGGTGTCGCCGCTGCCGCAGAAGTACGGCAAGCAGATCCGCTTCGCCGAACGGCGCGGTATCCCCTTCGTCTGGTTCCCGGCGAGC
>JAVEEN010000036.1 GCA_030840445.1 Pseudonocardiales bacterium
GGCTACCCACCAGCCGGAGGTTTTCGGCACCGGTCAAGGCCTCGTCGACCGCAGCGTACTGGCCAGCCAGGCCGATGACACGCCGAGCTGCCTCCGGATCGGCGAGAACATCGATGCCGGCGACCCGGGCACTGCCGGAATCCGGGCGCAGCAAGGTGGTGAGCACCCGGACGGCGGTGGTCTTGCCGGCGCCGTTCGGGCCGAGTAACCCGAGCACGGTGCCGGTGGGAATCTCGAAGCTCACGCCGTCCAGCGCGCGCACTGTGCCCGCGAAGGTCTTGACGAGTGAATCGACGCTGACAGCCACAGAGTCGTTGGACGATCCTGACCGGGTCGGAGCTTGAGCCATGAGGCGCACGCTAGCGGACCGGGACGACAAGCTCAGCCGGTTTTCACAGCTTCGGCTCAGATTTGGGCGCGGCGGACCGCTCGACGAGCTCGGTCAGCGTGGCCACCAGCCTGGCCAGTTCGGCCGGAGGCAGGGCCAGCAGGGCCGGTGGCGGCTCATCCATGATTCGCTGCGCGACCCGGGCCGCGGCGCGTCCGGTCGCGGTGATCGTCACGACCTTGACCCGTCGATCGACGTCATGCACGGCGCGCCGGACCAGACCCCGCTGTTCCAGGTCGTCGACGACCACCGTTGTGTACGAGGCATCGATCGCCAGCGCAGCGCCCAATTCCCGCATGGTCATCGAGCCACCGACCAGACTGCGCAGCGCCTTGGCGCGGATGTAGCTCATGCCCAGCGCGTCGGTTACCTCGGCGCGCTTGTCGTGCAGCTCGAGGACCAGGCTGCGCATGGCCCGCCAAGCCAGCTCCGCGGGGTCAGCACCGGCACCATCGCGAGAACTGCTCATGATCGGCTTCCGACGGGGGGCCGCTCGGTGAGCGCGTCATCGTCGAACAGCTCGGCTACCCGCGCGGCGCTGGTCCGGGCTCGCTGGCCGTTGGTGGCGATTCCCAGCGCCAGCACCGCGAGGCCGAGGCCGACGAGGATCCACCACGCGACATGGGTGGCAGGGGCGAAGCTCGCAGCCGTCGGGGCCGACACGGCAGCACTGACCACCGATCCCACCACGGCCACACCGAGCGATGCCCCGACCTGGCGGCTGGTCGAGGCAATGGCCGCGGCCACACCGGCCTGGCTGCGCGGCATACCCGATACAGCGGTGTTGGTGATCGGTACGTTCACCACGGCGAAGCCGATGGCAAACACGATGTAACAGCCGAACAGCCACCAGTAACTCATGTCGGAAGTGAGCCGGGTTAGTCCCAATGCCCCCAACGCCATGCAGGTGCCGGCGACGATCAACGCTCCCCGAGGGCCGCGCGTAGCGACGACCCGGCCGGACAACGGGCCGAGGGCTACGATCACCACCGCGATCGGCAGCATGCACAGGCCGGCCTGTAGCGCGCTCAGGCCCCGGACATCCTGTAGGTACAAGGTATTGAGGAAGAGGAAACCGCTGAACGCCCCGAAGGTGCAGACCGCGATCAGCGTGGCGCCGGAAAACGGGATGCTGCGGAAGAACCGGATCTCGATGAGCGGATCGACCCGTTTCGGTTCATACACCATGAGGGCAAGCAGTGAAAGGATCGCTACGACCACCAGTGAGTCGATCTCCATCGAACCCCAACCGGCCCGCGGCGCCTCGATGATCGCGTAGGTCAGGCTGAGCAGCAGCACAATCACCAGTACCTGCCCGATCGGGTCGATCCGCCGAGCCCGGGCGGCCTTCGATTCCGGGACGAACAAGGCGGTCAGGATTACCGCCGCAACACCGATCGGCACATTGATCCAGAAGACTGCGCGCCAGCTGAGAGTCTCGGTGAGCAGCCCCCCGACGACCGGCCCGATACCGATGCTGAGCCCGATCACGCCACCCCAGACGCCGATGGCGCGGGCCCGTTCCCGCGGATCGGTGAACACATTCGTAATGATGGACATCGCCACCGGGTTGAGCATCGAACCACCGACGGCCTGCAGCATCCGGAACGCCACCAGCCATCCAAGTCCAGGGGCCACGCTGCACAACAGGGATCCGAGGGTGAACAGCACCAGACCGGTCTGGAACGTCCGGCGCCGCCCCAGCCGGTCCGCGGTAGAGCCGGACAGGATGAGCAGGCTCGCCAGCACGACGGTGTAGGCGTCCACTATCCACTGCAAGCCGGACACCGAAGCACCCAGCTCCCGGCGGATGGACGGCAGTGCAACGTTCACGATGGTGTTGTCCATACCGACGATGAGCAGGCTCATGCAGCAGATAGCCAGCACCAACAGGCGGCGACGGGACGTCAGGACTGGCATGTCACTTCCAAGATCATTGGACACGTATAACAATTGTACGCCTACAACGACCCGGAAGTACCCGATCGTGTAACAACCGGCAGCTATGAGATGCCCGGTGTTACACGATCGGGTCTTACGTCCGAGGAGGACAACCGCCGGGTACTGGCTGTGCTCGCCTACCTGCAAGCCTGAAATACCCGATCGTGTAACAACCGGCAGCCCTGACATGCCCGGTGTTACACGATCGGGTCGTTACCAGCGGGAGGGGCCGCTGATCTCGCGGACCGCTGGGCGGACGTCGGCCATGTACACCGACGTCACGATGAGCGCGATGTACATCAAGAAGTTCAGCTGGAGGCCGTACCCGCCCAGCACCGACAGCATGCTGAAGACCGCAGGCAGACCGGTCAGGAGCAGCCAAGCCGGCTTGGTCAGCTTCCCGGCGGCCGGAAACGCCGGGGCCTTGCGGGTGAGGCAGTCGACGAAGGCCCACACCATGAAGGCGCAGACTGCCCAGCCGAGCACCAGGAGTAGCCAGTACTCGATGTGGTTGATTGCCTGCACTACCTCAGCCTACTGAACTACGAAGCCTACTGAACTACGAGGTGGTCCCGTACCCGAGCGGCTGGGGGTGCGACATCCGGCGGAAGCGGGACCTAGCTGGCAGGCGCCTTGCGGGCTGGTGCCTTCTTGGCCGGCGCCTTGCGGGCGGTGCTCTTGGCTGCCCCGCTCGTGGCCGGTGCCTTCTTGGCCGGCGCCTTGCGGACCGTGCTCCTGCCGGCCGTGCCCTTGGCCGCCTCCGAGTTCGTGGTCGGAGCTTGCGAGGCCGACGTCGTACTGGCCGGAGCCTTCTTCGCACGCGCGCTGGCGGCGGACCGGCGACCCGGGTTCGCGGACTTAACCGTGCCGATCACGGTGTCGACGACCGGGCTGACGCGGGCCTCGACGCTGTCGACAACCGGACGGACCCGTGCTTCGACGAGATCGGCGGCGCCATTGACCTCGCCGATCAACCGCGTCAGGCGGGGGTCGCCGGCCAGATCCTTGCGCAGTTCGGCCAGCTTCGCCTCGCCCCGGCCAGACAGGGTGCCGTACAGGCTCTTAGCGGTGGCCAGGTAAGCCTCCGTGACGTCCTTGGCCTTGGACTGTAGGTCGGCCGAGCGCAGGTCCCTGGCCGCGGACACCCGCGCGTCGAACCGGGTACGCAACTCGGCGACGCGGATGACGGCCTCGTCCTGAGCCTTGGCAATCCGAGCCTTGGACGTCGTCTGGGCCTTGGCCAGGCTGGTGATCGCCTCGGCCGGCAGGGCCTCGAGGCGGGCCGTGACGGTCTCGGCGACGAGGTCCGCGGCGCCGATCGCGGCCAGGGCCGGCGAGGACACGGCGGACAGGTTGATCGACGAGGGCAGCACGTCCTCGATGCGCTTGTTCGCGGTTGCGACCACACCCGTGGCCGTCATGGTAGCGGCGCTCAATACGGCCAGGCCCTGCTCGCGGGCGTTATCGATCTGTGTGCTCGCTCGACGCTGGAGGTCGGTGGCGATGGACATGATGTGTCTCCTTCTCAATATTGGCCGCGGGTGCGCGGCTGAGTGCGGTGAGACTCGGTCAGCTCGCCGCGGGTGCGGTTGGCTGATGCGGGGTGTCTGGCTGGTGTGGGGCGTCCGCTCCGGTCGCATCGTTGCGTCGGGTCGCGTCGTTTTCGCGGCGGAACGACTCATAGATCTCGACAAGGACGCTCTTCTGTCGTTCGCTCAGGCCGGCGTCGGCGAGGATTGTGCCGATCACTTCACTGTCACCCTGCCGGTCCTCGAGAATTCCGGCCCGGACGTAGAGCTGCTCGGCCGAGATACGCAGCCCCTTGGCGATCTGCTGCAGGATCTCGGCGCTCGGTTTGCGCAGACCCCGCTCGATCTGAGACAGGTACGGGTTCGAGACTCCGGCCAGCTTGGACAGCTGCCGCACCGAAACCTGAGCCAGTTCCCGCTGCTCACGGATGAAGTCCCCGATGGTGCCGACCTTGAGGGTCTGCGCCTTGGCGACTTCCTTGATGTCCTCGACCTTCACCTATCAAGCGTGCCTCCCGGTGCTAGCAATTGCAAGCAGGCAGCTAGCACTGTGGTTCGGCTCACGGGCAGGGCGATCTCGAATTTCGGGGTTACGCCGGAGGGCCGCGGTATCACCGACCGTGACCCTGGGGAGCCGGGCGCCAAGCGCCCTACGCCAGACCTGCCCTCATCCCCGTCTTGGCGCCGGTGCCGCGTCCGTCGAGCATTTGCAAGCAGATTGATCCGGCCGTAGGCGCCAAATCCGTGACACTGTTCGACGCTCCGGCCGGGCTGTGCGCCCGCCCAGACATCGACCCACGGCAGCTAATCCACCTTCCATGCGACGGGATGCGCCGCGT
>JAVEEN010000061.1 GCA_030840445.1 Pseudonocardiales bacterium
CCAACCGCAACCTTTACCCTTTGCGATCAGGTCACTCGCCGCGTCAGTCGGGCGGTGTTCGGCGGTCCGCCTGGATGTGTCGGTACCCCCGTCCGGTGCCTGGGTGACGCCTCGCCGCATCCGACAGCACGAGATCCGGCTCAACTTCGTCGACGACTGGCGAGCGGAGGCGATCGAAGCGTCGAAGATCGAGATCACGATCGATCCAGGAGACGACCGGGCCTGGCTCGCGTGTCGAGTTCCCGCACTGTTAGCACACGGTTGCAGATGTCACGTTCGCGACAGCGTGATGATCTACAACGGCGCCAGCGAGGCAACCGCCAGTGGTGTCACGCACTTGGGCGAACGAACGCCCGCCCAAGGAGAGGATTTGGCCCGCGAGGACGTAGCCGGGCTGCCGTGAGCACGACAAGCGCGACCAGAGTCGCCAACAACGCCGGCCACCACCGGTGATGCGGCTGGTGCAACTTCGCCCGCGACAGCCGACGAGCCGGCAGGGCGGTGGGGACGCGCTTCGGTTCTCGCCAGGACGTCCGCGGGCCGTTGGACTCGGCGGACCTTGGCAGCCCGACGTGGCCGTCCGCAGTCTGGCCGAACGGAGCCGACGCCGGCATCGTGCAACCGGGTGAGGCCCTCGAGCACCTGCACCGCGATGTAGGCGGCCTGGAGATGTAGGCGGCCTGGATGGGTGTCAGCGTGGCAATGGTCAGCGTCCGGCGCAGCGTGACACCGTCGATGTTCACGGACAGCAGCCACGCGGAACCGTCCTCCTGGTCTGCCACCTCGCGGGTGAAGGTCGCGATCGAGACCGACCGCGGCCCATGGGTGGCTGCTGTCGCGGTATCGGGACCGGCACTCGACTTCGGATGCGAAGAGCGATGCCGGCGACGAGCACGTGCTCGCCGAACTCGTGCGTCTGGATCGGGGACATCACCGGCCGATCGCGTTGGGCTCGGCGCACAGCCAGGCGATGAAGCTCGTGGCGCGCAGCCATCAGAGCCTGATCTCACATCACCGCCGCTGCTTGACATCGAAAAAGCCGGGATGCCTGTGCGGCACTCGATCTATCAGCGCCGTAATCCTCAGCGGTGATGCCTGCGGCGCAGCCTTCGCTCGCGCCGCGGGCATCACCGCAACTACCGCAGCTGCTATTCCGCCAGCGCCGGGTAGTCGATGTATCCGCGCGGTCCTGGCGTGTAGAACGTCTCGGCATCCGGCTCGTTCAGCTCGGCGTCGAAGCGCCAGCGGCGCGGAAGGTCCGGGTTGGCGAGAAAGAGCCGACCCACGGCGACCAGATCAGCCAGCCCCTCGTCGAGGATCTGCTGGGCGTGCTCCTTCGTCGTGAGCGTGGCGAAGCCGTCGTTGGCTATGAAGACGCCGCCGAACCGGGCGCGCAGGTCGCGGATCAACTCGCTGCGCGGATCTGCCAGAGCGTGCAGGTAGGCCAGGCCGAACGGCGCGATGCCGTCGATCAGAGCGCGGTAGGTTGCCGCGGTCTCAGCCTCGTCGGTCTCCAGGACGCCCTGGATGTTGTGCGATGGTGAGATCCGGATGCCTACTCGCTCCGGACCGATCGCCCGTGCGACGGCCTCGGCGACCTCCACTACGAGCCGTGCGCGAGCCTGCGGCGAACCACCGTAGGTGTCGGTTCGTACGTTGGATGACGGCGCGAGGAACTGGTGCAGCAGGTAGCCGTTCGCCGAGTGCAGCTCGACGCCGTCCAGGCCCGCGTCGATCGCGTTCTTCGACGCCTGGACGAACTCGCCGATGATGCCGGCTAGTTCGTCGGTCTCGAGGGCTCGCGGAACGGGGTAGGGCTGCATGCCGGTCGGGGTGAAGATCGCGTCCGGCGCCGCGACGGCCGACGGCGCGACGACCTCCAATCCGTGCTTGTTGTCAGGGTGGCCGATGCGTCCGGTGTGCATCAGCTGCACCACGATCTGGCCGTCACTGTCATGCACAGCCTCGGCGATGGCGCGCCAGCCGCCGATCTGCTCATCGTTATGGATGCCGGGCGTGTTGGCGTAGCCCTGGCCCACCGCGCTCGGCTGCGTTCCTTCGGTGATGATCAGGCCCGCGCTCGAGCGCTGGCCGTAGTACGTGGCCGCGATGTCCTGCGGTACTCCGTCACCGTGCGCGCGGTTGCGGGTCAGCGGCGCCATCACGATCCGGTTGCCCAGCGTCAGCTTGCCCGCCGCTGCCGGCTCGAAGAGGTTAGTCATTGGTCGCTCCTAATCTGGCGCACGGATGCGCGCACATCGGGCTCCAACCGGATCGGCAGCGGGGCCATTCCGAGATCGCTGCCGGACGTGACCTAGCTGACGTGAACGGGGCATCGCGGTGTCCTGTCGCTTTTCCACAGCGAGACGCACCCGCGAGGCTCGTTCCGCTCGGCTGATCAGCCGCGGCACCAGGACCGGATCACCACCGGCTCCTCCGCTGCCGACGACCTCGACACGCCTTGTCTGCGAGAAATCCTAAAGTGGAACGAGCGATTCGACCGGCGTGTTCGGCGTTACCGGGGATGCCTTTGCGTTGGATGAAGGTGCGTTGCTTCATGTCGGTTGCCTGAGAGCCAGGGTGGCGCCGGCGTTGGCCAGTGCGTCGGCTCGCTCGTTTCCCGGATCGCCGGAGTGTCCTTTGACCCAGCGCCACTCGATCTCGTGCCGGGCGACTGCGGCGTCGAGCGCTTGCCACAGGTCGGCGTTCTTGACCGGCTGCTTGGCCGCGGTCTTCCAGCCGTTGCGCTTCCAACCGTTGATCCAGCTGGTGATGCCATCCATGACGTACTTGCTGTCGGTGTAGAGCGTGACCAAGCACGGCTTCGTAAGCGCAGACAGGGCTGCGATCGCGGCGGTCAGTTCCATCCGCTGGTTGGTCGTCAGGGCCTCGCCGCCGGACAGCTCTTTCTCGCGGCCCCCGCTGAGGAGCCAGGCTCCCCAACCTCCGGGTCCGGGGTTGCCCTTGCACGCGCCGTCGGTGTAGAGCGTGACCGAGCACGGCTCGGTGGCGGATGCTGTTGCCATGCGTGCGGTTGCTCCAAAGCCGAGGATTCGTTGCCGGTGCGGGGCCGGCCGCGCCGGGGGCGGCGCCGATCCGACGCCGATCCGACCAACGACGTGGTCGTCCGGTATACAAGCACAATCGCCATCACCGGCCGGACATCGCGTGTCCGCGGACCGCTCCTCCATTTCACGGGTTGTACGTCCGCTCCGATCGACGATGACGCGCGAGCGTGGTCGGCCCGGCCCGCTGTTGGCGGAGACCAAGTTGCTTCCGCAGTTGGGAGAGTGTCGCGCGAGTTGCGGTTGGCCGGCCGGGCAAGCCTTCCGGGACGATGATGGCACCGCGTTGTTTGCGGCGCTTGAGACTTATTCTTTCGCGGTTGCCCTCTTGGCTGGTTTGGACTTCTTCGCGGCTGCTTTCCGGGTAGCCGTTCGGGGGGTGGCCGATTTCCTCGGCCCTGACTTCCTCGGCGCACGGTTGCTGCTGGGGCCGACAGCGACAGTCACAGCTTCTGCTTCTTGGGCAGCGGCGTGGGCCTGAGTGACTTCAGCGGGAATGCGGCCTCTGGCGGCTACCGCGTATCCGTGTTGCGCCGCCCAATCGCGAACGTCGGCCTGGGCAGGTTCAGGCTTAGAGCCCGCCACCTTCTTCGCGGCTTCCGACCGGGCAGGCGCCTTCTTCGATGCTCCGGTCGTCGCTTGCATTGCAGGGGCTGCCAGAGTGTGTGCGACGGCGTTCTCGGCCGCATGGAAGGCCTCGATCACGACGCTCGGGATGCGGCCACGGTCAGCGACGGTATGACCTTCTCTAATGGCCCAGTCGCGGATAGCGGCCAAGTCCAGCTTCGATCTCGAGAAGCCCGCTGCGGTAGCCGTCCTCTTCCTGGCCGGACGACTTGTACCGATCCGACGGCCGGCGGTGATGTAGGGCTCGACGGACTTTTCAAACATCCGGGCGTTCTCGGAGCTGAGGTCAATGCTGTACGCGACGTTATTGACGGCAAACTGGATGGTCACCCGAGCTGGGGAGCCGTCGATGTCGTCGATGAGGCGGGTGACGGTTTCTCGCGCCATTAGTGGGTCCTTTCGAGCGACTACGAATCGAGGACGGCGATAGAAGCATTAATGTCCCAGCATATAGGCCGCGCGACCTCGGCATTCGCCACTCGCTCAAACTCCGACAGGCATGATCGTTCATTTGACAGCGCGTTTGGGGCTCGGCCTCGTCCGCCCGACTGTGCTCTGATTCGGGCGGTCACCTACGTGAGAACCGGTTGCTTAGCTTTCGCTGCGCAATGGAGATCGCCGAGCCATCGGGCCCTCGCTGAGCCAACCTTGCTGCCTTGTGTTGGCGACTGTCGTCTGATCACAACGTGACAGCTGACTATCGAGTGAGCCGGCCCTCGCAACCCCTATTGAATATGACGCATCGCTGCGACGGGCGTGAAGCCGCTCAGCGGCACGATCTTGACCACGTCGCCGGCCTCCGGTGCTTCGATCAGCAGCTGCGAACCGAGATGCATGCCGACATGACCAGGCGCGTCCGTGGTGCCGTCGCTCCCGGGATGAAAACCAGGTCGCCCGGTCTGAGCGATTCGGTGGTCGCAACGGGGGTCCCGGCACTGGCTTGGGTGACGGTGTAGTGGGGGAGCGGAACACCGGCGGCTGCCCAGGCGGCCATAGTTAGCCCGGAGCAGTCGTAGGAGTCTGGCCCGGTCGAGCCGAAGACGTACGGCTTGCCGAGTTGCGCTAAGGGCGAAGCCGACCGCGGCAGCGGCCGACCGGGAGGTAC
>JAVEEN010000070.1 GCA_030840445.1 Pseudonocardiales bacterium
GTACGGCGGACAGTTTGTGGGCTGTGGGGCTCCAGATGCGAGCGGCAGCCATCTCCTGCGATGGGCAGCGCGGCTCAGGCAACTGGCCGCTACCAAAGATCATCGGCCAAATCATCGAATGTGCGGGCTGCTTGACGCCGCCACACCGCATCCTGCCGGAACGTGATCGGCGGGTACTTGGTCTGTTGCGGTGGCTCTCGGTGCGGGGGGCAGGATGATGGTTATGGCGAGCGAGCAGGTTGACCAACCGATGCCGGAGCGTGACGCTGCGGTGACCGAAGCAGCGAGGGCGGCCGGGTGGTCGCATCGCCATCGCGATGTGTCCGGCGGGTGGTTGCGGCCCACGGTGTTCGGCGCTGTGGACGGCCTGGTGACGAATGCATCGCTGATCGCCGGGGTTGGTGCGGGTGGGGTCTCGCCTCATGCGGTGGTGCTGACCGGTCTAGCTGGTCTGGTGGCCGGAGCGTTCTCGATGGGCACCGGAGAGTACGTGTCCGTCACGAACCAGAATGAGCTGGTTCACGCTGAGGTTGCGGTCGAGCGCTCTATGCATGCGCGGTTCCCTGCGGCTGAACAAGCTGAACTTGCCGAGACGTTTCGCGGTTACGGGGCCGACGTCGAGACAGCCGCGCGGATGGCCGACGCGGTCTCACGCGATTCGGAAACTGCTTTGCGCGTCCACACCCGGGAAGAACTTGGTGTTGATCACCAGGAGCTGCCGTCGCCGGTGCTGGCGGCTGGCGCTTCGCTCATCGCGTTCTCGCTGGGGGCGATGCTGCCGTTGCTGCCTTACTTGCTCGGTCTCCATTCTTTGATCACATCGTTGGTCATTGCCGCCGTCGCGCTCGTGTCCGGTGGGATGCTGGTGGGCCGGATCACTGGTCGACCTTTGCTGCGTTCCGGTGCCCGTCAGCTCGCTCTGGGGGCGGTCGCTATAGCTGTCACATTCGCGATTGGACACTTTGTAGGCGGTGCAGCCGCGTGAGGAACTCGAGCTATGAGCTCTAGGTCGCGCGGAGTCGGCAACTCGCGCCCCGCGTGTGGGGGCGGCCACCCGACCGCGACGCGCCCTGCTTCGCGCCGTCAACTCGTGCAATGACTCGTGCAATGAATAGTCATGCTGGTTCGTGCCGGGCACCCACGCACGGCACGCAGGCAGCTATTCGGCTTACGTCCGCAGGCCCGGACTGTGCCATGTAGCGCGGCGAACCAGCGCCAGGATCTCGTCCGCATCTCTGTCGACAGCGCAGCGCGCGAAGTAGCCGAAGTAGGCGTCGGCATAACGGGAAGGAGTAGGGCTGAGCGGAGACGGCTAGCGGCCGGATTCGAGGATCGCCTTCAGCTTGGCTAGATCTTTCTTGTTGGCACGCCGCATGGCCGAAGCCATGACCGGTGCGGTGAGGGTGCCGAAACCTGAAGGTTCGCCGGAGTTGCGCAGCGTCATTCTGGTGCCGCCAGTCGGGGTGTCGGTCCAGGTGTACTCGGTCCGCATGGGGAACGGCCCCTGTTCGGTGCTCATGACGAACCGCTCGCCAGGGATGACCTGGCGAACCTCGTAGGTGTAGGCGATACATCGTCCAAGCAAGCGCGCCACGAACGCGATCCGCGAGCCTTCAACAACCGGCGGGGACGTGTGCCATTCGACGGACTTGATGTTCGCGTACCACTGCGTGGCGTGGTCCGGATCGCAGGAGTATGCGGCGACGATGGTGCGGGGCCGGTCGATCTCGATCGACGTTTCGACGTTGACGGGCACGCGTTGATCCTAGGTCGCCCAGGGGGCATCGTCCGCGCGGTCGGGAGTCGGAGCGCCGCCAGGCTGACTGACTAGCCGCGCGCGGTTCGGCCGCATGGGCTCGCGCGGCGTGCGTGACTCGGATGGCGGCGCGCTGTGACTGTCACCTACGGTCCCGGCACACGCCACTTCGCGAGCACGGGCGGAAACCAGATCTCCTGCTGGGTCTCTCGGGGCCCCGCAGGGCTCGGCGCGTCCCGTCATCACGTGCAAGTTGCCACTTGCGTGTCGCCTAATCGATGTGCAATTGTGTACTTGCACATCGTTGCCGCCAAAGGAGCCCCACCATGGAACAAGATCGAGTCGAACGGACCGTCCACATCGCTGCGACCACAGAGCGTGTGTGGGACATCCTGACCAAGACGGAACACATCGGCCGGTGGTTCGGACCGGGAACTCCCGCGACCGTGGATCTGCGGCCCGAAGGGGTCATGGTGATCGAGCCCGGGCCGCCGGGCGAGAAGTATCTGGCTCGCATCGTCAAGGTCGATCCCCCGCACTACTTCTCCTACCGCTGGGCCAGCGCCTTCCCGGATGTGCTGGCGGACGAGACGAACTCGACCCTGGTCGAGTTCCAGCTGGCGGCCGAGGGGGCGACGACGCGCCTGACCGTCTGCGAGAGCGGGTTCGCCACTCTCAAGATCCCGGTGGGTCGCGAGGTCTTCGCTTCGTACGAGAGCCACAGCCAGGGCTGGATCGAGGTCATCCGCAACCTCGCCAACTACGTCGAGCAAGGCGCTTCATGACGACCGCCCTTCTCGATCACGCAGACGAGCTCTTCGCCGCGCTGGCCGAGCCAAACCGGCGCCTGCTCCTCGAACACCTCGGCTCCTACGGTGTCGCCACCGCGACCACGCTGGCCGCTGAGCTTCCGGTGACCCGGCAGGCCGTGACGCAACACCTCGCTGTGCTCGAGAGCGTCAATCTTGTCTCGAGTGCACGGGCCGGACGCGAACGCCGCTACACCGTGCACGTCGAACCGCTCACCGCCGCTGCGAAGTGGATGAACCAGGTCGCCGCCCTTTGGGATTCCCGGCTCGCCGCGATCAAGGCACTGGCCGAGGCCCCTCCCGACTAGCCACGCGAACCGACCGCTAAGGGGAAGACATGGCAATCGAAGACAAGGTAGTACTGGTAACCGGTGCCAATCGCGGCATCGGGCAGGCGTTGGTCGAGGAAGCCTTGGCTAGAGGCGCGAGGCGCGTTTACGCCGGCACGCGCCAACCCCTGGCCCACCCGGACGAACGCGTCACGCCGCTGATCTTGGACGTCACCAACGCGACGCAGATTCAGGCAGCGGTCGAGGCGGTCGAGTCCCTCGACATTCTCATCAACAACGCCGGAGTCGCGCTCTACGACGACCTCAGCGACAAAGCCACGATCGAGCAGCACCTCGCCGTGAACCTCTTCGGCACCCACGCGGTAACCCAGGCTTTCCTACCGTTGCTGAGCCAATCGCGGGGAGCCATCGTCAACGGGCTGTCGCTAGCGGCCTTTGCTTCGTTGCCGATGATCCCGGCCTACTCGATCTCGAAGGCGGCGTCGTTCTCGCTCTCGCAGTCGCTGCGTGCGCTTCTTGCCGGACAGGGTGTGAGCGTCCATTCCGTCATGACTGGCCCGACGGACACGGAGATGTCCCGGGGCCTGGACGTGCCAAAGGCTTCGCCGGAGTCCGTCGCGCAGGCCATCTTCGACGGTGTGGAGAACGGGGACGAGGACATCTTTCCCGACCCCATGTCGCAGTCCATGGCCGATAGCTGGCGGGGTAGCGCCGCCAAGGCGATGGAGCGCCAGAACGCTTCGCTCGTGGCTGGCGACCAGGTCGCCTCGTGAACGCCGGAGATGTGGTGCCAGCTCGGCTTGGTGTCGTGTCGCGCGGTAGGGCCGCCGCGGCGCCGGCCGCGCTAGCGGTGACGCTCGGGGTAGCCGCCGCGTCCTGGGTGGTCGCGGTCCGGCAGATGAGCGGGATGGACATGGGTGTCGCGACCCAGCTCGGTTCGTTCGGATTCTTCGTCGCGCTCTGGGCGTTGATGATGGCTGCGATGATGCTGCCCGGTGCGATCCCGGCAGTCTTGAGACGCGCTCACGCCAGCAGGCAGGTACGTGCCGTGCCGCTGTTCGTCGGGTCTTACCTCGCTGTCTGGACACTCGTGGGTCTCGCCGTCTTCGCGCTGTACCGGCCGCACGGGACTGTCGCGGCCGGCGTGGTTGCGATCGCGGCCGGCGGCTACGAGCTGACCCCACTGAAGCAGCGCTGCCGCCAGCGATGCCGCGAAAGCGTCGGCTCCGGTCTGGAGTTCGGGCTCTACTGCGTCGGCTCGAGCGTCGGATTGATGCTGATCCTGGTCGGGCTGAGTGTCATGAGCGTCGCCTGGATGGCCATCATCGCGGTGCTCGTCGTGGCCCAGAAGCTGCTACCCCATCAAGCAGCCCTCGACGTGCCGCTCGCACTCGCGATCATCGGACTCGGAGTCCTGATCATCGTCGCGCCCTCGACCATTCCCGGACTAATGCCAGCGATGTAACGACAAAGGAGATAGCAATGACCGACAACAAGACTGGAACTCGTGAAGAGTGGCTGGTTGCCCGGCTGGAGCTGCTCGAGGCTGAGAAGGCACTGACACG
>JAVEEN010000099.1 GCA_030840445.1 Pseudonocardiales bacterium
GGAGCGTCACGCCGAGAATCAGAGCCGTTGGAGGATGGGTGACTGTTCAGGTTGGGGTGCACAGCGTGTCACTGGTCGCGTTTGCGCAGCCCACCTTGGACGACACCCGCCTTGGACGACACCCGCCTTGGACGACACCCGTCGTGGACGACACCCGCCGCCACCAGGCCCAAACCGGGACCACCCCAAGCGCACACGCATTACGCAACGGGCCCCAACCACGCTCATGAACGCCCCGGCGGAGGCGATCTTCGCAGTCCTCGCCGATCCGGCGAAGCACGCCGCGATCGATGGCACCGGCTGGGTCCGCGAAACTGCCGCCAGCAAGCCGTTGACCGCCGCCGGGCAGATTTTCCGGATGCCGATGTACCACGCGGGCCACCCGGACGGTAACTACGAGACGGCCAATCGAGTCCAGGTGTTCGACCCGCCGAGCACCATTTCCTGGGAGACAGGCTATGAGGCCGACGACGGTACGCTGCGCTTCGGCGGCTGGAACTGGCGCTACGATCTCACGCCGGCTGGACCCGCGAACACCACAGTCACTCTTTCCTATGACTGGTCAGCAGCTTCGGAATCCACGCGAGAGCTCATCGGATTCCCGCCGTTCCCTCCGGAGCACCTGGCCAACTCGCTCGCCCACCTCGCCGAACTGGTTACCCACGGACCAGTTACCCACGGACCGGCCCGTGCGGCCGGCTCCACAGCCTGACCCCGGACTTGACCCGCGAGAAGAGACACCGAGCACTGCCCCCGCACGCTGCTTCACGGGCGTACAGAACGACGCCGCCGGAAAGGACCGCAAGCACGCGGAATCGGTGATACGGCAGAACGAAGCGATCGGAGTATTGCTCGACCGCGGCTATAACCAGCAAGAGGCCGGCGTACAGAATGACCTCACTCCCAAAGGGCATGGTCACCGAGAGCGCTCAATGGGAACCTCACCAGGCCGCGGGAAGGCGCACTCTGTGACTCCGCTGTCCGCAGTGGCGCGCCAGTGGTAGTGGAGAACGCGGCGGTGGACCACCGGTTCCGCGACTGTGCCTTCCACCGGTACACCGTCGCCTCGGCCAAGACCAGATCAGCAGCCACCGCCAGCCACCGACGCCACCGATCGGCAGGATCGGACCAGCTCGACCACTCGCCGTCGGAACTCAGCGTCAAACGTCCTGGGCATCGCGCCCTCCCTGAAACGGACGCAGTCTCTTACAAAACCAGGTCAAACCAAGGGAGCCAGATCAGCTGGACCACAGAACGGGTCCCGCCGCGGGCCGCCGATTCCTGCCTTATGAGACGGGTGTAGGCGCACGACAGTTCAGCACCTCGATTGATGCCTCTACCAAAAAGCAATCGTTTGCTCTAGCCTCACCTCTGGCGCCAGCTGCTGTCAGACGTCGGTCCAGCCATCACCGAACCGCGATCATCAGGAGTACGCATGTCTCACCGCAACGCAGATGGGTCGATTTCCCCGGCGACAGTCATCCCGGACGGGATTCGGATTCCGGCGATCAGCCGGCGCCGAATGCTGCAGCTCGGCGCCCTGGGAATCGGCACCTTCTCCGCGGCCCCGATCCTCGCCGCCTGCGGTTCGAGCTCGTCGAAGTCCTCGACCACCGCCGCCAAGAAGGGCGGCGACCTGGTCATCGTCCGGGCCAACGACTCGGTGGATATGGACAAAACCATCGTCTTCAGTAACGCCTCGCTGTGGGTATACCAACAGCTGTACGAGACCTTGGTGGCGATGACGGACGACGGGCTAGGGGTGAAGCCCTGGCTGGCGGAGAGTTACCAGATGGCCGCGGACAACCTGTCGTGCACGCTGAAGCTCCGCTCGGGCGTGAAGTTCTCCAACGGCCAGCCCGTGACCTCGGCCGATGTCAAGTTCTCCATCGACGAGTCGAGCAAGACCAAGGGCGGATGGGAGTTCATCAACTCCGCCATCAAGGAGGTGACCACGCCCGACGACCAAACGGTGGTCATCACGACGAAGTACCCCTGGGTTCCCCTGTTGGCGGATTTGACCTGCCCGAACAATGGGATCATTCCGAAGAACTACGCCGGCCAGACCTCCAAGGCCTTCTACGCCGCCCCTATCGGTACGGGGCCGTTTATGTGGGACACCTGGCAGAAGGGCAACTTCGTGCGGCTGAAGAAGAACCCCTCCTACTGGCAAGCCGGAAAGCCCGCGCTGGACTCGGTGACCTGGAAGGTCGTACCCGATGACAACTCCCGCGCTATCCAGTTGCAGGGTGGCCAGGCGCAGATCAATGAGGCCCCGCCGTTCTCGAGCCTGCAGCAGATCAAGGCGTCGCCGAAGCTGGCCGTCGACTTGTTCCCCTCGACCCGCACCGACGTCGTGATGATGAACCAGACGAAGACGCCGTACGGGGACGTGCACGTGCGCCGGGCCATCTCGTTCGCGATCGACCGCGAGGCGCTGGTCAAGAACATCCTGTTCGGCAACGGCACCCCGGCCAATTCGCTGCTCTCGCCAGCGACGCCGTACTACGACAAGAACTGCAAGGGCATCACCTACGACATGGATCAGGCGCGGGCGGAGATGAAGAGCTCCAGCGTGCCCAACGGCTTCACCACCACGTATATGGCGATGGCGGGCGACTCCGTCGATGCCGCGATCGCCCAGATCCTGCAGTCCTCGCTGAAGGACCTCGGCATCACGATGAAGATCGAGAACGTGGACGCCAGCACGCAGGGCGACCTGACGAACAAGCTGCAGTACGACATCGCGCACACCTACTGGACCAACGACCTCGCCGACCCGGACGAGCTCGTCCAATTCTCCTTGGACCCTGCCTCCGGTGGCCACGCCTTCAAGACCAACTACAACAATCCGGCCCTGATCGCGCTGGTGCACCAGGCGCAACGCGAGTTCGACAAGACCAAGCGCCAGGCGCTGTACGGCGAGATCCAGCAGGAGGCGGCCGACTCCGCGTTCTTGGCGTTCTTGTTCTACACCCCCTTCCCGTACTCCCAGTCGAGCTCCGTCAAGGGGTTCAAGGTGCTGCCCACGGGGTTTTACCACATGGAAGACGTCTCGTTCTAACCATCGCAACTGGCCCGCCACGACAAGCAAACCGGTGCCGGCCCGAGCCCGAGTGAAAGGAATCCGTAGCCATGACCTACTGCGACGTCCGCCGTGGAGGGCAGAGCGGTGACCGTCCCGCCGCTGTAAGGCTTTGCCGTCCGGTCCTGGACTGGCGGAGCTGGTCCGGCGTAATCCCGCCGGAGTCGCAGGCGGACGCGACGTGACCGGCAGCGCGAGTTCGGGGATCGCCGTGGTGACCGGCGCGGGCGGCGGCATCGGTTCGGCGGTGGCCCGTCGCCTGAGCGCGGACGGCTACCGGGTTGCCTGCGTCGACGTCGTGGCGGAGGCCGCGGACGCGACGGCGGGTGGCCTTTCGGATGCGCGGGCGTTCCGGTGCGACGTGAGCAGCGCAGCCGAGGTGGACAGCTTGCGAACCGAGATCGCCAAATGGGACCGCGGCGATGTCCGGCTGCTCGTGAACGTCGCCGGCCTCTTCTTCGAGCACAGCATCGTCGACCTGTCGGAGGCCGACTGGAATCGCTTGATCGGGGTCAACCTAACCGGGCCGTTCCTGACCTGCCGAGCCTTTCTGCCAGCCATGATCGCAGCCGGTGGCGGTTGCGTCGTGAACGTGGCGTCGACGGCCGGACTGCGCGGATCGCGTAATCGGGCGGCCTACAGCGCTGCCAAGGCGGGCTTGGTGATGCTCACCCGCAGCCTCGCCCTGGATCACGGCAAGGATGGCATCAGGGTCAACTGCCTGTGCCCCGGCCTCATCGACACCGACATGGCCGCATGGATCCGTGAAGATCCGGCAGCCCTGCACCGCTGGGAGGCGTCCACGCCAGCCGGTCGCATGGGGACACCCGACGAGATGGCCGCAGCCGTCTCGTTTCTCGCATCCCCGGACGCCTCGTACGTGCAAGGCACGGTGCTCAGTGCGGACGGCGGCGTGATGGCCTGAGCAGCGGCTCGCAGCCACTTGACCAGCCGCGTACGGGATCGACCCGGCCTGCCTGGCCCGCCACGATATTAAGCAGGCGGGCGGTGGGTCCTGCTATCCACCTCTCGGAGCGGAGACTTGTCCGCGACTTCGCCGAAGGCCCAGAAGCGCCGTCGGAGTCGGCGCGCGGCCGTGCATGCGTGGTCAGGACCCGTATATCGCGTGCCCGTCTCCATCTACCGCCACGTAACAGGACGGCGTCGACCGATGAGCCGAGTGACCCCCTACCGAAGATCTCCTGTGTTCGGTCGCGCGAACGTAGTGCGACCCACGGGATTCGACTGGGGCGCTATTGCCGAGGTCACCTGGACCCCCAGGTGTGGCCCTAGCACGGCCCTAAGCCATATGGCGAAGCGGTAGCCGCCGCCCACCCTCAGGTCGAGTGCAGCCTCGCGCAGGGTGAACCCAGATGGCCCCCACCACGTCGCCAACTCGGCTGGCTCGGTCAGCGTTCTGAAGACCCGCTCCGGCGAGGCGTTCAAGGCACAGGTGAGCTTCAGGACCAGTTCGCCCGTGTGCCCGTTCATCATCGGACCCTCCCACTCCGCGGAGTTGAGGGCAATCGCCTGCCGAAGCACCACCCACAATCCAGCTGCTCGCCGCACCGCCTAGCCTGTGCGTATGCAGGTGGCGCGATGCGGGAGCGACCCGAATGGCTGACGCCGACGACGTACGCCGGCTAGCGCTCGCCCTGCCCCACGTGACGGAAATCGACAGCGACGGCTTCGACTTCCGGGTGGCGGACAAGGGGTTCATCTGGTCGTACCCCGAGCGCACACCGGGCAAACCCCGGCTCATCCGGACCGACATCGCTGTGCTCTTCGTCGGTGACGAGGCCGAGAAGCAAGCGCTCCTGCTCGGAGAGCCTGAGGTCTTCTTCACCACGCCCGCCTACGAGGGCCTGCCGCTGGTGATGCTCCGGCTCGCGGAGGTGGACTTCGACCGCCTGGCCGAACTGGTGGCCGACGCGTGGCGGATGCGTGCGCCGGAGACGCTCGCCGGCGATCCGCACGCGGTCGATCACTCGTCGAGCGCAGATCTTGGCTGAGCCAGTGTGTCCGGCAACTTAAAGTGGCCGGCAGGGCTAGAGACGAGTCAGTCCCACGCCGCGCGCGTGCTTGGCGCCGGACTCGTCAGGTGTCGGGAGTTCGGCCTGCAGCGGGTGTTGCCGACCTGCGCTGCCGAGAACGAGCCGTCTCGCCGCGTGATCCTTTCCAACGGTGAAGTACCCGACGGTCATAGCCGAGGCGAAGTTCGCTTCTGGATGGATCTATAGGCATCACTGTCCACCCGTCCGACCGCGGCATCGGCATCGGCATCGGCATCGGCGAGATCAGGCCCGTTCGCCGCCCACTGTGCGTTAGCCCGCCGAGCGGGGTCAGCGAAGGTAGGAGGCGCCGTTCACGTCGAGGACCGTACCGCTGACCCACTCCGGCGCATCGGTCGCAAGCCACGCGACGGTCGCGGCGACCTCGGCCGGTGTGGCGACCCGACCGAACGGGCTCTGCGCCCGCACCGCATCGCCGCCAGGACCGTCCAGGACCGAGCGTGCCATCTCGGTGTCGACGAAGCCCGGTGCGACGGCGGCCGCGATGATGCCGTGCGGCGCCAGCGCAACGGCGAGGGACTGAGCCATGGCGTGCAGCGCCGCCTTGCTGGCGCCGTAAGCGGGCGTGGCTGGCTCGCCGCGATAAGCGCCCCGGGAGCCGACGCTGATCAGACGGCCGCCCGCCGGACCCCTTTCGCGGTGCAGCAGATGATCGACCGTTAGCCACGCGAGATTCGCCGGAGCCACCAGATTCAGGTCCAGCGTCTGGCGCCACGCTTGTTGCCAGTGGCCGTAGCCGGTCGCATCGATCGGGTGCGCGGCGAAGATGCCGGCGTTGTTGACCAGCACGTCCAGGTCTCCCAGCCCGTCGACGACCTCGGCGACGACGCGCTCGCACGCATCCGGCTCGGTGAGGTCGCCAGTGACGACGATGTGCCCGCTACCGGGCAGCGCATCCCGCACGCGCTCCGCGGCCGCGGTATCGCGCCCTGCGTGCACCGCGACCCGATGCCCTACCGCCGCCAGGGCCTGCGCCACGGCGGCGCCGATACCGCGGCTCGCTCCCGTCACAAAACTGCACGTCGTCACAGCCGGGACGCTACCTGGCTACCACGGAGGATCACGCAAGGACCCGGGATGAAAGACTTGCGACATGACCTTCGACCTTGCCGCTGTCCGGTCCCAATTCCCGGCCCTCGCCGCCGGTGCAGCGCATTTCGACGGGCCGGGTGGCTCGCAGACGCCGGTCGCAGTCGCCCGCGCCGTCCACGACACGCTCGTGTCGCCGATCGCGAACCGCGGCTCGGTAACCCGGGCAGAGCAGAACGCCGAGGTGGTCGTGCAGGAGGCGCGGTCGGCGATGGCCGACCTGCTCGGTGCCGATCCGCAAGGCATCGTGTTTGGGCGCAGCATGACGCAACTGACCTTCGACATCGCGCGAGCACTGGCAAAGACCTGGTCGGCGGGTGACGAGATCGTGGTGAGCAGGCTCGACCACGACGCCAACGTACGCCCGTGGGTCATCGCGGCGGAGAACGCGGGCGCCACCGTGCGTTGGATCGACTTCGACCCTGCGTCCGCCGAGCTCACCGTGCAGCACGTCACGGATCAGCTTGGCGACCGGACCCGTTTGGTCGCGCTCACCGGCGCCTCGAACCTGATCGGCACCCGTCCCGACCTCGCGGCAGTCGCCGACCAGGTGCACAGTGCCGGCGCCCTGTTCTACGTCGACGGCGTGCACCTCACCGCGCATGCCGGCATCGACGTCAGCGGGCTCGGTGCCGACTTCTTCGCCTGCTCGCCGTACAAGTTCTTCGGGCCGCATTGCGGCGTCCTGGCCGCGAGCCCCGAGCTGCTGGACACGGTGCACCCGGACAAGCTTTTGCCGTCGAGCGATGACGTCCCGGAACGCTTCGAGCTCGGCACGCTGCCGTACGAGCTGTTGGCGGGGACGACGGCTGCGGTCGACTTCATTGCGGACCTCGCCGGCACCATCGGCGAGAGGCGCCAGCGCATCCTCGCTTCGATGCACGCCGTCGACGAACACGAGGACAGGCTGCGTCAGCGCATCGAGCGCGGCCTCGGCGACCTGGATGGCGTCACGCTGCACTCCCGCGCCCGGCGCCGCACACCAACGCTGCTGCTCACCTTCGAAGACCGGACGGCGCAGGACGCGTACCGATTCCTCGGCGACCTCGACATCAACGCGCCAGCAGGAACCTTCTACGCCTACGAGCCTGCACGCCGACTCGGTCTCGACAGTGGTGGATTGCGGGTCGGCCTGGCGCCCTACACGTCCGACTCGGACGTGGATCGTCTGCTCGAGGGGCTGACGAAATTCGTCGAGTAAGCGAGGCACCGCGGGTTTCCGTCGCCGGAGTCACATAACGCCCGCGTTCGTCAGGAAACGTCAGTACCCGGTCTGGTAGGGCGGGGTTGAGGACTCCGCTGAACTCAGGCACCGATCGATACCGACACGGTCTCGTGCTGCTGTGCACCATCTCGATCTTGAACCGGTACTGCCCGATCCCCCTTCCCCATCAGTGCTCGAGGAGGGTCCGCCACGTCCTCGACACGCTCCTAGGCGAGATCGCGCAAGTCGGGTGGGACGACGTTCGATACATTCGGGTGGGCACCGGACGGCTACCCATGAATGCCGAGGAACGCGCTGCGCTTGGCGTCCGTACTGATCGTTTCCCACTCTTCGGGTGACGTCGGTTTGATCGCTAGCAACATGTCGTTTGATCTCAGTTGGAAGGCCTGACGGTGCGACGATGACTCCACGGTGGAGCTGCGTGGCAACCAGTCGATCATCGCCGCGCGCACGATGTCCTCCGGATCGCGTATTGGGGCGGCCGGACGGTGATGTGTGGCAGGTTCGCGGAGGAGTCATGCGCGTGTCGGCAAGCGACGCGGCTCCAACCGATGCTCTACCACCGCGGCGTCACCGGCACCGGCACCGGCACCGTCACCGTCACCGTCATCGTCATCGTCATCGGCACGGGCACGGGCACGCTCGACGATATAGGCCGCGTTGCCGTCGACCTCGCTCACCACCTCGGCCAGTTCGGTTCCGCGATACACCAAACCGACTCCATCGTCGGTGCAGTGCGTGGTCGGCAGGGTGCCATTGCCGACCAGCTCATGTACCAGCGGACGGCGGCGTTCCTCACTGTTGTAATGGACGCCGTTGCCGTAGGGGAGAAAGCCGAGCCCGTTGGTGACCGCTCGCAATTCTGGCCCGAACGAATCGGTTGTTCCGCCGGTGTACCAGCAAATCGATCCGGCGCTCACTCCGCTGAGAACCACCCCGGACTCCCAAGCGTCACGCAGGATTCGGTCAAGCTCGTGCACGCGCCACACCGCGAGCAGGTTGGCCACCGATCCACCCATCACCCAGACAACGTCGGACTGGAGCACCGCGCCCGCGACGTCCTCGAGGTTGGGCATCGGGAACAGCTGAAGTGCAGTGACGTCGAAGCCATCGACGCGCCCGGCCTCCATCATCCGGAAGGCGTAGAACTCGGCATCACCGATGGCCGTGCCGACGTACATGATCTTCGGACGGCGGCCGTTCACCCCGGATAGGTCGACGGCGTAATGGACGAGAGCATCGAAGGCGACACGGATTCGCTGCGACGTACGCAGCCCGCCGGACGTAGCCAGGATCGTTGGTTCGCTCGCGGGCATGCCTCGACCCTAGCGAACGCCAAGGCCGCAGATCCGTGGCATCTCGATCATGATGATCAGCGCGCGACCGTGCCCGCGTAGACCTGCCGGTTCCGGGCTCGTCGTGACCTTTCGGCGGGTGCCTCGTTGAGCCGGACAACTGCACCGGCGCCACCGAGCCGGGCACCGATTGGATCGGAGAACGAGTGCTGTCCTCTCCCCGACACCAGCACTGCCGCCGTGTCCTGGCCCTAGCGGCAGCCGCCCTCCTCGCCTGCGGCGCCACTCTGACCGTTGCCTCGCCTGCGCAATCTGCGACCCCGACCGCGGGGACGGTCAGCGACACTGCCACGACCACGACCTGGACCGCCGGCCCGTTCCTGGTGCCGAACGTCACGGGCAGCGTCGGTGATCCACAATGCGGCACCGCCGCCACCCCCTGCGATGACTATTCCCTTACCGTGACGGTGCCAGCTGGCTACGACGCCACCCACCAGCTGAAGGTGCAAGCGACGTGGGCGAACACGGCCGCGGACTTCGACCTGTACGTGCTCAATCCAGCCGGCCAGATCGTGGCTTCCTCCGCCTCGTCCTCGGATCCGGAAACGGTCCTGCTGCCCGGCGTCTCGGCCGCCTACACGGTCCGGGTGGTTCCGTTCACGCCGCTGGGTGATTCGTTCACCGGCTCCGCGAGTCTGGTCAGCCTGCCGGCCAACCCGCCGCCGAGTACCTCCCCGGCCCCGACCTACAGCAACTCGGCCGCGCCGGACAGCCTGCCCAACGCCCACAGCGCCGGCGAACCGTCGATCGGGTACAACACGAAGACCGGTTCCACCTTCCTGCAGGCCTACACGTCCACGTTGAAGGTGTCCTACGACAACACCGGCGCGGCGACGTGGACCGATGCCAGCGCGACCGCGAGTAACGGCTGCGCGACCGGCGGTACGACCAGCCTCGACCCCATCCTGTTTACCGACCGGGTCACCGGCCGCACGTTCGAGTCACAACTAGCCGGCAAGGCCGCGCTGACCTGTTACACCGACGACGACGGCGCGAGCTGGCATGTCACCCAAGGCAGCGGCATCAACTCCGGAGTCGATCACCAGACCCTCGGCGGCGGCCCGTACTCGACCGGCGGTCTCGGCGCCTTGCCGACCTCGACGTACCCGAACGCGGTGTACTACTGCAGCCAGGACCTCGTCGACGCCTCCTGCGCAACCAGCCGCGACGGCGGCCTGACCTACGGTCCGGCTGTCCCGATGTACAACGTCACCCAATGCGGGGGGCTGCACGGGCACGTCAAGGTCGCCCCGGACGGCACCGTCTACGTGCCGAACAAATCCTGCGGCGGCAACCAGGCGGTCGCGGTGTCCACCGACAACGGAACAACCTGGACGGTGCACCAGATCCCAGGCAGCACGCCAGGCGACACGGACCCGAGCGTCGGCATCGGTGCCGCCGGCACGGTGTACTTCGGATACCAGAACGCTGACGGCACCCCGCACATCGCGGTCAGTCATGACCGCGGCACCACCTGGCTGAACGACCAGAACGTCGGCGCCGCAGCTGGCATCAAGAATGTCGTGTTCCCCGAGGTCGTCGCCGGTGACGACAACCGTGCCGCGTTCGCGTTTCTCGGCACCACTACCGGCGGCAACTACCAGGACCCCGCGTTCGCTGGCGTGTGGCACCTCTACGTCGCCACGAGTTACGACGGCGGCCAGACCTGGGTGACCGCCGACGCCACGCCGACCGATCCCGTGCAACGCGGCTCGATCTGCACCGCAGGGACCAGTTGCGGCAACGACCGCAACCTGCTGGACTTCATGGACATCACCATGGATTCCCAGGGCCGGGCTCTCGTCGCATACGCCGACGGCTGCACCAGCGCGTGTGCCACCGGTGGCGCCGAGAACTTCGACGCCCTCGCCAGCATCGCCCGGCAGTCCAGCGGCAGCACCCTGCTCGGGGCATACGATCCGGTCATCACCAGTAAACACAAGCTGAAACGGCACTAACAACAACCCTTAGACCGCTCCTAATCACGTGGCCGATGCTCCCTTCCCCCGGGGGAGCACCGGCCACGGCCATTCCTGCTCCCCGTCCAGCTACATCGCGCCGGACGCCTCGTCTCCATCAGGCTAGATCCACACCCGGCTGAGCGCGACGGCCCGCTACGCGGTATCGGTGGCCTGTCGCAGTATCGCTTCGACTTCGATGGTGACGTCGATCCGGTCGGCGACCACCACACCGCCACCGTCGAGGGGCATGTTGAACGACATCCCGAACTCGCTCCGGTTGAGCGAACCGGTGGCGGTAAAGCCGGAGCGCGTGTTGCCGTACGGGTCGGCCCCGAAGCCGTTCGGCTCCAACTGCAGCGGCACCGGGTGGGTCACCCCATGCGCGGTGAGCTCACCGTCCAGGATGAAGTGGTCCCCGTGTAGGCGCACTCCGGTCGACCGGTAGCTCATTTGCGGGTACTGGTCGACTTCGAAGAAGTTCTTCGAGCGCAGGTCGTCGTCGCGGGTCGGGTTGTTGGTGTCGATCGAGGTCATGTCGATCGTCGCGCTGACCGAGGACTCCAGCGGATCGGGTGCGGTAACAAACGACCCCTCGAAGCGGGTGAATCGACCACGGACCTTGCTCACCATCAGGTGGCGCACACTGAACCCAACCTCGCTGTGCACCGGATCTAGGTCCCAGGTGCCGGCGACATAGCCGGGAATCTGGACTTGCGCTGCGCTCATGGTCATTCCTCCTACGGCCTTGGACGGCGGGATTCTTCGATCCTTGAGAGTTGAACCAATTCTAGCCGGGCCGGACGTGCCGATCCACTGTTCGCTGTGGACCGAACTGGCGAGAACCATGGTGTGATCATGGTGTGATCACCCGTTACGCAGCACGGCCGATGCTGCCCTCAACGCCCAATTCCTCGACCTCGCGAGCTGTGTGGTCGATGCTGGCCTCGATCCCGCTGAAGTGCCTCGAGTCCCGGCACCACGGGTCACCGTGACGGCGACGAACGCGGCCGGTGGTAAGTCGACCGCCAAGACAAACTCGAACGGAACGGCAACCCTGCGCCTAAGGCCAGGGCAGTACAGAGTCTTCTCGACCTACTGCGGCACCGGACCCCAAACGATCTCGTTGATCGCGAACGCGTCCGGGCAAGTGCACAGCTGATCGCACAACGCGTCGCTGAGGTGCCAGCGACGCGCTGCGCGATCTCGGGCCGGTTATCAACGTCGGAGTTTGGTCAGGTGGCCGGCTAGTTGGCGCCGACGACCTGGAAGTCCTGGTTGACGAAGACGTGGTGCGGCCAGTTGACGCCGATGTAGTGGACCTCGTACTCACCGCCGCTCAGCTGCACAACACGGTCGACGACGCCCCCCTGGTAGGCGGCCAGTGCAGCTTCCGTCGCCTTATTCGCTGTCGTTCCGCTGACGATCGTCCCCGACCCCTCGGTGTAGTTCGGGATCTGACCGACGTTCTTTGCCGCGCTCGGTGCACCTTGCTGGAAGGGGACCACCCCGGCTGCCGAGGAAGTCGCAGATCCGCCGCTGCCAGTCGGTTGCACGGTGACCTGCGTGGCCGTGATGGTCGTTCCGCTGGTCGTCCCAAGTACGAGGACAGATTCGCCTGTTGTAATGGCACTAGCCGAGGCCGAGCTCGCCCCGTTCTGATATGTCGTGGAGGACGCCTCGTTGACGGTGACCTTCTGACCCGTTGCTGTCGACAACGTGAAGCTCGACGTGGACACGCTGCCGACCGTGCCGACTGATCCCCCGGTGGCCGGTCCAGACCGAGCGTTGGATCCTCCGCCGCCGGATAGCGGACCGCGAGCGGCGCCGCTGCCGGACGCGGGGTTCCCTGCTGTTGCCGAGGCGGACGTGCTGGATGTGCTCGACGTGCCGAGAACGACGGAAAGCGCGATCACCGCACACGCCAGCGCCGCGGCCACGATCCACGTTATTTTCTTCGACAGCAATCGCCGTAGCCTTGGCCAGCGTGCCTGCTTGGCCATGGTCACCGAGGCCGACGAGTCTGGCCAAAACGCTGGCGGGGCAGGCGGCGCAGCGCCGGCGCCGCCTGAACTTCCAGCAACCGACGGCCCTGACGTCGCGCTCGATACGGGGCGAGCGGGAACGGCCTCGGGGCGGCTTGTTGGTTCGTAGTCATTCATGGTGGAACTCCTTTGACTCAGACAACTACTCAGAGAGTGGCCGCCGTTCCTTGGAGATCTCTTTAGGCCGCCTGTGATGGGAGGGTGACTGCTCGGAACGCTCTGTCTGGAATCGGACGGCCCGCGCTAAGTGTGCGAGGCAGGTACGCCGCGCATGCCGACAGGCGCCGTACTACGCGAGGTGCGGACGCCGTGTCTCGCACGGCGCCAGCCGCAGCGGGGCCTCGCGCGAGTTCTACTCGGCTATCTGCCCTGTATTGATCAGAAACCGCTCGAGGTGGGAGACCACGAAGCGGTGATCCTCGATCTGCGGGAGCCCGGACACGGCAACCGCGCCGATGCAGCCGCTGGTTGACAGTGTCACAGGGAACGCACCGCCGTGGGCGGCGAATACCCCGGGGTCGAGCCGCGAGTCGGTGTCGAAATCGCCACCCGCGGCTCGGAACTGGCAGCCGACGTAGTAGGAGGAGTGGCTGTAGCGCTCGACGACCCTGGCCTTGCGCAGCAGCCAACCGTCGTTGTCCGCCGACGAGCCGGCAAGCGCAGCATGGAACAGGCACTGCCCGCCGCGGCGGATCGAGATCGCCACCGGAAGTTGCGCTGCGAGAGCCT
>JAVEEN010000107.1 GCA_030840445.1 Pseudonocardiales bacterium
AGAGGACATGTGTCGGTGCGCGGTGCCCTCGGCTGAACCCGATCGTGTAAAACAGACCCCGGTAGGCGGGGTCGGTGTTACACGATCGGTTACTTCTTGGCCGATTCCGGTGATTCGGACGTCGAGAGGGCGGCGATGAAGGCCTCCTGGGGTACCTCCACCCGGCCGACCATCTTCATCCGCTTCTTGCCTTCCTTCTGCTTCTCCAGCAGCTTGCGCTTACGGGTGATGTCACCGCCGTAGCACTTGGCCAGCACATCCTTGCGGATAGCCCGGATGCTTTCGCGGGCGATGACCCGAGATCCGATGGCGGCCTGGATCGGCACCTCGAACTGCTGCCGCGGGATCAGTTCCCGCAGTTTGGTCGTCATCATCGTGCCATAGGCGTACGCCTTGTCCTTGTGGACGATGGCCGAGAACGCGTCGACCGGTTCACCCTGCAGGAGAATGTCGACCTTGACCAGCTCGGCGGCCTGCTCGCCGGCCTCCTCGTAGTCCAGGGAGGCGTAACCGCGGGTGCGTGACTTGAGGGCATCGAAGAAGTCGAAGATGATCTCGCCCAGGGGCAGCGTGTAGCGCAACTCCACCCGCGTCTCGGACAGGTAGTCCATCCCCATCAGGCTGCCCCGGCGGTTCTGGCACAGCTCCATGATGGCGCCGATGTACTCGCTCGGCGCGATCACCATCGCCTTGACGACCGGCTCGTGGATCTCGGCGATCTTCTGCCCGGATGGCCAGTCCGACGGGTTGGTCACGACGAACTCGCGGCCGTCTTCGAGAACCACCCGGTTGACCACGTTGGGTGCGGTCGAGATCAGGTCGAGGCCGAACTCCCTTTCCAGGCGGTCGCGCGTGATCTCCAGGTGCAACAGACCCAGGAAGCCACACCGGAATCCGAACCCGAGGGCACCGGAGGATTCCGGCTCGTAGACCAGCGCGGCGTCATTGAGGCGTAACCGGTCCAGGGCGTCGCGGAGCAGCGGGAAGTCCGACCCGTCGATCGGGAACAGGCCGGAGTAGACCATCGGATTCGGGTCCCGGTAACCGCCCAACGCCTGGGTGGCCGGTTTGGCGGCATCGGTGACCGTGTCGCCTACCTTGGATTGCCGGACGTCTTTCACTCCGGTGATCAGGTAACCGACCTCACCGACCCCGAGGCCTTGCGACGGCACCGGCTCGGGCGAGATCACACCCACCTCGAGCAACTCATGGGTCGCGCCGGTCGACATCATCTTGATCTTCTGGCGCGGGGTGATCTTGCCGTCGATGACCCGGACGTAGGTGATCACGCCGCGGTAGATGTCATAGACCGAATCGAAGATCATCGCGCGAGCCTGAGCGTTGGCATCACCGACGGGTGCCGGCACGACGCGACAGATCACGTCGAGCAGTTCCTCGACGCCTTGACCAGTCTTGGCCGACACCCGGAGGACGTCGTCCGGCTCGCATCCGATGATGTGCGCGAGCTCGGCGGCGTACAGGTCGGGCTGGGCGGCCGGCAGGTCGATCTTGTTGAGGACCGGGATGATCTGCAGGTCGTTCTCGAGCGCGAGGTAGAGGTTGGCCAGGGTCTGGGCCTCGATGCCCTGGGCTGCATCGACCAGCAGCACGGCACCCTCACAGGCCGCCAGCGACCGGGACACCTCGTAGGTGAAGTCGACGTGCCCGGGTGTGTCGATCATGTGCAGCGTGTAGTCGGTGCCGTCAGCCTTGGAACGCCACGGCATCCGGACGTTCTGCGACTTGATCGTGATGCCACGCTCGCGCTCGATGTCCATCCGGTCCAGGTACTGGGCGCGGGCCTGGCGGGCATCGACGACTCCGGTCAGCCGCAGCATCTGATCGGCCAGCGTGGACTTGCCGTGATCGATGTGGGCGATGATCGAGAAGTTGCGAATACGGCCGGGCGGCGTGTCACCGGGAGGGCTCGGAATGGCGGGCACAGGCTGCTCTCTGCTGGCTGGTTCGTTCGTCGTCGGGCAATTCGTCGATCTGACTCCTATTCTCCCACGACGACCGGGAGGCGGCCGTCGCGTCGTACCGGGAGGCCGCCGGCTGACGATCTTGCGGGGCTAACCGCGCGGCGGCGGTCCGGCGCCGGGATGGGTCGGTCATGATGGTCACATGAGCTCACCGAATATCGATCCCCGTGCCGTTGTCGAATACCGGATTCCGGCCACCGCGTTGCGCGCCGGCGATCTTGTCAACACCTCCCCCGGTGGCGACGACGACTGGCAGCAGGTGCTGTCCGTGCACACAACCGAAGACCCGGGCACCGAGACGGAGACTGCAGCCCTGATCGGCGACATCGGTGATCGGTACGTCGTGGTCCGGCTTACCGACGTCGCCCCGGTGGACAGCCCGGTGTACTTCGTCGACGGCGCAGCACTGGCCTACGGCTCGGAGGACTCCGATGACAGCCCGGTAACCGAGGTGGTCTCCGATGCCGATGCGGTTCGCACCTTCCTCTACACCCGCTACGAGCTGGTCACCGTCCGGGCCTGAGTTGACGATGGCGGCCGAGGCGACCGTCCGAGATTTGGGTGGCAGCCGGCCGCGCTGGTAGTCTGGCGAGGTTGTTTGAGCCCGTCCCCGTCGCTGGCCGCCGCAGTTTCCGGCGCCAGGCTGATGCGGCCCGGCGGATCAGCTGCGACAGAACCAAGACCAGTCAGAGATCGACCCCTTCGGATAAAGGCTCAGAGGCAACTTCGTGGCGAATATCAAGTCCCAGATCAAGCGGATCAAGACCAACGAGGCCGCTCGTCTTCGCAACAAGAGCGTCAAGAGCTCGCTGAAGACGGCCATCCGGTCTTTCCGTACCGCCGCCGAGTCCGGTGACAAGGACACGGCGTCGACGGCGCTCCTGCACGCGTCCCGCCAGCTGGACAAGGCCGTCAGCAAGGGCGTCATCCACGCCAACCAGGCCGCCAACAAGAAGTCGGCGATGGCTCAGCGCACCAACGCGCTGTAACCCCCAGCTCTGCTGTAAGCCCAGCTAAGCAGCAACTTCCATCAGCCCGCGGATCGGCCACCAAGGTCGGCCTGCGGGCTGTGTGCTGCCCACACCTACGCACCGGATCGCCGTGCCAGCGGCCGGGTCAGCGCGCGTTCGCACCGTATCAGCGCGCCGCGCGAGCGGCCGGGTCAGCGCTTCGTCGCGTCAGCGGCCGGAACCTCGCACGGCGATGATCCGGCGGACGGCGCTCTCCAACGCGTAGTCCGCATCCGCGGCCGCGCCCTTCACATCCGCGTTGAGTGCGGCCGCGATCCCGAGGGCCTGCCGAAATCCGTGCTCCGTCCACCCCCGGGCCTGGCTGCGGGCTCGCTTGACCTTCCACGGCGGCATGCCCAGGGCCGGCGCCAGCTTGAAGGGATCGCCCGGCCCGGCGCCGGTCACCCGGGCGACGGACCGAACACCCTCCGCGATGGCATCGGCGATCAGCACCGGCGCAACCCCGGTGTTCAAAGCCCAGCGCAGGTTGGTCAGGGCGCCTGCGACATTGCCGGTGACCACCTCGTCCGCAACCGCGAAGCCGGTCATCTCTGCTCGACCGCGGTGATATGCGGCAACCGCCGCGGCATCGATCACGCCCCCGGTGTCCCCGATCAGCTGGGCCACCACGGCAGAGATCTCCCGCAAGTCGCTGCCGATAGCATCCATCAGAGCGGCCGCGCCGTCGGCGGTTATCCGGCCGTGAAACCGCCGGACCTCGTTGCGCAGAAAGTTCTGTCGATCCTCTGATCGGGTCAGCTTGGCGCAGAGGATCTCGGCTGGTTCGGCCTTACGCAGCTGGTCGAGAACGGTCTTACCCTTGGCTGCGCCCAAGTGCTGGACGACGACGGTGGTTTCCGGATCGGTGTCCAGCAACATCGGGACGACGATGGGTGCGACCGCCGCCGGCAGATCCTGGGCCGACCGCACGAGTATCAATCGGCGACCACCGAACAGCGACGGGCTCAGGACCTGGATCATCTCGACGGCATCCACCTGCGACGCCTGGAGGTCGTGAACCTCGGCATCGGGATGGGCGTCCAGTACAGCCCGCCGGAGGTCGTCCAACGCGCGACTGACGAGGAATTCCTCATCACCCACGACCAGCGTCAAGGGACCCAATTCGGCGGCGGACGACACCGGCACATCGTCGCACGTCGCGCCGACGACCCGGCATCGAACCATCGGCTGCGCAGGGAATTGCCCGATCGAGTCGAACGGATCTCTGTCTGCAACCGGCCATCGGTGTCCAAAACCGCTATGTCGCCGTCCAGGTCGGTCCGCCGTACCGGCACCCCGTCCCGCGCCAGTTCCGAAATCAGCAACGGCGAGGGATGCCCGTAGTCGTTGTCCTTGCCGACCGAGACCAGGGCCAAGGAGGCATGCACGGCACGAAGGAACGCCGGATCGGAGTACGCGCTGCCGTGGTGCGGCACCTTGAGGATGTCGGCACGGAGGTCGACGTGCCGCGCCAGCAGGTCGTCCTGAGCCTCCAGTTCGGCGTCGCCTGGCATCAGCACAGTGCGCCCGTGAACCGTCACTCGCAGAACCACCGAGGTGTTGTTCGGGTCGGATCGGGTTCCGGAGTAGATATGCGACGGACCAAGTACCTCAACACGCACCCGATCCCGGCCAGAGCCGGCTTCCAGCACCGCCCCGGCGCTGACCTCGGCGAGCGAAATGCCGCGCCGGGCCAGCACCTCCGCCGCCAGCCTGTGACCGCTGGCGGGCTCGGTCAGGGGCGAGGTCACCACCCTGCCGACGGCGCGATCGTGCAGCACACCGGCGATCCCCGCGACATGATCCAGATGAGCGTGGGTCAGTACCAGCAAGGGAACGGTCCGCACCCGGAGCTCGTGCAGACAACGATCGACCGCCACCGGGTCCGGACCTGCATCGATCACCACCGCGGCCTGGTTTCCGGCCGAGATGGCCAGCGCGTCACCCTGCCCGACGTCGCAGGCGACGACCAGCCAGCCCGCCGGTGGCCAGGCGACCACCACCGAGCGCACCGGGAGTTGCACCAGCAACGCCACCCCAACCGCCACCGCCATCAGCGCTCGAAGGTTCGCCCGACGGGCCAGGAGCACGACCAGAAGCTCTACCAGGAGCAGCAGCCCTGCACCGGGAGGGCCGGCCGGCCAGGGTATCGAGGCGCCCGGCATCGAACCGAAATATTCGGCCACCCACACCAGCCAGCGGCACGGCAAACCGGCCAGTTCGGCCATCCACGTCGCCACCGGCAGGCAGGCCGGCGACAGCACGGCCGCGAGGACGCCGAGGACGGTGACGAGGGCGACGACCGGTTCGGCCAGCACGTTCGCGGGGATGGCGACCAGGCTGAATCGACCGCTGATGCCGACGACGATGGACGCGGTGACCAGGTGGGCGGCGGCGGCTACCGCGAAAGCCTCGGCGATGCCGTGCGGAACACGACAGCGAGACAGCCCGGCCGCCCATCCCGGAGCGATCAACAGCAGCGATGCGGTGGCGGTGACGGACAACGCAAATCCGAGGTCAGCGGCCAGGCGCGGTTGCCACAGGAGCAATCCGAGGACCGATGCCGACAACAGCGGCATGGCCGAGCGCTGCCGTCCGGTCGCCAATGCAGCTAGGGCGATGCCGGCCATCAATGCGGCTCGAAGGACACTCGGTGATGGGCGTGCCACGACAACGAAGCCCAGCAGTACCAGACCACCGAGCACCGCGATGGTCTTCGGAGAGGCACGTAGGCGCCTGAGTACCAGCGCCACCGCACCGACCAGAATCGAGCAGTTGGTGCCGCTGACTGCGGTGAGATGCGTGAGTCCGGCGACCCGGAAGCGTTCGGCGAGCACCGGGTCCAGTTGGCTGGTGTCTCCGTCCACCAGCCCCGGGAGCAGGCCACGAGGCAATTCGGGCAAGGGCGCCGCCGCCCGTTGGAGGCCGCGCCTGATCGACCCCGCACCGCGCTGCCACCAAGGTGGCCGGCCGACGAGATCGGGGTCGGTTCGCGCAGACAGGGTCGCGCTGAGCAGGTTGCTGGTCAGCGGTGGTGACAATCGCGCGTCGAGTTTGACGTGCTGGCCCGGCAGGATCCGCCGCCATGCGTCGGACGGGCCGAGCAGCAGCGCCGAACCGCTGACCGCCGAGCGATGGCCGGCAATGCTCACCGCGGTCAACCTGCACTCCACCGCGGTGCGAGCGGTTCCGCCGGGACCCCTGGCGACGAGTGGTCGCGGGTCGGAGGTGACCACCAGTTCTGCGGTGACCTCGACCCGGCTAGCCGCCAGCCGGGCGAGATCGCTGTCGTGGGCCTGGTGCAGCTGTACGGACAACGGGGCAAGTGCCATGGCCATGGCGAATGCGCCGAACGCGATGGGATAGCCGAAGTTGCAGACTGCCGGCGGGCGCAGCATCACGAAGCCAAGCAACGACAGGCCGACCACGAGGCAGCCGCCCGCGGCGAGGGCAACCAGGCCGGCCGGTCTGGACAGACCCCAGAGGACCGCCAGCCAGGCGGCGACGGCGCCGACGGCGAGCCGCAGATCCACCTGGTCGGCGCCGGCACCGTTGCCCATCTCGCCGACCGGGCCGGTTCGGCCCACGGCCATCACGACACCGTCACCACTGACTTGAGGTCGGCGAACTTCGCATCGCCGATACCGGTGACGGACCGCAGTTGGTCCACAGCATCGAAGCGGCCGTGCGCGGTACGCCAGTCGAGAATCCGTTGGGCCAGGACCGGCCCTACTCCGGGCAGGCCGTCCAGCTGGCTGAGGGTTGCTGAATTGAGGTCGAGCACGCCGGCTGAGGTGCCGACACCCGACCCGAGACCTGAGGTAGGCCCGCCGCCCGAGCCACCCGAGGCGGTTGCCGACCCTGCCTCCGGTCGGCTGGCGCCGGCGCCGGTCACACCGACCGCGACCTGCTCGCCATCACTTAGCTTGCGGGCCAGGTTCAGCCCGGTGAGATCCACCCCCGCCCTGGCTCCGCCCGCCGCGCGCACAGCGTCGTCGACCCGCGACCCGGACGGCAACCGGTACACGCCGGGTCGGCGAACCAGTCCGACCACGTCCACGACGACGACCGTGACCGTGGGGCTTGCGGAAGACCCGGCCATCGGAGAGCGCAGCGTGCCGCCGGGGGCGATGGAGCTGGCCGCGCTCGGCTCAGGAGCCTCGGCCGAAGCCACCGGAATCCGATGCGGCTGAGACATCGCCACCCAGGTGGCCGCACCCAGGACCGATATCAGCGCGACCAGGGAAAGCGCGATCGCCCCGCCACGCCCAGGGTTGCACCGCAGACTGCCTCGCAGTGCCGCGCCCGGGGATGTCGAGCTATCGACCGATTTCGGTTCTGCGAGCCGATCGGGAGTACCCAGCCGAGCTAGTAGCGCCGCCAGTTGACCGCCGATATCGCGACCCTCGGCTCCACGCTGCACCCGATCGAAAATAGGCCGCACGGAGCGCGGCAAAGCCATGACCGCACTGATTGTGGACATCCTGCGACCCTGTGGATATGCCGCGGTGTGGAGTCGTCGCCGGCTTCTCCCGCGGCTTCATCGCCGCCGCCGTCGTCGCCGCCGCAATCGCCGTCGTCGCCCTATTGCGGATGTCCGCGACGCCCGTCGACGGGGGCGCAGGTGGCATGCATGGACACTGACTCCCAGCCATCTCGCCCGCACACCTCCTCGCAGGGTTCGTGCCCAGCGAACAACCGCCGGAGAGCGCCGGCGCCGTGCGACCGCTGGTTATGTCACATTTGGAAATCGACCCGGCGCGACCAGCGTCGGCCTTCACGATTGCGCCATCGCAACTGGACGCAATGTTCGTGCGACTCCACACGAGTCCCATAGGCGCGCGGCTCTCGCAGACCGAATCCGGTGGGCCGGTCGCGGTAAGATCCAGTTCGATCAAGCTTCGCGCAACCTGCCCTGTCTGGCTGCGCACCCGTCGGGGGATCCCTGGTTTTCCGGCGACCGCGGCGATGCCCTGGACAGGCCGGTCTTACCGGTACCGATTGGATGAGGTCGATGATGACGCAGGTCGAGGAGCGGGTCAGTCCCCTTCTCGAACCTGCCCGATTCGACGCCGCGGCGGCGGGCACGCGTCGCTGGCCTTCCTGGCTTGGTAACCATGGTCACCTGCTGCTCGCCCTGGTCGGCGCGGTCGCCTTCGTGATCGTCAAGCCGCCCGTCGCTGACTTGCAGGCGGCTGACGCCCGAGCGGCGGCCGCGGCCCGCCACGTCGGACTGGGTTACTGGCTGTCCTGGTTCGGCGGATCCACGCCGGGACAGTATTCGGTGCTGACTCCGGCGCTGGCCTCGATCGTCGGCACCACGGTGTTAGCCGCACTATCGGTGCTGGTCATTGCGGCGATGGCTCGCCCCTTGCTCGAGGGCACCATGCGGCCCCGCTCGGCCGCCTACCTGGTCAGCGTCTCCGCGCTGTGCAACCTGTGGTCCGGACGGGTGCCGTTCGCCGTCGGAATCGCCGTCTCGCTGTTCGGCCTGCTCCTCTTACGTCGCAACCGGCCGATTCTGGGCGGCGTTGTGAACGGCGTGGCCACCCTGTTCTCACCACTCGGACCGGCGTTCATCCTGTTGGCCCTGGTCGGCCCGGCAATCGCGCAGCCGGCCTGGCGGCCGAACCTGATCCGATTCGGCGTACCGAGCGCTATCGGCCTGGTGCTGCCGACGGTCATCTTCGGTGCACCGTCGCCGATGCCCTTCGCCTGGACCACCCTGGCCTGGTCGGTCGGCATCATCGCCGCAGCCACGCTGCTGGAATTGCCGAAGCACGTGAAGATCGGGCTGTGGGCCGCCGCAGTGGCGTGCCTGGGCGCATTCGTCATACCGTCGGGCGTCGGCGCCAACATCAGCCGTTTCGCCTTTCTGCTGATTCCGCCGGTCATCTGGGCGGTGGCCCGGAACCCGAAACGGGCCATTGCTCTGGCGCTGCTGCCGGCATTCGTCTACAGCGGCTATCTCGTCTCGGCGGACCTCACCGCCGCATCCCGGCCCGCCGCCCAGCAGACCTACTACACCGGACTGCGAACCGAGCTGGCTACGCTGCCGGGCCGGGACAACCACCGTGCCGAGGTGCTGGACACGACGACACACCGGGCTGCTGCCGAACTGATTCCGACCGTGTACCTCGCCAGGGGATGGGAAACCCAGAGCGACTCCACCAACAACGCGATCTTCTACAACCCGGCACTACTGAACCCGGCGAGCTATCGCGATTGGCTTGATTCGAACGCGGTCGCCTGGGTTGCAGTCCCGACCGCCCCCGGTTCTAGCTACCAGGCCGAAGCCGCGCTGGTGAAAGGCGGCTTGCCGTACCTGAACCAGATCTGGCGCGACGATCAATGGACGCTCTACTCGGTCCACTTGGCCGAGCCGATGGTCCCCGCACCGGCCAAGGTGATCTCGGCCAGCGAGACTCAGGTCGTCTTCGACCTCGACCAGGCGGCCACCCTGACCCTGCGGTTCCGGCCGGCCCGGGGCATCCGTATCACGAGTCAGGACGGACTCGGCACCCCGGTCTGCCTGGCGGCGCCCACCCCGGACGCACTGCAGGCCACCTTCACCGAGCCCGGCCGTTACCTCATTACCTCGAGCTGGTCAGTCGCCAGCACAGTGAGCAAGACCGGCTGCTGAGGTTCACCGGCCCCTCCGAGCGCCCGTCGGCAAGGCAGAATGTTGACGTGACCACCTTGCGGCTGTTGTCCTACAACATCAGAGCCCTGCGTGATGACGCCGAAGCGGTGTACCGGGTCATCAAGGACGCCGAACCCCATGTGGTGGCGATCCAGGAAGCACCCAGGTTCCTGCGCTGGCGCTCGATCGCCGCCAGAATCGCACGGCGCAGCGGCCTGGTCGTCGTCACGGGCGGGCGGACCGCGGCCGGCAACCTACTGTTGTCCGGTCTGGAGGTGACGGTGGATGAGGCCACCGACGTACTGTTCAGCCGTGATCGCAGGCTCCATCAGCGAGGCACCGCGCTGGCCAAATTCACCCTCGGCGGACGGCCTTTCGCGGTGGCCGGCACCCACCTCGATCTCGTCGAGGAACCCCGGATCCGCCACGTCGCCGAATTGCACGCCGCGGCTGATGCATTCGGTATCACCGAACATCCGCTCATCGTGGCCGGCGATCTCAACGACGACCCCGGGTCCACCGTGTGGCAGGCAATGGGTGGCCGGGGGGTCGACGCCTGGGCCACGGCGGGCACCGGCGACGGCATCACCTCGAGCGTGATCCTGCCCAAGCGAAGGATCGACGCGGTATTCGTGGACCCCCGACTCACTGTCGCCGCCGCCTCGGTGATCAACACGGCGGACGTGCAGATAGCCAGTGATCACCGGCCGGTCCTGGTGGAGATCGAACTCTGAAGCCGACGGAGCTAAAGCCGCCGGACTGTTCCCATTGCCGACGGAGCTAAAGCCGCCGGACCACGACCCCGAGGAGGCCCGGGCCGACGTGGGCGCCGACCACCGCACCCACCTCTGACTCGTATAGTTCCCGCAGGCCGGGTACCTGATCCTTCAGCTGCCGGGCCACGTCGAGCGCCCGTTCCGGCGCGGCCAGGTGCTGAACGGCCAGATCGACCTTGCTGTCCGCCGCGGCGTTGACTGCGATCTGCACCAACCGAGCGATGGCTTTGGACGACGTCCGCACCTTCTCCATCGGCAGGATCCGGCCGTCGACCAGGTGCAATAAGGGCTTCACGGCCAACGCGGTGCCCAACATGGCTGCGGCGGTGCCGATCCGGCCGCCGCGATGCAGCCATTCGAGTGAATCCACGTAGAACAAGGAGGAACTGCGATCGATGCAGGTCGTGGCCGCCTGCGCCACCTCGTCGGCACTGCCCCCGGCAATCGCCGTTTCAGCCGAGGCCATCACGGCAAAGCCGAGGGCCATCGCGGTTGCGCGTGAGTCGACCACCACCACCAGGCCGTCGCCGAATTCCGCCGCGGCCAGCCGGGCCGAGTCACATGTTCCCGACAGCTTGGCCGACAGGTGAACCGAGACCACCTCGGATGCTCCGGCGTCCAAGGCAGCCCGGAAAACGTCGACGAACTCGCCGGGAGTGGGCCTCGATGTGGTCACCGCCCGATGGGCGCGCAACACCTCGGTGACATCGGCCGGCGACACCTCGACGCCTTCGCGACCCGACCGGCCGTCGAGATCGACCTGAAGGCCGACGACGCGAACGTCCAGAGCCGCTGCCACCCCCGCCGGCAGATAGGAGGTGGAGTCGGTCACCACCGCCACCCGACGCGCGCTCTGCATGGGCAGAAGGCTAGACGACGAAGTTGATCAGCCGTCCGGGAACCGCCACAACCCGCTTGGCCGGCCGTCCGTCGAGGGCGGCGATGATCTTCTCGTCGGCTCGCGCGGCGGCTTCCATCGAGGCGGCGTCGGCGTCGGCCGGCAGCTGGACGACGGAACGGACCTTGCCGTTCACCTGAACCGGTACCTCGATCGTGTCGTCGATCAGCAGCGCCTCGTCGGCGACCGGGAACGGATGCCACGCCAATGACTCGCTATGTCCGAGTCTGGACCACAGCTCCTCCGCCACGTGCGGAGCCAACGGCGCCAGCATCAAGGTCAGGCCCTCAGCCACCGGGCGCGGCGTACCACCGTTGGGGAAGGCCTGCGTCACCGCGTTGTTCAACTCGGTGACCCGCGCGATCGAAGTATTGAACCGCAGGGTTTCATAACCCTCTCGTACGGCAGCAATTGCCTTGTGCAGCAAGC
>JAVEEN010000132.1 GCA_030840445.1 Pseudonocardiales bacterium
GCTTCCGTCGAGTCTCAAAGCATGGATCGACCACATCCACGTCCCCGGCACGACCGCGCCGTTCGATGATGACATCAGGCCGCTGGCCGGACGGCCCGCCGTCATCGTCTCCAGTCGAGGCGGCTCCTACGACGACGGAACGCCGACCGCAGGGTGGGACCACGCCGTGCCCGTCTTGAACCTCATCCTCTCGACAGCCCTCGGCATGTCGATGTCGGTCATCACCACCAGCCTCACCCTGGCCGAGGACGTACCGGCTATGGCTGGCGACATCCCCCGCAGCCGGGCCGAACTGGCCCTGGCCCATGAGCGCGCGGCTGAGGCCGGCCGACGGCTCGGCGGCGGCTGAGCTGCTCCGCCCGACGACAACGCGGAGGTCTCGGGACCGTGTGTCCCGGGACCTCCGGCGGCAGTCGCTCGCCCCGATCAAGCCCGATCACGATGATCAGGCTGATCAGGCTGATCAGGCAACGAGCTGGTAGTCAGCTGTCGAGTGCTCGTCCAGGCGACGTTGCGCCCTTACGGCCCGCCGGGCCGAGTAGTCGGCAACCCGCTGCCACATCCGGACAGAGGCCAGCTCACTCAGCAGCCTTCGATGGGCAGCGTATTCACGGTGCTCGCGCATTCGCTCACGCGCCAGTGCTTCGTACTGTTGATACATGGTGATGCTCCTTGATGAGACGGAACGTTCGTAGGACCGAGCTGCTTTGATTGATGTCGCGGCGACTGACCGGGCGGTCAGTCCACGTGAGCGGAACACCGGAGTCAGGACCCACACCCTGATCATGCGGCGACTTCGTTCTTGCGCGGACGACCGCGAGGCCGCTTGCGTGCGATCACCGTTCCCTGGTTGAAGATCTCGCCGCCCCAGACGCCCCAAGGCTCTCGCCGGTCCAGGGCACCTGCCAGACAACCGCTCCGAACGGGGCACCCGGCGCAATGCGCTTTGGCCATTTCCAGGTCCGCGGGCGTCTCGGCAAACCACAGGTCGGCGTCGAGCGCCCGGCAAGGGAGATCGTCGATATCGGCCCCGAATGCGGGGTCGACGGTAGGGATGAGCGGTTCGCAGATCGAAATCGCGGCCTGGGGTGTGGCCGCAACCCGCGGTTGTTCCTCCTGCTCGGTCAGCAACGGAGTCGCATACACGTCGGGTCACCTCCTTCGTTCGGTGTTCGTGTCGGTGTCGGTGTTCGTGTCGGTGTCGGTGTCGGTGTCGGTGTCGGTGTCGGTAGGCGGATAGCGATCGGTTTCTTCTTCTTTCAACGAGATATTCGGTTCCGGAATGACAAAGGCCGCGGTTCCCGGTCAGGGAATCCGCGGCCTCGAAGGTTTCGCTCTGCGCTGGTCAGAGTGGTATCCCTCGAGGATGGCGGACCCGGCCGAAATCGACAGCCGTCATTGCGGCGGCGCTGTGGCGGAAAGTTCCTGGCTTGAGCTGGGTAGCCTCGTGCGCCGAAGCGACCAGGGTCGAGACAGCAGCGAAGGCAGCCGGGATCTCCGCGACTGCGATGATGTTCGTGGACATTCGGCACCTCCTTCGGAAGGTCTCGGCGCAAGCTCAGCTGAACAGTCTGCTCAGGCGCAGTGGAATTGTTTGTGTGCACGCGAGGCTATCGGAAGTAGTTCCGGGTGCACAATTGATTTTCCGACATTGGCCGAAAATTGCTGACGGATGTCAGATTCTCCCTCTTCGTCGGCCGCCCGATGACCAAGCCGGCGAAGACTGCGGCGAGCGCGAAGTCCTTACCGTACAAGGGCCTTCGGCCACACAAACGCGGACTTGCGATATCGATTGCTCAGTCAATGGCCACCGGCTCCGGATCCTCTCCGGACAGGACGGCCAGAACCGGTTCGGCGTACCGCTCGAGCTTCGTGGGGCCGACGCCCGGCACCTTCGCCAGCGCGACCCGGTCCGCGGGGCTGCCGTCCGCGATCGCAACCAAGGTCGCGTCCGAGAACACCACGAAGGCCGGCACACCCTGGGCGTCCGCCTGCTTCTTGCGCCACGCGCGCAGCCGACCGAAGGTGGCCGCGTCTTCAGATTGTGGGATCACCTTGGTCCGCTTCTTCGACGAAGCCGGCCCCGAGGACGAGCGGGTCGCCGCACCGGGTCTGATGCCGTCCAGGAATCGGCTGGGACGGCGACGCCTGGCCTGCCCCGGATTCCGGGCCAGCGCCCACGACAGGGCGAGGGTTTCCCGGGCTCGCGTGATGCCGACGTAGAGCAGGCGGCGCTCCTCGGCCAGCTGTTCGGGTGTGGTGGCGTGCTGGATCGGGATGGTCTGATCGGCCAGGCCGACCAGGAACACCGCATCCCACTCGAGACCCTTGGCCGAATGCAGCGACGCCAACGTCACCCCCTGCACGGTCGGTGCGTGCTGCGCTGCTGCGCGCTGTTCGAGGTCGGCGTTGAAATCGTCCAGTCGAGCCTCGGGCTGCTCGGCAGCGAACTGCTCGGCCAAACTCACCAACGCGGCCAGGGACTCCCACCGTTCCCGGGCCGCACCGCCCGGGGGCGGGTGGCCGGCACCCCAGCCGACCGAGCTCAGGACCTCGGTCACCGCCTCGGGCAACGGGACCTCGCCGTCATCTGCCCGCGCGGCCCCTCGTAGCAACACAACAGCCTGGCGGACCTCGGCCCGTTCGAAGAACTTCGCGCCGCCGCGGAGCACGTACGGGATGCTGAGGTCGGACAAGGCCTTCTCGTAGACCTCGGACTGGGCATTGATCCGGAACAGGATCGCGATCTCGGCGGCTGGCAGGCCCGCGCTGAGCAGTCGCTTCACGCCGCTCGCAACCGCCGTGGCCTCGGCCACCTCGTCGTCATGCTCGGCGAAAGTGGGCCTGGGGCCGTCCGGCCGTTGCCCGATCAGGGTGAGTTTCGAGACCGCATCGCGGGGAGCTGCACTGATCAGGCGGTTCGCCAGCTCAACGATCTGAGGAGTCGAGCGGTAGTCGCGCTCCAATCGCACCACGGTCGCCGTGGGGTAGCGGTCGGCAAAGTCCAGCAGGTAGGAGGGCCGGGCGCCGGCGAAAGAGTAGATGGTCTGGTTGGCGTCTCCCACCACGCAGATGTCTTCCCGACCACCGAGCCAGGCTGTGAGTAACCGCTGCTGAACCGGTGACACATCCTGGTATTCGTCGATCACGAAATAGCGGTACTGGGCCCGGACCTGGCGGGCGACCTGGTCGTTCTCCTCGAGCGCTCCGGCCATGATCAGCAACAGGTCGGAGAAGTCGATCTCGTTGTTGCGGCGTTTGGCCTCCTCATAGCCTTCATAGACCTCAGCCACTTTGGCCGGAGTCAGCGAGATGCCCCGATTGGCCCTGGCGGCGGCCGAGACGTAGTCACTCGGTGACACCAGCGACGATTTGGCCCAGTCGATCTCGCTGGCCAGATCCCGCAGCTCGGCGCGGTCGGTCCGTAGGCGCAACCGGTTGGCGGCCTGCACGATCCAGCGGATCGGGTTGTCGGCCACATCGGGCATCGGGCCGCCGAGGATCTGCGGCGCGAAGTAATTCAGCTGGCGTAACGCGGCCGCGTGGAACGTCCGAGCCTGAACTCCGGTGGCGCCGAGCGCTCGTAGCCTGGTTCGCAGCTCGCCCGCGGCCCGGGCGGTGAAGGTGACCGCCAGCACTGCATCGATCGGTACAGCGCCGCTGTGCACGGCGTAGGCGATCCGGTGGGTGATCGCGCGGGTCTTTCCGGTGCCAGCACCGGCGAGGATGCATACCGGGCCGTGCACCGCCTCGGCTGCGGCCCGCTGCTCCGGGTCCAGCCCGGCCAGCACCTCGTCAGCGGATCGGGTCGCCGTGACTCTGGCCGTATCGGGGATGCTCACTCCGACCATCTTGCCAAGCCGCGATGACAGTTCTGACCGCCGGCAACGCCAGCGGTGGGCGCCGGGAACATTCCGCGACCGGCAAGGTTCAATTACTAGTTGAATTACTAGTTGAATTACCAGGGGCCGGGGACGGTCCCACCCCGGCGCACAGCGCGCCGGATCGACGACGAAGAAGGATCAATGAGCGCCCAGTTCACGATGTATACGACCTCATGGTGTGGTTATTGCGTGCGGCTGAAGAAGGGTCTGGATCAGGCCGGCATAACCTTCACCGAGGTGAACATCGAGCAGGACGAGAATGCCGCGGTGCGGGTCATGGAGGTCAACGGTGGCAACCAGACCGTGCCGACCCTGGAATTCGCAGACGGCTCCGCACTGACCAATCCGAGCGTTGCCCAGGTTCGGGACAAGCTGGCCGCGCTGGCGTAAGCGGTGCCTAAGTTCGACCCGGTATCGCCGGAGCGCCTGGCCCAGCAGTTGGCCGACCTGGCCGTGGCCCGACATCCGGTGGTTCATCCGCTACGAGTGGCTCTCGACGCCCCCCGATGCGCGGCGATCGGCCCGCTGGTCACCGCGCTCGGGCAGGCCCTCACCCTGGCCGGGCGGGTGGTGGGCGTGGTCCACACCGAGACCTTCTACCGGGATGCATCGCTGCGTCTGGAGTACGGAAAGACCGACGTCGAATCCTTCTACTCGGGCTGGCTGGACGTGGCGGCCCTGCAGCGAGAGGTGCTCACGCCGGTGGGGCTGACCAGCCCCACGGCCGAACGCTGGAGCTACCTGCCCTCGTTACGCGATCCGGTCACCAACCGGTCCACCCGGACGGCGCCGGCGGCGTTGCCGTCGACCGGTGTGCTGATCGTCACCGGCGAACTACTGTTCGGCAGCGGCCTGCCGTTCGACCTGACGGTGCACGCCTGGGTCTCTCGCCAGGCCCGACGACGCCGTACCGACCCTGACTGGGCCTGGGCGCTGCCGGCGTTCGACCGGTATGACCTCGATGTCAACCCGGCGAGCAGCTCCGATGTGGTGCTGCGCTACGACGATTCGGCCCACCCGGCGATCGCTGTTCGCTGAACCTGCTGGCCCTTGCTGGGCAGCGTTCAGGGCTGCTCGGCGATCCAGCTGTCGATCAACTGGCGCGCGATCGACATGGTCGGGGGCAGCGCCCGGAGCACCCCGGTGTCGGTGGCCGTCTCCTGCCCCCAATCCCGGGCCCGGCGCACTTCCTCGCGGGTGAACCAGCCGGCCTCGGCGATCTCATCGTCGTCCGGGACCAGAGTGGTGCCACCGATCGCATCCGCGGTGAATCCGAGCATGAGCGAAGCCGGGAACGGATGCGGCTGGCTGGCTACGTAGCGGACGTTGGCTACAGCGATGCCGACCTCCTCGCCCACTTCACGGATCACCGCAGCCTCCGCCGACTCCCCCGCCTCGACGAAGCCGGCCAGTACCGACAGGCGGCCCGGTGGCCACAGCGGCGATCGGGCGAGCAGGCATCGATCCTGATCGTCGCGGACCAACATGATGACTGCCGGGTCGGTACGCGGGAAATGCTCGGACCCGTCGACCGGACAGGTCCTGCTCCACCCCGATTGCGACACCTCGGTAACCGCACCGCAACGCGGACACCGGGTATGGCGCTGATGCCAGGCCTGCAGGGCCGTGGCGGCCGTGAGCAGTCCCAGTTCCAGGTCGCTCAACTCCTCGGCAAGCTGCCGCAACCCCTGCCAGTCGCCGTCGAGCCCCGTCGTGGCCGACCCGGTATAGGAGAGGACCGCGAAATATACCGTCCCAGCCGCCTCGCCGAGCAGCACCCGGTCGCCCTCGACAGTCACCTCGGAGGGTGCGGCAAATTCGAGGGAGGCGCCGCTGCGGGTAGCCACGGTGGACGCCGCTGAGAGCACCAGAACCCGGCTGGTGGAGTCATCCCATGCCGACTGCACCCAGTCGGCATCGCCGCGCCGGTGCCCGATCCGGTTATGAGCGGACCGGGCGAGAACAGGAACCGGCACGAATGGGATCTGGTCGGCCACCGTCGTCTCAGGCACCCTGCACTGTGATATCGACGAGTCCGCTCAACCTGGACGAGATCCTGTCCGCGTCCCCTACCGCGACGGCAACCAGCTTGCGAGGCGCGAGGAACTCGGCCGCCACGTCGGCGACCTGCTCAAGCGTCACAGCGGCAAGTCGATCACGGTGGCGGGTCAGCCATTCGAGGTCCAGACCGGCACCGAGCAGGCCGGACAGCGTGGACGCCAGACCGGCCTGGGTCGAGATCGACAACGACATGGTGCCGATGGCGTACTGACGCACCAGGTCCAGCTCAGCCTGGGTGATCGGCAGGGAGGAGATTCGACCGAGTTCATAGAGTGTTTCCAGCACCGCCGGCGCCGTGACCTCGGTGGCCACATCGGCCGAAGCCGTGAACGAGGAAGCCAGCGTCGAATGGTCCAGCGAGCTGCGCGGCGAATAGGTGTAGCCCTTGTCCTCACGGATGTTTTCGACCCAACGGGAGGAGAACATACCGCCGAACGCGAGATTGGCCAGCTGCAGTGCGGGATAGCCCTCATCCGAACGTGGCAGTGCGTGACCACCGAAACGCAACGAGGTCTGCACCGACCCGGGACGGTCGACGATCAGCAGTGGCCCCATGTCCAGTCCGGGCAATGCGGGCACCTCGCGGTTGGCCTGGGCACCGGTCCAGCCGGCCAATGCCCGTTCGGCCGAATCCAAGGCACGCGCCGGGGTGACGTCGCCGACGATGACCAGCAGCGCCTCGTCCGGCCGGACCAGATTCGCATGCAGGCTCCGGAGCTGGGCGGCGGTGGTGGCCTCGACCTCTGAAATCGGCGGAAGCGAGGTGCCGTAAGGGTGTCCGGGCGCCATCCGCTGCCCGAGCGCCTCGTTGGCGATTACGCCCGGCTGAGACTTGGCGAGGGTTATTCGCTCGATCAGCCGGCCACGCTCGCCGGCAACCTCGTTCTTGGGGTAACTGGCTGAGGTCAGCACCTCGGCGAAGATCCCAAGCAGGTCGGGCAGGGCGGTCGACAAGGCAGAGGCCGATAACAGCAGCCGGTCTGCGTCCAGGCCCACCGACAGGCCACCGCCCAGCTCCTGCAGTGCGATGGCGAGCGAGTTTCGATCATGTTGGGCGGTGCCGGTGAGAATCGTGTCCGACAACAGCGAGGACCTGCTGAGATGGTGCGACTTCGCCGACAAGAACGGCAGCCGCAGCCGAACCTCGACCATCGGAACGGACGGGCGGCGCACGAAGACCACCCGCAGTCCTGACTCGAACACCCGCTCGGCGGTGGTAATGCGTTTCACCTTGGCTGGCCTGGTCAATCCAGGCACCGGTAGTAATGGGGCACGCCGGCCGTTGCGGGCCCGGGCCGACGTGGCCGGCGCGACTGCGGTATCGGTCGGGCTCATGCGCTCGCTCCTGGGATGAGTTCGACGACGGCCCGGCTGGCCGGGACAAGCCGTGCGGCCGCGAGCCGGATGTCGTCATCGGTTATCTCGGCCAGCAGCGTGGGCAGTCCGAGGATCAGCGACGCCCGACCGAACAGCATCTCGAACTTCGCGAATTCCAGGCTGCGGTTGAGCACCTGGTCAAGCTCACGGAAGATCGTCGCCGCGAATTTGGTGCGTACTCGATCGAGCTCGCCTGGCTCGGTGCCGGAGGTGGCCAGCCGGTCAAGTTCAGCGTCGACGGCGCTCAGCACCTTCTCGGTTGCCGACTGGTCGCTGTAGTGAGCGGTGATGTTGAGGCGGGTCGGATCGCGTTCCTCGAGCGGATCGCCGAAGGTGCCCAGATAGGCGCTGATATCGGTGACCAGACGCTTGGACTGGACGAGGCTGCGCTGCAGGCGGGAGGCGTCGCCGTCGGACAGTATCTCGGCCAGCAGCACGTTGGCCAGGTAGCTGTGCAGATCATCGCCCGGATTCGGTACCCGGTAGCCGAGCGCGACGGCGGGCATCGGCGCCAGGGCATCGGTCACGGTCTCGCGGCGTTCCGCACTGAGCATCGGTTCACCGAAGTTCTGCCGCGGCGGCTTCTTGCGGCGGCGGATACCACCGAAATGCTGTTCGATCAGCTCGATGGCCTGATCGGCGTCGACATCGCCGGCGACCCCGAGCACCGCGTTGGCCGGCGCGTAGTAGCTGTCGAAGAAGGCCGACGCGTCCTCGGCGGTCGCGTTCTGCAAATCCTCGAAACCGCCGTAGCCGTTGTGGGCATTAGGGAAAGTATCAAACAGTACGGGCGGTAGGACGAGCCACGGAAAGCCGCCGTAAGGACGGTTCAAGACATTGACCCGGATCTCTTCCTTCACGACCGAGATCTGGTTGTCCAGGTTCTCCTCGGTGATCCGCGGTGAACGCATCCGGTCGGCTTCCAGGAATAGCCCGCGCTCGAAGGCGTTGGACGGCAACACTTCGAAGTAGTTGGTGTAGTCGAGGTGGGTACTGCCGTTGAACATGCCCCCTGATGCCTGCACGTACCGGAAATGTTCGAGTTTCTCGAGGTTGGCCGAGCCCTGGAACATCAGGTGTTCGAACAGATGCGCGAAGCCGGTACGTCCCAGCGGTTCGGATCGGAAGCCGACGTCGTACAGAACGGCGACCCCGACCACCGGCGCACTCCGGTCCGGCGCGACGACGACGCGGAGCCCGTTGCGCAGCGTGTGATGGACGAGTTCGAACGACGGCGCGCGCAGTGCTGCTGCACCGCGGGAGGCGCTCACAGCGCGATCACAAACTTGGAGGTAGCCACCCGCTCACCCTAGTCAAAGGAGACGGACGCTCGTCGGCGGGCATTGGCCGATTCGTCAAGGCGTTCGGCCGGAGCGATGGGCCGGCCGAGCCGGACCACGTCAGATGACTCGGATGCTGCCCACTGTGGCTTCGGCCTTCGGCCACAGATCCTTGCGCGCGTCGGGGATCGTGAGCATGAAGATACTGACACCCGCCTTCGTCGGCACGCCGACCACCCACAGCCTCTCGGTCTTCACCTTCAACTTATTCGCTGCCCGATAGCTGGGATTGATCGTGATCTCGGCGACCAGTTCGTAGCCGGTGACTCCGGCGAACACCCTGGAGTGCTCGTCGAGAATCTTGGCCGACGGGGCGTCGCCGTATCCGCTGACGAGCGCGAGTCCGGTGCGCCGCTTCACCTCCGCCTGCACCTGTGCCGCCGTCGGTGGCGGCACCGCTTGATTCGAACCGGAGGCGGCTGGGAAGGGCGGCGCCGTCGGCGCCTGCCGGAACGCAACGGCGCTGCCGGACGGCCCGATCGTGACACTCTTGGGGTTGCCCGACCCCTCGCTGATGACCCAGTTGGGCTCGGTCTCGTGGTTCAAGCTGATTCGCAGGCCGAGGTAATTATCGGCGGCACCCTGCACGAGGTAGTTGTCGACACAGTTGTAGGACAGGTGCGACTCCTCGTCCCGGATGGTGGGGCAGGCCACCACCGGCACGGCCGAGCCCGGAGAACCTCCGCCACTACCGTCACTCGGAGCGGGGCTGGGAACCGTCGGGGCGGCACTGGGCGTGCTGAGCCCGGAGGGTTGGCCGCTCGCCTGGCCGCTGGTGCCACCGTTACGCAACCCGTTGACCAGGGCAACAACCAGCAGCACGACCACTACGGCACCGACGCCGACCCAGACCTTCCAGCGCTTGGACCTCGGCGGCGGTTGCGGCGGCGGCCCCCAGCCTTGATTGGACGACGGCGGCGTGCCATTCCAGGTGTCGGGACCGGCCGAGGGCCAGCCGGCGCCGGGTGGGGCCGGCACGGGGCTGCCCCAGCCATGCTCGGGTCCCGCTGGATGAGGGGGGATCCAGGTCTGGGGCTCCCAGTCGCCGGTGCCGCTCACGTCAGCCCTTGAGGCCGAGCTTGCCGAGCGTGGCAAGTTCCTGCCACAGATGACCGGCGGCCTCGGCACCCTTGTAAAGCATGGACAGCGTCACCTTCTCGTTCGGCGCATGGATCTGGTCATCGGGCAGCCCGACTCCGAGAAATACCAGCGGCGCCCCGATGGCCTGCGCGATGGCGGCCTCGGGTCCTGAGCCACCCTCGCGGACCGGCAACACGACGTCGGCGTCGAACGCCGTGCGGATCGCGCGGGACAGGGCAGCGAACGCCGGCGTGTCGATACCAACCACGCACGGTGACACACCCTCCCCCTCCCATTCGATGGTCTGGCTGATCCCGTCCGGCGTATGAGCGGCGACGAAGGTTTCGACGGCCGCGCGGATCTTGTCCGGATGTTGGTCGGCCACCAGCCGGAAGGACAGTTTGACGAACGCATCACTGGGCACGATGGTCTTTCCGCCGTCACCTTGATAACCACCGCCGATGCCGTTCACCTCGGCTGTGGGGCGGGCACCGAGGCGCTCCAGGGTCGAGAAGCCGACCTCTCCGGAGAGCGCACGGGACTTGCTGGTCTCCAAGAACTCGGCCTCGTCGAAGGGCACCCGGGCGATCAGCTGCTTCTCCTCCGCTCTCAGCTCCAGCACGTCGTCGTAGTAGCCGGGAATCTGCACCCGCCCGGCTTCGTCGTGCAACGCCGCGGTCAGGCGGGCGATCGCCGTTGCCGGGTTCGGAACCGCACCACCGAAGGAGCCGGAATGCAGGTCGAGATCGGGCCCGTGGAAGTTGACGGTGGCCACGACAAGACCTCGCATGCCGGTGACCGCGCTCGGAATGTCCTCGGCGATCATGCCGGTGTCGGTGATAACCACGACATCGCTGGTCAGGCGATCAGCCCGTTCGGCGAGTAGGCGCTCGAAGTTCGGCGAACCCGACTCCTCCTCCCCCTCGATCAGGAACTTGAGGTTGACCGCGGGGCTGGATCGATGCGTCGCGGCCAGGTGGGCGCGCAGGCCCAGCAGGTGGAACAGCAGTTGGCCCTTGTCGTCGGACGCGCCGCGCGCGCGGAGCACCTGCCCGTCGACGGTCGGTTCGAACGGGTCGGTGTTCCACAGCTCGATCGGGTCGACCGGCTGCACATCGTGATGGCCGTAGACCAGCACGGTCGGCGTCTGCCCGGAGGAGTCCTCGGCGGGCCACTCGGCATATACGGCCGGCAGCCCGGCAGTCGGCCAGATCTCGACAGTGGGAAACCCGGTGCGACCGAAGGCGTCGGCGAGCCAGGCCGCACTGCGATGCACGGCCTCGTGGTGCTCGGGCTGGGCGCTGATGCCAGGAATCCTCAGCCAGGCGTCCAGGTCGGAGAGTAGATCGGGGTGGTTTTCGCTGACGAAGGCACGCACGTCGTTCACCCGCCCAGGCTAGCCTCCGGCCTAGCATGCGCCCAGAACCGCCCGGTCTCGTGGACCAAGTCCACAGGCAGTCATTACCTGCCGTTGATGAGATCTCGTAGTTCTTGGCCGGTCAGCAGATCGGCCGGCGCGACGGTCAGGTCGTCGGCTACGTAATAGAAGGCCGCGCCGACCGCGCTCAGCTGGGCGTCGTCCATACCGTGTAGCTCCGCCCAGGCCAGTCGGTAGAGAGCGAGCTGGACGGCCTTGGCGGCGGCTTCGGCTCCCTTCGGCGGCCGGCCGGTCTTCCAGTCCACGACCACGAACCGGCCGTCCGGCTCGCGGAAGACCGCGTCCATCCGGCCACGGACGACCCGGCCGCCGAAGGACATCTCGAACGGCACCTCGACCGCGACTGGCGTTTGGTCGGCCCATCTACTCAGCTCGAACTTCGCTTTGAACGTCTCGAGTTCACCGTCGTCGATAACCTCGTCCACGGCTCCCGGAATCTCGTCGATATCCAGCAGAGCGTCGGCTGCCCAGCGTTGTTCCAGCCAGTTATGAAATGCCGTACCACGGCGTGCCTGCTTGGCCGGGCGTTGCGGGATCGGCCGGCGCAATCGGCGGGCCAGCGAAGCCGGATCCTCCGACAGTGCGACCACGTCAGACACCGACAGGTGATCCGGCATGACCACGTCGATCTGGGTGTGCTGCTGCGCGGCCCGGTGCTCGGCCAGCAGGAGATCGACGTCGCGCCGCCACGATCGACGCAGGTCGGCCAAGTCGGCCAAGTCGGTGGAGGTCACTTCGTGGCTCGGCTCCGGTTGTGCGATGGTCGCCGACATCGCTGCCCGAACGAGCGAGGCACCGGATTCCAGCGCTTGCCTTCTCGGAGCGCTGAGGGGATCGGCGGGCCACAGCGCCTCCCGATCCACGGCTTGCAGCGGGTTCGCTTCGTCCACGGCCACCTCGTACCAGCCGTTCACCACCACCAGGCCATCCTCGGCGAGCAGCCGTAGCTCCTCCAGGAATACCGACGGACGCCGATCGTTAATGCCATTGCCCCAGGCTGCGCCTGACACGCCCAGTGCCTTGCGAGCACGGGTGAACGCTACGTAGGCCAGCCGCCGCTCTTCCAGGAGGTGCCTTGCGCCCAGCTCGGCGCGGTGTTGTTTGACGCGCTCCTCAGCGTCGCTGCGGTTGTGGCACCCAGCGAAGCTGAGTTCCGGCAGATGTGGCCGGTCACCGCGCAGCGGTCCCGGCAACAGCGCTGGGGTGCTGGCCCAGTCGTGGCTCTTCGCCTGATCGGGAAATCCCTTGTCGATCAGGCCGGCTACACACACAACATCCCATTCCAGACCCTTCGACCCGTGCACGGTCAGGATCTGAACCCGCTCCGATTGGACTTCGATCGCCGCGGGCTTTAAGCCGTATTCCTCATCCTCGGCCGCCTTGAGGTAGCCGAGGAACGCCGAAAGTCCGGCGATCTGGTCGCTGCCCGACCGATCACCGACGAAACGTGCGGATTCGTCGATGAACCGGTCGAGGTTGGCCCGCCCGGCGTCGCCGACTGCCGTGTCCACCGCCTCGGCCCGGGCCGCGACCTCCACGTCGACTCCGAGCGCGGACTCCACCTCGCCGATGAGATCGGGGAGCGGCAGCTCCAGGCGACGGCGCAGTCGTCGCAGGATGCCAGCACACTCGGACAGTCGACGGAATCCCTCGGCAGAATAAGCCCTTTCATCACCGAGGTCGTCCAGGGCCTCGATCAGCGACGGATCGACCCGCTCATCATCATCTGGCGCGACTTCATTCCCCGCGATACCGATCTCAGTGGCGGTTGGACGCACTATCGCCTGAAGGGACCGGGTGGTCATCGCGGCCAGGGCCCGGGCGCGTTCGTGTAGCGCAACCAGGTCCGCGGGACCGATTCGCCACCTGGCGCCGGTCAGCAGCCTGCCGAGCGAACCGCCGGCATTGGAATCGGCCAGCACGTGCAGCACCGCACGGATGTCGGCAATCTCCGGCAGCGTGAGCAAACCGCCGAGATCGACGACCTCCACCGGCAGCCCGGCATCACGAATAGCTTGAGCTATAAGGGCAATGCCGGATCGCTTGCGGACCAGTACAGCCAACGTGCGCTCGCCGTTCGTCCAGTCATCCCGCTCGCGTTGCTGCCACTGCGCCACCAGGCAGTCCGCGATCCACTGGGCCTCGTCCACGACGGTGGCGGTGAAGCCGACCACCACCTGTCCGGTACCGGCACCGGGTCTTTCGGTCAGGGGAGCCTCGCCCGGGCCACGCAGCGGCTGGGCCACCCGGTTGGCGGCGGCCAGGATCCGCCGATCGTTGCGCCAACTGGTCAGCAACGGGAACCGGCGCGCACTGCGCCCGTTCGGGGCGCGAAACCGGTCTTCGAACTGGTTGATGTTGGCCGCGCTGGCTCCACGCCAGCCGTAGATGGACTGCAGCGGATCCCCGACCGCGGTCACCGCACGGCCGTCGGCAAACAGTCTGGTGAGCATCTGGATCTGGGCGTGGCCGGTGTCCTGGTATTCGTCCAGCAACACGACGTCATACCTCGACCGCTCGACCTCGGCAACGCTGGCCAATGCGGCCAGCTGGGTGGCGAGCACCATCTGGTCGGCGAAGTCCATGGCGCCGATTCGCTGCTTTGCCTCGGCGAAGCGGTCGATCAGCGGGAGTAGGTCGTCGCGACGCGTCAGGCTGGTGCGCAGTTTCGCGACCTCCGCCGGCCACTCGTTACGCATCCGGGGGCCCATCGGTAGCGGGTCGAGCTGGCTCCGGATCCGGGCGCTCAGCGCACGGATCTCCTCTGGCTCGGCCAAGTGGTCGGCGATTTGGCCGGCCAGATCGAGGGCGCGCTCGGTGACCGTGGCCACGACCCCGGGTTCGACCTCGAAGGATCCCTCGTAATGGCGGACGACCGAGTCCGCGAGTTGCCAGCGGGCAGCTTCGGTCAACAGCCGGGAACCAGGCTCACGGCCGAGCAGAATGGCATGCTCGTCCACCAGCCGGCCGGCGTACGCGGCGTAGGTCAACACTGTGGGCTCACCGGCCGGCTCGTGGCCTGGATCATCAGCTCGGTAGAAGGCACGCAGGCGCGTTCGGACCCGGTGTTGAAGTTCGGCCGCTGCCTTCCGGGTGAAGGTCAGCCCGAGGATCCGATCGGGTGCGATCAGCCCGTTGGCCACCAACCAGACAACCCGAGCCGCCATCGTCTCGGTCTTTCCCGATCCGGCGCCGGCAATCACCACCGCCGGTTCCAGCGGCGCCTCGATCACGGCCGTCTGTTCGCCGGTCGGCGGATGCGCACCGAGCATCCGCGAGATCGCCAGCGGGCTGTACCGGATCGGGTGTGGACCGGGCGCCTGCGAATTCCGGGCCCCCGACGCCGCGACGGCGGTCACGAGATGACCTGCCGGCCGTCGTTCAGCGCGGGGCAGGAACTACGGACCGGGCACCGGGCGCAACCGGCACCGGGACGGGCGGTGACAGTGCTGCCGCGCAGAACCGCGCCTATCCGGGCCAGCTCCCGCCGTACCCAATCGGGATCTGGGAAATCCGACATCGGAGCTTGGACCTGCGCACCTGGGGGGGAGGCACCGACCTGCACGAGTCGCGCGCCGCCGGGATCGGCTGGGACATTGTCGGTGAAGCCTCCTTCGGCAACTGCGAGCTGATACGCCGCGAGCTGGGGATGCTCGGCGACGGCGCTCTTGCTCGGCTTGTTCTTTCCTGTCTTCAGATCGATGATCACCAACCGACCCGCGCCATCGCGCTCGAGGCGATCCACCTTTCCGGAGAGGACGACGTCCCCGATGACCACCTTGAACGGTGTCTCCCGGCCGACCTCGGTCAGCTCGGACCGGCTGTCTTCGAGCCATCGGGCCAGTTCCTCCAGCATCCGCTGCGCTCGCGCCCGCTCGTTGCGCCCGTGCCACGGCGCGCCGAAGTCCAAGCGTGACCAGCCCGCTTCCAGCAGCTCGGTGAGCTGCTCGACGGTCGCGCCGACCGGGGCCTGCTCAGCCACCGCGTGGACCAGCGTGCCCAGCGAGGCGGCGGCCTCGTCCGAAGCGTCGACCGCGCCTAGTTCGGTCAGCAATGCCCTGAGTTCGCAATCTGAATACGCCTCGAACTTCGACGGGCGGATCGGCACCGGGCCCGATTCGATCGGGCGGATCGGAGCATCGGTCGACAGGGGGGCCAGCCCCCACCACTGCTGCGGATCAGCGCCGCGGATGCCGTCCGCCGCGAGTCGGGCAAGCTGTTCCGCCGCTTCCTGCCGCACGGCCGCCGGAGTGCGCCCGTCTATCAAGGCGGCTCGGAGTTCGGCCACGATGCCCGGCAGAGCGAACGCCTGCTTGCTCGGCTGTACCGGTCGGCGGTTCACACCGTCGGCCAGCGGATCGAGCTCCTCGAGAAAGCGAGAGGGCTGGGTGTCCTCGCCGGCGATCGCGGTGACCGACAGCGAACTGCGAGCCCGCGTCACGGCGACGTAGAACAAACGGCGCTCCTCGGCCAACCGCTGGGCTGGCAGGCCCGTTGACACCGGGGCTCGGTGCGCATGCAGGTCGACGAGCAGGTCGCTGCCGAGCAACGAACCGCGCTGACGCAGGTTCGGCCAGCTCCCGTCCTGGACACCGGCTACGCAGACGACCTCCCACTCCTGGCCCTTACTGGCGTGGGCCGTCAGAATGGACACCACCTCGCCGGGCGCCTGGACGGTGGCCGAGCCGGTGTCGGTGATCTGCAGTTGGGTCACCCAGCGGTACAGCTCTTCGGCGCCGCCCCCGGGCGACCGCTCGGCGACCTTGGCCGCCTCGTCGAAGAGGGCCAGCACCGCATCGAGGTCCCGGTCAGCCCGCGCACCGTCCGAGCCACCGGCCAGGCTCCGCTGTTCGAGGCGGGCGCTGAGCCCACTGGTCTGCCAGACGGCCCACAGCACGTCCTCTGCAGCCGCGCCCTCGGCGACCGCGGCCGTTCCGGCGCCGATCACCGCGTGCACCCGCTCCACCGGGCGCCGGACCCCAGGCGGGATCAGCGAGGCCGCACCGGCTTCGGTGATCAGGGCCGCCAGCGTCACCTCCGGCCCGACGGTATGGCGCAGATGTCGACGCATGCGGAGCAGCTGCAACGGATCGGCCCGGCCCACCGGTCCGGTGAGAAGCAGTTCAGCGTCATCCGGCGTGATCTCGGCCGGTCGGGCCACGCACCGCAACAGGGTCAACAAGTGCGCGATGGCCGGTTCGTCGACGAGGGCGCCGCGCACGGGCTGCCCGACGGGAACGCCGGCCGCGGCCAGTCCGCGCCGAAGGCTGTCGGCGGCCGGACCGGCCGACCGAACCAGCACGGCCATCTGAGACCAGGCCACGCCGTCCTCGATATGTGCCCGCCGCAGTCGAGTCGCCAGGTGCGCGGCCTCGGCGGACACCGAGCTGAAAATCGCGACCGACATGGCACCGGGCGTCAGCGCGGGATCGGCCTGCAGGCTGCGATGCTGCACGAGCCCGCCGCCGAGCCGTCCGGCGATCCGTCGGGAGCCGGCGAGCAGTACCGGGCCACTTCGGCGACACACCGACAGCGACACCGTCTCGAGCTGCGAATCGAAGAGGGTTGGCGTCGTTGTCGAGGTGAACAGGGCCTCGAAGAGTGACTCCACCTCGTTCATCGCATTCTGCTCCGCACCACGGAAGGCATAGATCGCCTGATCCGGATCCCCCATGATGACCAGTTCGTCGGCGCCGTAAGCGATCAGGCGGAGCAACTCGATCTGCGCCGGGTCGGTGTCCTGGAACTCGTCAACAAAGATCCGCCGGCGTCGGGCGCGCTCGGCCGCCAACAGAGCCGGATTGGACCTCAGCTCGAATTTGGCCCGCTGGATGAGCTCGGCGGCGTCGAACGCGCCCGGTGCCTTCAACGCGGTGACATCGAGGTATTCGGTCAGAATGTCGGCCGCGACGATCCAGTCCGGCCGGCCGTGCTCCGCGCCATAGAAGGCCAGCTGCTCGGCCGAGATGTCGCGCTCGATCGCCCGCATCAGCAGTTCGCGGAGCTCATCGGTGAATGCCCTGGTCTGGATTGCCGCCGCCAGCGCCGGCGGCCAGCTGTCGCGTCGGTCGTCCAACCGTCCGGCCAGCAGTTCCCGCAGGGTGACGTCCTGCTCGGATCCCGACAACAACCGCGGCGCCGGATTACCGGCCAACACCGCTGCCTGCCGGACGATACCGAAGGCGTAGGAATGGAACGTTCGGGCCACCGGCTCGGAAATGGTGCGCTGCAGACGTGCTGTCACCCGGTCTCGGAGCTGACCTGCCGCGGCACGTGAGAAGGTCAGCAACAGGACGTTCTCGACGGGCACGCCGCGGTTGTGGACGCGGTCGATCACCGCCTCGACCAGCGTGGTGGTCTTGCCGGTACCGGGCCCGGCCAGCACCCGCAGGAGGCGGCCAGCGTGGTCGACTACCCGCTGCTGCGCCCCGTCGAGCGCGGGAGCCACCGGCATCGGCCGCGCCGGACGGGTCAGGCGAAACGCGGGCGATGGCGGCATGTAGTCATCCCATCACAAGCCGCTGACAATTCTCAGCGGCCATCCCAGCGCGCCGTGCTCATCCGGACCCGGTCACCCCGGATCGGCACCCCCTCTGCCCGCAGCAGGCTGAGCTGCTCGGCCCGAATGTGCTCGGCGCAGGTGCCGTCAGCTCGCAGAACCCGATGCCAAGGCAGCCCGTCGTAGCCCTCGGTGGCCAGAATACGGCCGACGATCCGAGCCGATCTGGTACCGATGTACTCGGCCACGTCGCCGTAGGAAAGCACCGTGCCGCTGGGAATCAGCTCCACGCAGGCGAAAACCCGCTCGGCCAAGGACGGTTCGGTCGAGGACCCAGCGGGCTGCACAAGTGACACGGCCGCTGCCGGCATAGCTCAGTAGGACGGCAAC
>JAVEEN010000145.1 GCA_030840445.1 Pseudonocardiales bacterium
CTGGTCACCCTCCTCGGGACCCGAGTCGATGCCACCAACCTCACCGGCTTCCGCACCGGCTGGCTGCTCGCGGCCGCCCTGGCCGTAGCTGCCAGTGGCCTCGCCCTGACCTTGCGAGCCACTCCGATTTCCGGAGCCGCGGCCGCGTCCGCCCCCGACGCTGAGCCCGAGCCAACCCTGGCCCCCATCTCCTGAATCGAGAAACCACGTCCTTCGATCTGCAGGGCACCGTCGCCCTCGTCACCGGCGCCTCCAGTGGAATCGGCGAGGCCATTGTGCTCCAGATGGGTGAGCTCGGCGCGTCGGTAGCCCTCCGGGAGGATGGGGCCGACGCCGTGAAATACCTCATCAGCCGGCCGGGCCGCACGGCGGTCAGTGACATCACCACGCGCTCGACCTGCCAGGCGAGCTGAACAGCGTCCTAGGATGGCCCTCATGCAGGGCAGCGAGCAACAACGTGCCGCCATCCTCACGGTGGACGACGATCCCAGCGTCTCGCGGGCAGTCGCGCGGGACCTGCGCCGGCAGTACGGCGGTACCCACCGGATCGTCCGGGCCGAATCGGGAGCCCAAGCCCTGGAGGCACTGCGCGAGATGAAGCTTCGCGGTGACCTGGTCGCGGTCATTCTGGCCGACTACCGGATGCCGAACATGAGCGGCATCGAGTTCCTCGAGCAGGCCATGGACCTCTATCCCAGCGCCCGCCGGGTTCTGCTCACCGCCTACGCCGACACCAACGCCGCGATCGAGGCCATCAACGTGGTGGACCTCGATCATTACCTGCTCAAACCGTGGGACCCACCCGAGGAGAAGCTGTATCCGGTACTCGACGGGCTGCTTGAAGCATGGGCGCAGACCGATCACCGCCCGACTCCCGAGACCAAAGTGGTCGGCCATCGCTGGTCGGCTCGATCGTCGGAGGTCCGCGAGTTCCTGGCCCGCAATCAGGTCCCGTACCGCTTCTACCATTCCGACGAGCCCGAGGGTTCCCGGCTGCTTGCTGCGGCGAACACCGACGACCGGCAGCTACCGGTGGTCATCACCGAGGACGGCACACCGCTGATCGCGCCGAGCGACTCCGAACTGGCCGCCCGGGTCGGCTTGCACACCGTCCCGGCGAAGGAGTTCTACGACCTGATCGTGATCGGCGGCGGCCCGGCCGGCCTGGGAGCCGCGGTTTACGGCGCGTCCGAGGGCCTGCGCACCGTTCTGGTCGAGCGAACCGCAACCGGTGGCCAAGCGGGCCAGAGCAGCCGGATCGAGAACTATCTCGGCTTTCCGGACGGGGTTTCGGGTTCCCAGTTGACCGAACGGGCCCGCCGCCAGGCGACCCGGTTCGGGGCGGAGGTGATCACCACCCGGGATGTGGTCGGCCTGGACGTCAACGGCTCCGCCCGGACGGTTCGCTTCGCCGACGGCGACACGCTGGACGCACACACCGTCATCCTGGCGACCGGGGTGTCCTATCGGCAGCTGAGCGCGGGCGGCCTGGACGACCTGAACGGACGCGGCGTGTACTACGGCTCCGCGCTCACCGAGGCAATGAACTGCGCTGGGCAGGACATCTACATCGTCGGCGGCGCCAATTCGGCCGGCCAGGCCGCAGTGTTCCTGGCCCGGCATGCCAGATCGGTGACCCTGGTCGTGCGGGCGTCCTCGCTCGAGTCGTCCATGTCGTACTACCTGATCCAGCAGATCGCCGGCCTCGGCAACATCACGGTCCAGACCTGCACCGAGATCATCGGTTCGCGCGGCGATGATCACCTCGAGGGTTTGACGCTGCGCAGCACCGCGACCGGGGAGACGGAAGAAGTTGACACCCAGTGGTTGTTTGCCTTCATAGGAGCCGCCCCGCGCACTGATTGGCTGGACGGCGTGGTGGTGCGCGACGCCAACGGCTTCGTGGTGGCTGGCCCGGACCTCGCTGTCGAAGGTCAACTGCCCCGAGGCTGGCCGATGGAGCGCGCGCCGTACCACCTGGAGACCAGCGTCCCGGGTGTCTTCGTCGCCGGTGACGCCCGGGCGGATTCCGCCAAGCGGGTGGCCTCGGCGGTGGGCGAGGGCGCCATGGCCGTCATGCTCGTGCACCGTTATCTGGAGAAGTTATGACCGAATCCCTCACACCACCCGCTGGGCGTGCCGTGTTGCCCTGCGACCCAGCTGAGCTGAAGACCCTGTTCTTGTTCGAGAAGCTGACCGAAGACCAGCTGGAATGGTTGTGCCGAGAAGGCCGGGTCGAGGCGTTCGAGCCAGGTCCGGTGTACACCGAGGGCGCGGACGCGACCTGCTTCTACGTGATGATCGAGGGCTCACTGGTGCTGTCCCGGCGCATCGGCGGCGAGGACGTGGAGGTCACCCGGACCTCCCAAGCCGGTGTGTACGCGGGCGCCTGGCGCGCGTTCCTGGGTGATCGGGTGCCTCAGAAATATGACAGCTCGCTACGAGTCGTCGAACCCTCGCGCTTCTACGTCCTGGATGCGCAGAAGTACGCACAGCTCGTCAGGGACTGGTTCCCGATGGCTTTGCACATGCTCGAAGGGCTGTTCTTCGGGATTCAGAACACCCAACAGGCAGTCGGACAACGGGAGCGGCTACTGGCGCTGGGCTCGCTGTCCGCCGGTCTCACCCATGAGCTGAACAACCCGGCCGCGGCCGCCGTGCGCGCGACCTCGTCGCTGCGGACCCGGGTTGCCGGTATGCGGCACAAACTGGGCACCATCGCGGCCGGGCCTTGGGATCGCACCACGTTGGAAACGCTGATCCGGCTGCAGGAAGACGCGGTCGAGCACGTAGCCAAGGCGCCCACGCTATCGCCGATCGAGGCGGCCGACCGCGAGGACGAGCTGGCCGATTGGCTGCAAGCTCGCGGCATTGCCGATGGTTGGGATCTCGCTCCGACGTTCGTCCAGTCCGGGCTGGACGTCGAGTGGCTCGAGAAGACCGCCACTGCCGCGGGGTCACAGATCCTCGAGGGCGCGATCCGCTGGCTCAACTACACCCTCGAGACCGAGCTCCTGATGAACGAGATCGAGGACTCCACGACCCGGATATCGACGCTGGTCGCCGCGGCGAAGCAGTACTCGCAGATGGACCGCGCGCCGAACCAGGTGGTCGACGTGCACGAACTGCTGGACAGCACGCTGCTGATGATGGGGCGCAAACTCAGCCACGGCATCACGGTGGTCAAGGACTACAACCGGTCGCTGCCCAGGATTCCCGCGTACGCCGCCGAACTGAACCAGGTGTGGACCAATCTGATCGACAACGCGGTAGGTGCTATGCCGGACGGCGGCACGCTACGGATCCGGACCGCGATGGACAACGAACGGTTGCTGGTCGAGATCTGCGACACCGGCTCCGGAGTACCCGCCGCCATCCAGGGCCGGATCTTCGAACCCTTCTTCACCACCAAACCGTTTGGCGAAGGCACCGGGCTCGGCCTGGACATCTCGTGGCGGATCGTGGTGAACAAGCACCACGGCGATCTGCGGGTCGAGTCGGTGCCAGGTGACACCAGGTTCCGGGTGCTGCTACCGCTCGCGGCCGCCGAAGCCGTCGTTACCGAGCAGGGAGCCCAGGCATGATCGGCATCGACCCGACCGCGACCCCCAGCGGCACCGGCTGCCTGGAATGCGAGTCGGCCGGGGGCTGGTGGCTGCATCTGCGGCGCTGCACGCAGTGTGGTCATATCGGTTGTTGCGACACTTCGCCCTTGCAGCACGCCAGCAAGCACGCCGCCGCGGCCGGGCACCCGATCATCCGCAGCTTCGAACCGGGCGAGGACTGGTTCTGGAGTTTCGAGACCAACAGTTACTACGACGGGCCGACCCTGCCGCCGCCGGACTCTCATCCCGAGAGCCAGACCGTGCCAGGGCCGGCCGATCGGGTCCCGGCGGACTGGCGTAGCCAGCTCAACAGCTGACTG
>JAVEEN010000229.1 GCA_030840445.1 Pseudonocardiales bacterium
GCTCGCCCCCCGCGTCCCCGACGCCCGACGTTTCAACCACGTCAAGAGCACAGCGTAGTCGCCTGAGGCCTGTAACCGCTGTCTGACCTCATCGGTGGCGCCCCGGCGCGCCCTTTACCGGTCACCAACCGCTAGCGGGCAGGCCAGGCGAGGCGGTGAGAGGGTGGCGATGCATTCCACGTGGTGGGTCATCGGGAAGGCATCGAAGGCACTGAGGTCGCCCATCTGCCAGCCGGCGTCCAGGGCGGTTCGCACATCGCGGGCCAAGGCAGCCGGATCGCAGGCGATGTAGACGATCAGCCGGGGACGAATATCCAGCAGAGCGGTCATCACGTCCCTCCCGGCTCCGGTGCGCGGCGGATCCAACACCACGATGTCCGCGCCGCCCAGTTCGGAGGCCGACCGGCGGACGGTTGCCGCCGTCACCGAACCATGCCGGACCTCGGCCCACGGCAGGTCCGACAGGTTTTCCGCAGCGTCGGACACCGCCGACCGATCCGCCTCCAGGCCACGGACCGCTCCGTCCGCGCCTACCGCATGCGCCAGCGCGGCGGTGAACAGACCGGACCCGGCGTAGAGGTCAAGCACCCGCTCCCCCGGCTCGGCCCGCACCGCCGACATGATCGTGGCCGTGAACTCCTCAGCGGCCTGCGGGTGGGTTTGCCAGAAGCCACCGGGCTGGGTACGGAAAGTGCGGTCGTTCACCTCGTACGTAAGGCGTGCCGGCCCCGAGACCTGTGTTGCGATCAGCTTCGGCTTGGCCGCGCGTCCGCGGGCCCATCGGCTGCCCTCGGCTCGACGGCCCGCGCGCCGGTTGGGGCCGCCCTCACGATAGGCAAGTACCGCCACCTCGCCGAGATCGTCGACGGCCACCTCGATCTCGGAAATACCGGGCCATGGTGTAGCCAGCGCAACGGCATCCCCGACTCCGGGCGCTCCGAGCGGACAAGCCGCCAACGCGATGATCCGGTGCGAGCGATGGACCCGCAGCCCCAGACGTCCCCGAGAATCCACGGCGAACCGGATGCGTCGCCGCCAGCCGAGGCCACCGGCGCCCAGCGGCTTGACGTCCACCGGTCGATCCAGCCCGGCCAGCCGTAGCAACTGTTCGTGTACCACCGCCGCTTTCAGGGATCGCTGCTCGGCCACCGAGACATGCTGGAAATCGCATCCACCGCACCGCCCCGGACCCGCATGGGGGCACAGCGGCTCGACGCGGTGCGCTGACGGCTGCAGGATCTGCACGGCATCACCCCGGCAAAAACTCCCGCCGCCGTCCTCGGTGATCTTGATGACCGCCGTTTCACCGGGCAGCGCATGCCGGACGAAGACGACGCGTCCCTCGTACCGGGCAACACAGTGTCCGCCGTGCGCCACCGGTCCGACCTCGACGGTCAGGCTGCGGCCGAGCCAGTTCGGAGCCGCACCGGCCGCCGTCCGGTCAGGAAGCTTGGTCACCTTGGGCACCCTAGTCGCCGCGACAGCTGCTCAAACTGTGTAGCGTGCCGGGCGTGCACATCGTAGTCATGGGGTGCGGCCGGGTCGGCTCGACTCTCGCCCACCACCTGCAACGCCTGGAACACAGTGTCGCGGTCATCGACCAGGATCCCACCGCCTTCCGCCGACTGGGGTCCAGCTTCAACGGAAAGACGATCGCCGGAATCGGCTTCGACCGCGACACTCTGATGGATGCCGGTATCGAGGTCGCGGGCGCATTCGCCGCGGTCTCCAGCGGCGACAACTCAAACATCATCGCGGCCCGAGTGGCCCGCGAGACGTTCGGCGTTGGTCATGTGGTGGCCAGGATCTACGACCCGCGACGGGCCGAGGTGTATGAGCGACTGGGCATCCCGACCATCGCCACCGTCCCGTGGACCGCGAGCAGGCTGCTGAAGAACATCCTCGGCGGCACCATCGACGAGGAATGGCGCGATCCCACCGGGCAGGTGGTGATGCTGCACGTCGTGATCGCCGAGGGCTGGGTCGGACACAAACTCAAATCCTTCGAGGAGGTGACCGGCGCCCGGGTCGCCCTGATCAGCCGATTCGGCAAGGGTGAGCTTCCGACGGAGCACACTGTTATCCAGGCGGGTGACGAACTCCACGTCGCCGCCACCGATGATCTGGCCGACGGCCTCCGGGAAGCCGCCGCCCAGGGACCTGTGGGGGGGCAGCACTGATGAGAGTCGCGATTGCCGGGGCGGGCGCCGTGGGCCGTTCGATCGCCCGCGAACTCATCACCAACGGGCACGAGGTCCTGCTGATCGACAAGGATGAGCGCAAGGTGCGGCGGGAGCGGATCCCGGAGGCCCAATGGCTGCTGGCCGATGCCTGCGAAGTGGACAGCCTGGAGAGCGCGAAACTCGAAGAGTGCGAAGTCGTGATCTCCGCCACCGGGGACGACAAGGTGAACCTCGTCGTATCACTGCTGGCCAAGACGGAGTTCTCCGTACGTCGGGTGGTGGCCCGGATCAACCACCCGGCCAATGAGTGGCTTTTCACCGAGTCCTGGGGCGTGGACGTCGCGGTCTCGACGCCCCGGGTGCTGGCGGCGCTGGTTGAGGAGGCCGTGTCGGTCGGCGATGTGGTTCGGCTCTTCAGCCTGCGCGAGGGTCAGGCCAACCTCATCGAGGTCACGCTGCCCGAAGGCGCGCCGTGCGCCGGGGTGCCGGTACGGGATCTGGATCTGCCCTCGGACGCGGCGATCGTGGCGATCATCCGCGCATCGCGGGTGATCACGCCGACCCCCGACGAGCCTCTCGAGCCCGGTGACGAATTACTCTTCGTCGCCCTGCCCGAGGCCGAGCCCGCCATCCGCAAGGCCGTCTGCGCCTGACCTGGCCGTCTCGGAGGCCAGCCGGCGGCGGGCTCCGCGGACAACCCAGAAGGCGAATGCGACCACGGCAACGTACAGCGGGTAGCCCATGGCCAGCCGGGTGACCGCCAGCCACCCCGTCCGATTGTCACGGAAGAGGCTGAACTGGACCGCGGCCCGGGCGGCGAACATCGCAGTGGCGGCAGCGGTGGCCAGGGCATACGCCCGTCGCAGTGTCGGTTCCCGATACCAGCGGCGATCCGCCGGCAGCGGACTCGGTTCGAGGAACTCCCAGATGACCCCGACCAGCGGACGCCGGACGATCAACGACACGGCGAAGACCGCAGTGTAGACGAAGGAGCCGGCGATCCCGAGGAGAAAGAATCCACGGGCCTGGCCGGTTCGCGCGGCGATGGCCGCAGCGATGGCCACGCTGAACAAGCCCATCAGTGCCTGCTGAACCGGCTGCCGGCGGGCCACGCGATAGAGCGCGACCAATACCCCGGACGCCACCGCGGCGATGATTGCCTGCCGGAGACCGCCAATGGAGTTGGCGATGACGAAGACCACCGGAGGTATTGCGGCGACCACCGTGCCGGACCAACCACCGAGCGCGTCCAGCAACTGCTGACGGGTTTGTTCCCTGAGCCCGGCG
>JAVEEN010000299.1 GCA_030840445.1 Pseudonocardiales bacterium
TAGCCCACGAAAAGGTGAGTGGATCACCAGATACCGGGGGCCTCCGAGCACTCCCGGGTCCTCAGCAGTGATCATCTCGCGATTCTCGGGGCTATTGCCCTCGAAAAGGAGAGTGGATCACCAGACAGACCAGAACTCACACGACCAGGCGTGCCGGCGAACCAGGCGTGCCGGCGTGCAATACCCGGGACGGCAACTGGCCACCCACGTTCGCAGGCACCGCGACGGCGGCCGGTCAGCGAAGCGGTGCGCGGGCTCCCACGTAGTACTCGAACAGCAGTCCGGCCACAGTGGTAAGAATCAGGATGACGCCGAGGCCCACCAGCCAGTACTGGACCAGCGCGAATCCCAGGCCGGTCACTGTCGCGCACAGCGCTATGCCGATCGGCCAGTAGCTGCCGGGTGAGAAGAAGCCCAGTTCGCCGGCACCTTCGGCGATATCGGCATCGTCGCGGTCCTCGGGGCGGGCATCGATGCGCCGCGAGACGAACCAGAAGAAGGATCCGCCGAGGCCGAGAAGTCCGCCGGACAGCAGGAGCGCCGCGGTGCCGGCCCATTCGACGGTTCCGAGGTCATGATGTGACCACCACGCGTACACGGCAGTCGTGACGAAGCAGAACAACGCGATCCAGAGGAAGATCCGTGCTTCGAGTTTCATTGCCTGCTGCCCCCTAGCTCGCGGTCGTCACACACGACGTGGCTTGGGAGGCAGCCTTGTTCGTGCGACTGGTAATGAACGGGTGGGTGGTGGTCGCACAGGCGGCGCCACCGATCGCCTGCAGGGCTTTGCTCTGCCGGTTCGAATCCAGCGATCCGATCTTGCTCAGCGCGTCCAGATACTTGGCGTAGTCCGCGTCGGAGACGACCCGGACCTCGAAGTTCATTTGTGAGTGGTAGGTGCCGCAGAGCTCGGCACACCGGCCGACGTAGCTACCCATCCTGGTTGCCGTGAACTCGAACTGATTCGGTTTGGGCTGTGGCAGCACGTCACGCTTGAACAGGAACTCCGGGACCCAGAACGAGTGGATCACATCCCGGCTGTACTCGACGATCCTGACCTTCTTGTTCACCGGAAGCACCAACACCGGGATTTCGGTCGAGCTGCCCACGGTCGAAAGCGGGGTACCGACACCGGGATCTGCCTGACCACTAGCGTTCTGCGCCTGGTACTTCGTCGCAGTGCCGTTGCTCTGCTGGTACTCGAACTGCCAGTTCCACTTGAAGGCATCGACCTGGACCGTCGTGTCCGGGTTCGGGGAAAGCTTGTCTACGTAGTTCTCGGTGACCGCGGTGTAGTAGAACAGCACCGCGATGATCAGGAACGGCGCGATGGAGTAGGCGATCTCGATCGGCAGGTGGTACTTGAACTGAGGCGGCAGCGCATCGTTTCTGCGGCGATAACGGCCGCAGGCCCAGAAGATCAGGCTCCACACGATGACTCCGACCACCAGCGCAGCCACCGAGGACCAGGTCCAGAGGGTCCGCATCCGGTCGGCCTGCTTGGTGACCCCGGTAGGCCAGCCGAAGCGGAGTTTCATCTCCCAGTCATGGGCGGTACAGCCGGTGAGCAACACGGTTGACCCCGCGAGCAGACCGAGCCGCGACAGGCGTGACCGAAGCTTGCGCTGCACTGCGAGACCGCCTTCCTCTACTGCCAGGACACGGCACCGCCGAAGACCGGTGCATTGTTCTGCCCGAGCGTATCTGACAGCGACCGTCACAGGCCGCAGGGGTAGCCGTTCACCACGTACTAGCGTTCAGTGCTGTGCCCCAGTCCAATACCGGATATCTCGATGCGGCCGCGGGCCTGCCGAGCTCCGCGATCGCGCGGGCTGCTGAGCAGGCGGCCACCGAGGACGGCTGGGCTGATCCGGCCAAAGTCACCGGTCCCGGCCGGCGCAGTGCCGTGCTGCTCGATGCCGCTCGCGAGACCATGGCCCGTGAACTCGGCGTACAACCGGACGAGGTCACCTTCGTCCCCTCGGGCAGCCACGCATTGCAGCTTGCCGTGCTGGGCACCGTCGCCGGCCGGCACCGCGCCGGCACCCGTCTGGTGCTGTCGGCCGTGGAGCACTCGGCTGTCTTCAAGGCGGCGGACTGGCATGCCAGCCGGCCGGGCGCGCTCCCGGAAGCCGAGCTGGTCGAGGTAGTCGGAGTCGACGGCCTGGGACGGGTGGATCTCGACGGCTTCGTCACCGCCGCCAGCCGCCCCGGCGTAGCCGCGGCGGTGCTGCAGGCCGCCAACCACGAGGTGGGTACCCGGCAGCCTGTAGCGCAGGCGGCAGCGTTCCTCCGAGAGCGGGGCGTGCCGTTGGTTGTCGATGCCACCCACGAGGTTCTCTACGGTCCGGCACCGGCTGAGGCCGCCGTCTTCGCCGTGGATGCGCGAATGTGGGGCGGACCGGCCGGGGTGGGCGTCCTGGTGGTCCGCCGCGGCACCAGGTGGCTGCCGCCTTTCCCGGTCGACGAATCCGAGGCGGCACGGTCCTTGGGAGTCGTCAACGTGCCCGCAGCAGTGGCCGCCGCGGCCTCGTTGCGAGCATTCCACGTCGACCGCGACCGGCACGCCGCCCGCCTGAGTGCGTTCATCGAACAGATCAGGGGCACCGTGGCGCGCGACATCGCCGATGCCGTGGTCCTCGGCGACCCTGTCGATCGCCTTCCGCACCTGCTCACGTTCTCCTCGCTCTACCTCGACGGCGAGGCGCTGCTCACGGCCCTGGACCGGGAGGGCTTCGTGGTGTCCTCGGGATCCTCGTGCACATCGGACACCCTCACCCCGTCCCATGTGCTGGTCGCTATGGGAGCGCTGACCTCCGGAAACATCCGGATCTCCCTGCATCCAGACGTCACCGACGCCGAGATCGAACGGTTTCTCGAGGTACTCCCCCGGGTAGTGGACCGCGTTCGGGCTGACCTGCCCGCCGGTGGCCGTACATCGCTCAAGGGGGAAGCCGGCCAGTCCCCCGCGACAGCTGAGCGGCTCATCGATGCGCGAGGCCGCCGCTGCCCCCTTCCGATCCTCGATCTGGCTCGAGCCTGGCCAGACGTCGAACTGGGTCAGGTGGTCACCGTGCTGGCCGACGACCCGGCCGCCGAGAGTGACATCCCGGCCTGGAGCCGCATGCGAGACCAGGAGTACCTGGGTTCTCAGCCTCGGGAGGACGGCGCCGTGGCCTACCGAGTTCGCCGCCTGAGTTGACCGATCCACGGGGGCTGGCCCGGTGCCGACTCGCCGGTGGGCAGTTCGCACGTCCGGGCCGTGAGAAAATCGTCCGGTGACCTTCGAGATAACCGACATGCAGACAGCAGCGACCGCGATCGACGGTTTGGTCGTAGTGACGCTGAAGCAGGTGACTGACGACCGGGGAACGGTACGCGAATTCTTTCGTGGCTCGGCCTACGCCGACGGCCCCTTCGCCGAACTCGGCAGCTGGCGGCAGATCAACGTCACCGAGACCAAGTACGGGGCGATCCGAGGGCTGCACGGCGAGTCGATGGTCAAGCTGGTCTCCTGCGTCTCCGGTGCGGCGTTCGGTGTCTACCTCGATGCCCGTTCCGATTCGGCCAGCTACGGCAAGGTCGTAACGGTCGATCTCGAGCCGGGCACCGAGGTGTTGGTGCCCGCCGGCGTGTGCAATGCCTTCCAGTCAATCAGCAAGCAAGGCACGCAGTATCTGTACTGCTTCACCGAGGAATGGAAACCCGGTATGGCCGGTACCGCCTTCACGCCACTCGATGACGGGCTCGGCATCGATTGGCCGGTCGCCATCGACGTGGACGACCCGACGCAGATCTCGGCGAAGGACGCCGGCGCACCTCGATTCACCGACCAATCGGCGGGTCGCTGAGCATGTGTGGACTGATCGGCTTCCTGGCCGCGCACTCCGATACCGGGCTCGCCGCCGACACTCGCCAGACCATCGAGGACTCGTTGGTGCAGATGCGTCACCGAGGCCCGGACGACGGCGGCAGTTGGTCCGACGACGACGTGGTGATCGGGTTCCGACGGTTGTCCCTTATCGACTGGGAGCACAGCCATCAGCCACTGCCCTACCTCGACGGCCGGTATCACCTGATCTTCAACGGTGAGATCTACAACTACCTCGAACTGCGCGAGAAGCTGAAGGTTGAGTTCGGCGCTACCTTCGCCACCGAGGGTGACGGCGAGGCGATCGTCGCTGGTTACCACTATCTCGGCGAAGACATCGTCCTGCACCTGCGTGGCATGTTCTCGTTCTTCATCTGGGACGCGCAGGAGAAGGTGGTGTTCGGAGCCCGGGATTGGTTCGGGATCAAACCCCTCTACACCTACACCGACGACCGTGGCTCGTTCTTCTCCTCGGAAAAGAAGACCTTGTTGGCGGTGGCCGCTCCGGGCGTGGCAGGCGAGGTCAACACGGTAGCCCTGCAGCACTACTTGACGTTGCAGTATGTTCCCGAGCCGGCGTCCATGCACAGCCGCATCACCCGCATCGACTCCGGCACGTCATTCACCATCCGCCCCGGGGCCGCTCCCACGATGCGGCGGTTCTTCAAGCCGGACTTCCCGATCAAACCGGTGTCCGATTCGGACAAGCTGTACCGCGAGATCGCCGATGCGCTGCGTGACTCGGTGGCCAAGCACATGCGCTCTGACTTCACCGTGGGGTCATTCCTCTCCGGTGGCATCGACTCGACCGCAATCGCCGCTTTGGCCAAGGAGCACAACCCGAAACTGCTGACGTTCACCACCGGATTCGAGCGCGAGGGCTTCTCCGAGATCGATGTCGCCGCCGAATCCGCCGCCGCGATCGGGGTGGAACACATCACCAAGGTCGTCACGCCCGAAGAGATGATGCAGACGCTGCCGTTGATCGTCTGGTACCTCGACGACCCGGTCGCCGACCCGGCCCTGGTGCCGCTGTATTTCATCGCAAGAGAGGCACGAAAGCACGTCAAGGTCGTCCTGTCCGGTGAAGGCGCGGACGAGCTGTTCGGCGGTTACACGATCTACCGTGAACCGATCTCGCTGCGCCACCTGACCGCCGCGCCCGATCCTGTCAAGCGACTGCTCGCGAACCTGTCAACCAAGTTGCCCGAAGGCATGCGGGGCAAGGATCTGCTGCGCCGCGCCTCGATCGGCATCGAAGAGCGGTACTACGGAAACGCCCGGATCTTCCGGCCGGATGAGATGCAGCACCTGCTCAAGACGTACTCACCGGACGTCAGCTACACCGACGTGACGGCACCGTACTACGCGGCGAGCCGGCATCTGGACGACTCGACCCGGATGCAGTACATCGACTTGTTCACCTGGTTGCGGGGTGACATCCTGGTCAAGGCCGACAAGATGACGATGGCCAACTCGCTGGAATTGCGGGTGCCCTTCCTCGACACCGAGGTGTTCCGGGTGGCCTCAGCGATCCCGGTCGAGGAGAAGATCACCAGAGATACCACCAAGTACGCGCTGCGCCGGGCACTGGCCGACATCATTCCCGCACACGTGCTCAATCGACCCAAATTAGGCTTCCCGGTGCCGACCCGTCCGTGGCTCAAGGATGTCATGTACGACTGGGCCCACGACATCATCAGCGACGCCGGTACCGGCCACCTCATCGACACCCGCGCCGCGCTGGATCTGCTCGCTGCGCACCGCGACGGGCAGATCGACTACTCCCGCAAGATCTGGACGCTGCTCGTGTTCATGATCTGGCACGGGATCTTCGTCGAGGGCCGGATCCGACCGGAGATTCCCGAGCCGGTCTATCCGGTCGCGCTGTAACCCCTCAGCCGGCGGCCAATCGCACCACATGCCCGAGCTGACGTTGGGCCACGGCCAGCACCGGCGATGGAAACAAGCCGATGCTGTGGACCCCGGCCTGTTCCAGGGCGCGCAGATGTTGCGCGGCGTCATCCAGGGTGCCGATCGGGGCGAGCTCGATCCACCAGTCAGTGGGCATCCGCACCAAGCCTTCCCGGCCATGCCGGCGGTACCAGTCAAGGAGATCCGAATGGAACGGCACCACTCGTAGCGCCGCATTGTCGGCATCGAGCAGGCCGGCCAGCCACGGCGCCATGTACTCGTATGCCGCGGCCCGGCTGTCCTCGACGCAGACGACGGAGAACACCGCGGTATGGAAGTCGTCCTGGGATCCGCTATCGGCACCCGAGCGTCCCGCCTGCTGCAGCGCCCACCGGACGTAGGACGGGCTGGCCGGCTCGGCCAGCACGACACCGTCGGCCACCCGGCCGGCCAGAGCCAGCGATTTCGGCCCCTGCACGCCGGCCAACAGGGGTGGCACCGTGGTCGGCGGCTGGTCGAGTTGCACGTCCCGCAGGTGAACCTCCCGGCCGTCGAAGCTCACCTTCTCACCGTTCAGGAGCCGACGGACAACGGTCAACACCTCGTCCAGCGTGGTGAGGGGTGACGGCGTCCGGGCGCCGATCTGCTCCATCCAGGACTGCAGGCCGTGCCCGATTCCGGCGAGCAGCCGACCCGGGGCGAGGTTCGCCAGGGTAGCGATCTCCATCGCGGTGATAGCCGGATTGCGGGCCACGGCCGGCAGGATGCCCAACCCGACCGTGAGCCGCTCGGTCAAGGCCAGCGCAGTTGCCGCCAGCGAGACGCCGGCGGTGTAGAAGCAATCCTCGATTATCCATAGCTGATCCGCACCGCCGGAATCGAGCCGGGTCGCAAATTGCCGTAACGCCGGCGCGGGGAACGTCCGGTCGAAGCACATCCCTACCGCCGCGCGTGGTACCGCTGCACCTTCAGACGCCGGACCGGCCTGCGAATCATTCATGGCCGGACGCTAGCAAGGCCGTTGGACAGGACAGGCGGCAGGCGTCAGACGCCCAGCAGCGGTAGGACCTCAGCCGCGGCGTCATCGCCGTAGGACTCCGAGAGGCGTTCGGCAAAGTCCAGCGGTTTGACCTGGTACTCCTGGGTGCCGACGGTCTCCAGGACGAGAGTGGCCAGCAGGCTGCCCACCTGCGCCGACCGTTCCCAGGACAGACCCCAGGTCCGACCGGCCAGGAAACCTGCCCGGAAGCCGTCGCCGACTCCGGTCGGATCGACCTTGGCGCGCTCCTTGGCCACCGGAACGTGGACCCGATCAATGTCGCGGCCGACGATCTCGACGCCCTGCTTGCCCTGGGTGGTGACCCGCACCCCGACCTGTGCGATCACCTCAGCCTCCGACCAGCCGGTCTTGGACTCCAACAAGTTCTTTTCGTAGTCGTTGGTGAACAGCAACTCGGCCCCGGAAACGAGAGATTTCAGGTCCTCACCGCTCATCCGGGCAATCTGTTGCGATGGGTCCGCCGCGAAACGGTAACCACGTTCGCGCGCTTCGACGGAGTGCCGCACCATCGCGGCCGGATCATCCGCGCTGATCACCACGAGATCAGCCCCGGTACGGTCCACCGCGGGCTTGAGCTCGATGTTGCGGGCTTCGCTCATCGCTCCGGCGTAGAACGAAGCGATCTGATTCATCTCCTCGTCCGTTGTGCAGACGAAACGAGCCGTGTGATGTGCCTGGGAGACGTGCACCGACTCGCAATCAACTCCGTGCCGTTCGAGCCAGGACTGGTAGTCCGCAAAATCCTGGCCCACCGCACCCACCAGCACCGGCGACTCACCCAGCTGGCCCATCCCGAAGGCGATGTTCGCCGCTACCCCGCCCCGACGGACCACCAGGTCATCCACCAGGAAGCTCAGGGAGACCTGATGCAACTGATCGGCGAGAAGTTGCTCGGCGAAGCGGCCGGGAAAGTGCATGAGGTGGTCCGTGGCAATCGACCCGGACAGGAGTACTGGCATGTACGTGAGGTTACCTGGGCGCAAACGAACGGGCGCTCGGCACCGCCGAAGCAGTGCCGAGCGCCCTGAAAATCACAACCTGAAAATCACAACCTGAAGCGTCACCGGCCGGTCCGCGGTGGCCCTCCTCGATCAGCCACAGAAGGAGTTGCCACAGGCGCAGCCGCCACCGGAGTTCGGGTTGTCGATTTCGAAACCCTGCTTCTCGATGGTGTCGGTGTAACTGATCACAGCGCCGGCAAGCAGCGGCACGCTGGTGCGGTCGATCACTAGCGGGACGGTCGCCTCCGCAAGCGGCTGATCGATGGAGACGTCGCCATCGAGGCTCCGCTCATCGAAGAACAGCTGGTATTGCATGCCCGCGCACCCACCCGGCTGCACGGCGACTCGCAGTCGCAGGTCCGAACGGCCTTCGGCATCCAGCAGCTCGCGAACCTTGAGCGCAGCGTCGGCGGTCAGTGACACCGGGGGTGCCTCGACAGGCGCGGCGGTCTCGATGGTGATCTCGGTGGCGGTCATGCGCTCCCCAAATGGTGCTCGTGAGCGTGCAGCTCAGCGGATGTAGGTATTACGGCACCAACCCGCTCAGAGCCGGTCGATATTCCTAGTGTAGCGATCTAGCGTCCCTCGGGCTCACGTCGCGGCTGGTTCCAGAGCGAGTTGGGATCTGATGGTGGCGTCGGCGATCCCGCCGGCTCGGGGGTGGCCATCGGTGCCCGGGGGCTCGAAGCACCCGGGTAACCGGGACCGGAACCGGTGGCTGGGCCGGACATCGGACCCGCGCCTGGCAGCTGCTGGGTCGGGTACTCGGGCTGACCGGTGTGATCCTGCTGCTCGCCCCTGAGCCTTCGCCGCGATTCCTCGAGATCAGCGTCCGACTCGGCCGAGCGGGCCTGGGCCGAGGCGGCGCGCTCCTCGGCGTCATCGCGGTTGCGACGGCTGCTTCGCATCGCGGCGATGCCTCGGTCCGATGACAGCGGACCGGCACCCCCGATCACGAAGACCGATAAGGCGGCCGCGACTGCGAAGTCGACCGAGGTGAACCAACCGCCGTTGCCGGTGTACTCCCGAACCGAGCTCCAGTTCACGCTCAGGACGATGAGCGTGGTCAGCGCCATGCCGCCCAGCGCCGCCAGCCTGGTCAGCAGACCGACGAGCAGGCCTAGGCCGATGGCGATCTCGGCAAACGCGGTGATGTGGCCGAAGAGTGATGCGTGGTCGCTGAGCGGCCCCAGCAAACCGCTGATCGGGGAGTTCGCCTTGGCGCTGTCGACCGCACTCTTGAAACCGAGCGGGGATTTCGGATCGAAGAATCCTGGATAGGTCAACTTTGCGTACCCACCGAAGAGGAAAATGGAGGCCAGGAAGATCCGCAGCGGCACGGTGGCCCAGCTGTTGCTGAACCGTGGTTTGACCTCGACACGTCCCTCGCCGTTCCCGTTGGCCGCCTCGGTGGAGATATCCGCGTTGCTTCTGTTGAATCTCATGTCAGATCGCGTCCTCTCGGTGTCGCTTGTTTCCAGAGCCCACCTGCACTGTCAGCACCTGCGCAACCAGCACCTGCCCAATTCCAACACATCAGCGGCCAACAGGCAGACTGATAGGCGTGACCAGCACAGACGTGTCTAAGAACTCATACGCAGCGCCGGACGAGATCGGTTCACCCGAGCTGTCCGCGACCGCGGCCGCATTGTTGTTGCTGGGACGCGGCAGCGATCCCGATTCCGAACGTGGCGTGGACTGCCCGGGCGAGTTACCGGCAGCCTCGGATCCGAATCTCGTGGCGCGGGCCCGGGCCGCGAAAGAGGCGCTGGGCGAGCGTGTGTTCGTTCTGGGACACCATTACCAGCGCGACGAGGTGATCCAGTTCGCCGATGTGACCGGAGATTCGTTCAAGCTGGCTCGAGATGCAGCGGCCCGTCCTGAAGCCGACTACATCGTGTTCTGTGGCGTCCATTTCATGGCTGAGTCGGCCGACATCCTGACGTCAAGCCAGCAGCAGGTCATCCTGCCCGACCTCGGCGCCGGTTGTTCGATGGCCGATATGGCCCGCGGAAACCAGGTCCTGGACGCCTGGGACGTGCTCGGTGAAGCCGGCATTGCTGATGCCACGATCCCGGTCACGTACATGAACTCCGCCGCCGACATCAAAGGCTTCACCGGTGAGCACGGCGGGGTCATCTGCACGTCGTCCAACGCCGAAGGGGCGCTGCGCTGGGCATTCGAACAGGGTGAGAAGGTGCTGTTCCTTCCCGACGAGCACCTCGGCCGCAACACCGCGGTACGGCAACTCGGGTTGAGTCTGGACGACTGTGTCGTCTACAACCCCCTGAAACCGAACGGCGGCCTGACTCGCGAGCAACTGCGAGCGGCCAAGATGATTCTGTGGCGTGGACATTGCTCGGTGCACGGCCGCTTCACCCCGGCTCAGGTCGACAAGGTGCGCGAGCGGGTGCCCGGCGTTACCGTCATCGTCCATCCGGAGTGCACCCATCAGGTCGTGACCAAGGCCGATCTGGTCGGCTCGACGGAATACATCATCCGGACTATCGAGGCCGCACCGGCCGGTTCGTCCTGGGCGATCGGCACTGAACTGAACCTGGTGCGTCGGCTCGCCAACGAGCACCCGGACAAGCAGATCACCTTTCTGGAGTCGACCGTCTGCTACTGCGCCACGATGAACCGCATCGATCTGCCACATCTGGTCCATTCCCTGGAGTCACTGGTTCAGGGCCAGGTCATCAACCGCATCACCGTGGACGACTCCGTGGCGCACTTTGCCCGGCTTGCCCTCGATCGAATGCTGGCACTTCCGGAGATGGTGTCCAGTTACCAGGACTGATCAGGCACACTTTGACTGAACGCCCGTATGAAACGCTTCGCCCACCCATCCTCGAATTTCCCCAGAACCGCTCCCAGGAAGACACCAGCCAGTCGTGAACCTGCTTCGCCGTAAGACCCCCGACGGCGCCGTCGAGGCGGCCGCCCCCGCTGACATCGACGATTCCTCCGACTCGTCGGCACCCGCCAAGAAGGGCCGCCCGACGCCGAAGCGCCGGACGAACTCGGCGCCGGTGCCGCCCGCTCCGCGCAACCGCAAGGAGGCCATGGCCTGGCAGAAGCAGCAAGGTGCCCGGGCCAAGGTGGCGGGCCAGAAGAAGATGACGACCACCGAGTATCGCCAGGCCATGAAAGCCGGCGATCCGCGCGTGCTGCCACGTCGCGATGCCGGGCCGGTGCGCGCACTGGCGCGCGACTACGTGGACTCGCGCCGGATGGCCTCGAACTTCCTGCTGCTGTTGTTTCCCCTGATGTTCGTCGGCTACATCATCCGTCCGTTGCAGATCATCACGCTGGCGCTGTTCTTCCTGCTCCTCGTCGAGTGGGTCATCACGGGCACCCGGTTACGCAAGATGGCGCGGGAGCGAGGCTTGGACACCCGGGAGAGCGCCGTCTCGCTCGGCTTCTACGCCGGCAGCCGGGCCTACTTCCCGCGCAGCTGGCGTCGTCCGGCACCGAAGGTAAACCTCGGCGACCAGATCTAGTCCGGCGGTGAGCAGGTGGCGGGTTGCGGGGACTGAATCGGTTGCCAGCACTGCTCAGCCAGGCGCTCGGCCGGCTGCGAAGCGCGCTTGCCCGGCGGCAGCGGATGGGCCGCCATCCGCCGGCTGAACCACCCACGTCCGGTGACGCCCGAAGCGACGGGTTCCCGGCGGCGGATATCGCCGGAGTTCTCGACTTCCTGATCGGGCACCCGCTTCGCCAGCCCGACCGTACGACCTGCGGATCGGCAGCCCTGGTCATGGCCGAGATGCTCGCCCAGCCAACCGTCGCCGCGACCATCCTGGGCGACCATCACGCGCCCGGGGCTCAACGGCGGTTCGCAGTAGCGGCCCGGCGGATGCATCGGCGGACCAGCGGGCTGCTCGACGCCGACCGCAGGCTGCAACTGCCCTGGCCACCTGAGCTCGGCACCTTGCCCTGGTCGGCCGCCCGGGAAATGAGCCGCCGCGGCGGGCGCTACACGGCGACCGTCGTCGATCCGCACCGGCGCCGGGTCGCATTCGACGCGGTCGCGGGCGCCGTGGCAGCCGGATATCCGTGCCTCCTCTACGTCGGCGACGGTTTCAGCCCCCGACACATCGTTCTCGCCGTCGGATCCAGCCCTACTGGGATGCGGATCTACGAACCGTGCAGCGGCGGTATCCAAGGACTGACTCGGGAGTCATTTTCAGGAGCGGCCCCGTTCGAGGTGGCCGGATGGGATCAACCGTGGGTGGTCGTCCTGCCCAGAACCTCGATCGTGTAACACTGACCCCGTATGACAGGGTCAGCGTTACACGATCGGGTCTTAGACCGGGCGTTGCAGCGGCGAGTTGGCCGCAGTTTTGGCCGGCTCACGCTCGATGACCCCGTCCAGCACCTGATCGATCTGCTTCATCACGTCGTCCGGGATCCGCACGCCCGCAGCCTTGACGTTCTCGTGCACCTGCTCGGGGCGCGAGGCACCCACCAGGGCCGCGGACACATTGTCGTTCTGCAGTACCCAAGCGATCGCAAGCTGGGCCATGGTCAGATCGAGTTCCGCGGCGATCGGCTTCAGCGCCTGTACGCGAGTGAGCACCTCGTCGTTGAGGAAGCGCTTGATCATGTCCGCGCCACCCTTTTCGTCCGTGGCCCGGGACCCGGCCGGCGGCGGCTGACCCGGCTGGTACTTGCCGCTCAACACGCCCTGGGCGATCGGCGACCAGACGATCTGGCCGATCCCGAGTTCGCGGCAGGTCGGCACGACCTCGTCTTCGATGACCCGCCACAGCATCGAGTACTGCGGCTGGCTCGAGATCAGCTGAACCCCGAACTCCTTGGCCAGGGCATGACCCGCCCGGATCTGTTCCGCGGTCCACTCGCTCACGCCGATGTAGAGAGCCTTGCCGGACCGGACCACGTCGGCGAAGGCCTGCATGGTCTCCTCCAACGGCGTCTCGGTGTCATAGCGATGAGCCTGATACAGGTCGACGTAATCGGTCTGCAGCCGGGTCAAGGAGCCGTTGATGGATTCCAGGATGTGCTTGCGCGACAGTCCAACGTCGTTGGGGCCGCCTGGGCCGGTGGGCCAATAGACCTTGGTGAATATCTCGAGTGATTCCCGGCGTTCGCCCTTCAGCGCGTCGCCGAGCACCGTCTCGGCCTTGGTGTTGGCGTAGACATCCGCGGTATCGAATGTCGTGATCCCGGCGTCGAGAGCCGCGCGCACGCACTGCGTCGCCACATCGTTCTCGACCTGAGAACCGTGTGTGAGCCAGTTTCCGTAGGTGATCTCGGAGATTTTGAGGCCGCTATGGCCGAGGTATCGAAATTCCATACCTGAACCCTAAACCTCTCGGCGAACGGCACGAAAAGCCGCTCCTTGATCAATCAAGAAGGCACCGCTCAACGGCCTCGACGTGCCGGCGCGCAACTACTCCGACAACGGCATCGGGCCGTAGACATCCTTGCCGTCATTGACCAAAACGACGCCCGTCACGCCGGACTCCGCCAGCTGGCGCCATGCCTCGCCCAACCAGCTCTCCGCGTCCGACTGGTTGGAGAAGGAACCCGGGTCTTGGGCAGCGACGCTGTCCGGTTCCAGACGCCAGGTCCAGGAAGTATGAGACTGAACCATGTCCGAGCACCATCCGTTCTGTGTCAGCTCCGAGCGCACCGCGCGGCCGGTGTGCTTCGTCCTCACGGTAGTCACCTGAACGCTGACCGGTGAGGCGGACCCGGCAGGATGTGGGTCATGAGCGATTCGATCGACCCGGCCGACCCAACCCCGAGCCGGCTCGAGGAAGCAGGCCCAACCCCGAGTCGGCTCGAAGTAGCAGTGGACGGCATCGACTTCCCGGACTCCGAGGCGGCGCACGCCGCACAGCTGCGCCAGGACGAGCTGACCAAGCCGAGCGGATCCTTAGGGCGGCTGGAGGAGCTGTCGGTGTGGGCCGCATCCGTCCAGGGACAGTGCCCACCGCGTGACTTCGGCCGGGTCCGAGTGGTGATCTTCGCCGGCGACCACGGCGTTGCCGCCGCCGGAGTGTCGGCGCGGCCGGCCGAGGTCACCGCTCAGCTCGTGCGCCACCTGTTTGCCGGCGGAGGCGCGGTGAACGTCCTGGCCGAGCTCGCCGAGGCCACCGTCCGGCTCGCCGACCTCGCCGTGGCCGAGGACACCGATCCGGTCATCAGTGAGCTGAAGGTACGACGATCCAGCGGACGCATCGACCGGGAGGACGCGCTCACGGCCCAGGAGGCCCGCTCGGCCATCGAAGCCGGTATGACCCTCGCCGATGCGGAGATCGATGCCGGTGCCGACCTGCTGGTCCTCGGCCATCTCGGCGTCGCGGCGAGCACCCCGGCCAGCACCTTGATATCGGTGCTGACCGACACCGAACCGGTCAAAGTCATCGGACGCGGGTCCGGAATCGACGACGCGAGCTGGATCAACAAGTGTGCGGTGGTGCGCGACGCCCGCCGTCGGGGCTGGCCGCACCGCTTCGACATCTCCGACCTGCTTGCCGCCGTCGGCGGAGCCGATATCGCGGCGATGACCGGTTTCCTGCTGCAGGCGGCGTACCGCAAGACGCCGGTGTTGCTGGACGACCTCGTCACCGTGGCCGCCGCGCTCACGGCACAACGGGCCAGCGCCCGGGTGGTCAGGTGGATCCGAGCCGGTCAGGTTTCGCACGAGCCGGCCGAGATCATTGCGCTCGAACGGCTTGGGCTGCAGGCCATTCTCGACCTCGACATGTCCCTCGGCGAGGGCACCGGCGCGCTGGTCGCCCTGCCGGTACTGCGGGCCGCGATCCGCACCCTGGGCGAGATGTCCACCCGCAACGAGGCCGGCATCAGCGACTGAGCTTGCGCGGTGCGCTCACAACCTGAGCGTCACCGCAGGCGGCTCACCGCACGTGGGATGGCACGAGCGGCAACGTGGCCAGCCTTGCTCCCAGCCGACGGCCGCGGACGTCGATTCTGACGTCATCGCCCGCCGCCAGATCCGCCGAGATGTCGATCAAAGCCAGCGCGATCCCCTGCTTGAGCGTCGGCGAGAAGGTTCCCGAGGTTGTCTGGCCGATCACAGCTCCGCCGGCATCCAGGACGTTCATATGCGGACGAGGAACTCCGCGGTCGGTCAGGACCACACCGCGGAGCTTGCGGGCCGGTCCGGCTTCCTTCTCGGCCAGCAGCGCCTCCCGGCCCCAGAAGGTGTCCTTCTTCCAGCCGACCGCCCATGACGACCCTGCCTGCACGGGGCTGATTTCGCGAGACAGATCCTGGCCGTGCAGCGGGTAGCCCATCTCGGTTCGCAGCGTGTCGCGGGCCCCGAGACCGGCGGGCATTCCCGAACACAACCGGGCTGTCTCGGCGAGGGCGTCCCACACCGCTACCGCGTCGGACCAGGCCGGTATGAGTTCGTAGCCGTGTTCGCCGGTGTAGCCGGTACGGCAGACCCGTACCGGCCGGCCGTCGAATTCGGCGTCGACGAAGGAGACATAGTCGAGGTCCGTGGGCAGGTCCAGGGCCTGCAGGACCTGAACGGATCGGGGCCCCTGTACGGCGATGACAGCGAAATTCTCGTGCTGGTTCGTCACCGTGATGCCAGCCGGCGCAGCTGCCGACAGCAGCGCGATCACCTCGGCGGCGTTTGCAGCGTTCGGCATCAGGAATACCTCGTCGTCGGAGACCAGGTAACTGAAAACATCGTCGATGACGCCGCCGTCCGGCGCACAACACAGGGTGTACTGAGCCTGCCCCGGCTTTATCTTGGTCAGGTCGGCGGTGAAGCAGGAGTTCACGAACGCTCGCGCGCCGGGTCCGGACACCGTGGCCTTTCCCAGGTGGGACACGTCGAAGATGCCGACGGAGGTGCGCACCGCGGTATGTTCGGCGATCACTCCGCCACCGGAGGCGCCGTATTCGATGGGCATCTCCCAGCCGCCGAAGTCGGCCAATTTGGCGCCGAGGTCGACATGACGATCGTGCAGCGGGGAGAGGCGGAGTTCGTTCATGGCGGCAACCGTACCGAGTGCTCCTGCCCGGCCGCGGCGATACCTCGACACCGGCCCGGCAGCGGGCGCGAAAATGCCGTAAACGCGTTGCACCTATATTGACCGCTATGCCAACGGTGTCTGTCGTCAATTCCTCCGCGCCCCTGTCCGCCGACGTGATCGTCATCGGCACCCTCGCCACCGGCGACGGCGTGGCGCTGGCGGCCGGTGCCCAGCTGGTTGACGACGCCCTCGGCAACGTCCTCCTCGAAGCGTTGGCTGCGGTTGAAGCTTCCGGGCGCCAGGACGAGGTCATCAAGATCCCGACACTCGGTCACAGCGCCGCCCCCTTGGTGATCGCGACCGGCCTGGGCCGGTTCGACCCGGCCGGCTCAGCAGCGGCTCTGCCCGAAGCCGAAGCCATCAGGCGCGGGGTGGGAGCCGCGATGCGCTCGATCACCACAGCCAAGCGGGTCGCGATTGCCATCGGCTCGGCCGGTGATCCGGCAGTGGTCGGTGCGATCTCCGACGGTGTGCTGCTCGGCGGTTACCGCTTCGACCGCTATAAGTCCGCAGCCAAGCCGCCGGCGCTCAAGCGGGTGGATATCGCCACGGAAAACGCGGCTCCGGCGGCGGTCCGAGGCGTCCTGCGTCGATCGAAGATTATCAGCGAGGCCGTGAACAACACCCGAGATCTGGTCAACATCCCCGCCAATGTCCTGAATCCGGTGACGTTCGCTGCGTACGCGAAGGAAAACGGGGAAGCGGCGGGCTTGAAGGTCGAGGTACTGGACGAGCGTGGCCTCAAACGAGGCGGCTTCGGCGGCATCCTGGGCGTTGGCGCCGGGTCGGCGACCCCGCCCCGCCTGGTCCGACTCAGCTATGCCCCGGCCCGAGCCAAGACGTCGGTGTCCCTAGTCGGTAAGGGGATCACCTTCGACACTGGCGGCCTGGACCTGAAGAACGCCATGATGGCCCAGATGAAGTCGGACATGGGCGGCGCCGCGGCGGTGATCGAGGCCCTGCTGGCGGTGGCCAGGCTCCGGCTTCCCATTGCTGTCACCGCCACGGTGCCGATGGCCGAGAACGCCGTTTCCGGCACGGCCTACCGTCCTTCCGACATCTTGACCATGCGGGACGGACGGACCGTCGAGGTCGACAACACCGACGCCGAAGGCCGGTTGATCCTGGCCGACGCGATCCTGCGGGCCTGTGAGGACGAGCCGGATTACCTGATCGAGACGTCCACCCTGACCGGCGCGCAGCTCGTCGCGCTGGGCACCCACACCACCGGTGCGATGGGCAGTGACGAATTCCGCGACCGCGTCGTCGCGCTCGGAAACGCCGCCGGCGAATCGCTGTGGGCCATGCCGCTGCCGAGCCATCTACGGGCCGGGCTGGACTCCCCTGTTGCAGACATCGTCAACCTGCCCAAGGACCGCTGGGCGTCGATGCTGGTGGCGGGACTGTTCCTGGCCGACTTCGTGCCCGAGGGGCTCGACTGGGTACACCTGGATATTGCCGGACCGTCCTTCGCCAACTCGGCGTCGGGCTACACCCCCAGGGGCGGCACCGGTGTGATCGTGCGCACGATCATCGCCGCCCTGTCGGATCTGAGCGACTGAGCCGGATCTGCAAGCCGGGCTGCCCGCGCGGTGCCGCCGCTTGAACCGCCCAACCGCCCGCCCAACCGCCCGACCGCCCGATCGCTGGCCGACCGAAACCGCCGTCAGCCCTGCTTCTTCTGCCGGGCGTTGTAATCACGCATCCGCTGCGGGTAGCCGACCACGGCGGCGTCATAGAGCGGGATGGCCTGCTTTTTGGCGAAACTGGCGGCCCCACCCGGGCCATCCACCCGACGGCGGGTCCACTCACCGTCGTGAGCCACCAGCAGAATAGTGGTATCGGTCACGGTCGTTCGCGGTTCGACAAACGCCTCGACACCTTGCCGGCTGGCGATGAACTGCTCCAGGTGGCGTGCATCGGCGGAGTTACCGGTGCGCAGCGTGCCATCGGAACCCTTGTCGCGACCTCGCTTGCCGAGGCTGAACCGCCCCATGATCGACCCCTCAATTCGCTACCGGTCAGTACACAGTCGCCTGACCGCCCCATGATCCCATTCCTGGCTCCTCAGCAGGACCGAACCGTTGTAATCTGCGGCTCCCGGGTGCCCACCGAAGATAGTGAAGTGACAAGATGGACGTCGGCTCATACCGAGTCCGTAGCACCAATTCCCGCCCGGCGGGCACAAGCCGGACGGCGCAGACAGCAGGGAGTCCCTTTCGTGACCGATCATGCCTTTGACCTGGTGATCTTGGGTGGCGGTAGCGGTGGATACGCCGCCGCATTGCGGGCGGCCGAGCTGGGCAAGACCGTGGCCCTCATCGAGAAGGACAAGGTCGGCGGAACGTGTCTGCACCGCGGCTGCATCCCGACCAAGGCGCTGCTGCACGCCGGCGAGATCGCCGACAACGTCCGGGAGAGCTCGCAGTTCGGAGTCAACGCCACGTTCGAGGGCGTCGACATGGCGGGCGTGAACAAGTACAAGGACGGCGTGGTCTCGAAGAATTGGAAGGGCCTGCAGGGACTCATCAAGAGCCGCGGCATCCAGATCGTCGAAGGCGAGGGCCGGCTGAGCGCGCCGAAGACCGTCACCGTAGGCGCCGACACATACACCGGTACCAACGTCGTGCTGGCCACCGGTTCGTACGCCCGCAGCCTGCCCGGCCTCGACATCGACGGCCAGCGCGTGATCACCTCCGACCACGCCCTGGTCCTGGACCGCGTTCCGGCCAGCGCGATCGTGCTGGGTGGCGGCGTCATCGGCTGCGAGTTCGCCAGCGCCTGGAAGTCCTTCGGCAGCGAGGTGACCATCGTCGAGGCGCTGCCACACCTGGTGCCGCTGGAGGACGAGGACAACTCCAAACTGCTCGAACGGGCGTTCCGGCGTCGCGGGATCGGGTTCAAGCTGGGCGCCCGATTCGCCGGGGTCGAGCGCACCGACAGCGGGGTCGTGGTCACGCTGGAGAGCGGGGACACCCTCGAGGCCGAACTGTTGCTGGTCGCCGTCGGCCGCGGGCCCAGTTCCGCCGACCTCGGCTACGAAGAAGCCGGCGTGGCCATCGATCGGGGCTTCGTAACGGTTGACGAGTACTGCCGGACCAGCGTCGACGGTGTGTACGCGGTCGGCGACCTGATCCCGACCCTGCAACTGGCCCACGTGGGCTTCGCCGAGGGCATCCTCGTTGCCGAGCACATCGCCGGCCTGCCCGTGGCCCCTATCGACTACGCGGGCGTGCCCAGGATCACGTACTCCCAGCCGGAGGTCGCCTCCGTCGGCCTGACGGCGACCCAGGCCGCTGAGAAGTACGGTGCCGACAACCTGAAGACGGTCACCTATGACCTGTCCGGTAACGGCAAGAGCGCGATCCTGAACACCAAGGGCGCGGTCAAGCTCATCGCCGAGAAGGACGGCCCAGTGGTGGGCATCCACATCGTCGGAGATCGGGTAGGCGAGCTCATCGCCGAGGCTCAGTTGATCTACAACTGGGAAGCCCTGCCCAGCGAGGTGGCTCAGCTCATTCACCCGCACCCGACGCAGTCCGAGGCGATCGGCGAGGCGCACTTGCTGCTGGCCGGCAAACCCCTGCACGTGCACGACTGATCGTCGGTGTTTGTTCGCCGGGCGTTGCACGGCGACCGGTCTGCCGAGTGCCGAAGTACTGCCCGAACGAGTTGCCCGAACCAGAAGGAGTGCTAGAACATGCCGGTTTCAGTGACCATGCCGCGGCTCGGCGAAAGCGTGACCGAGGGAACCGTCACCCGCTGGTTGAAGCAGGAAGGCGACACTGTCACGGCGGACGAGCCGTTACTCGAGGTCTCCACCGACAAGGTCGACACCGAGGTGCCGTCGCCCGCGTCCGGCGTGTTGAGCTCGATCAAGGTGGCCGAGGACGAGACGGTCGAGGTCGGCGTGGAGCTGGCCATCATCAGCGACGGTGCCGAGTCGGGATCGAGCGATAGCGCCGCACCGGCAGAGGCTTCCGCTGAGCCGGCCGAGGCACCGCAGGCCGCCCCCGGGCCGGCTCAAGCACCCGCACCGGCTCAGGCCGCGGCTCCGGCAGCACCCGCGCCGGCGGCACCCGCGCCGGCGGCACCGGCTCCGGCAGCACCCGCTCCGGCAGCACCCGCGCCGGCTCAGGCCTCAGCGCCGCCCGCTGCGCCTGCGCCCGTTTCCGCGGCTCAGGTTCCCGCCGCGGCTGCACCGTCGGCGGCTCCGGCCACAGCCGGTCGGACCTCGGATGCACCCGACGACGACGAGGTCGCGGGGACGTACGTGACTCCCCTGGTTCGAAAACTCGCCAGTGAACACGGCGTCGACCTCAACAGCCTGACCGGGACCGGGGTAGGCGGGCGAATCCGCAAGTCTGATGTGCTTGTCGCCGCCAACGCCGCCGCCCAACAGGAGGCCGAGCAGGCCGCGACCGCTGCCGCGCCAGCTGCGCCTCCCGCGCCGGCGCCCGCTGCGCCCGCCGCCCTAGCAACCGGCGGTTCCGCCGTGACGTCGCCACCGGCCGCCTCCCCCCGCGGACAGACGGTGAAGATGTCCAGGTTGCGCCAGGTCATCGCCGCCCGCATGGTCGAGTCGTTGCAGACGTCGGCTCAGCTGACAACCGTCGTCGAGGTGGACATCACCCGGATCGCCAGGCTCCGCGATGCGGCTAAGGTCGAATTCGAGAAGCGCGAGGGTGTCAAGCTCTCCTTCCTGCCGTTCTTCGCCGCGGCCGTGGTCGAAGCGCTCAAGGCACATCCGAACGTGAACGCCTCCGTCGACACCGAAGCAGGCACCATCACCTATCACGATGCCGAGCACTTGGGCATTGCGGTGGACACCGCGCGTGGCCTGCTCGTGCCGGTGATCCACAACGCCGGTGATCTCAACCTGGCCGGCATCGCCCGCAAGATCGCCGACCTGGCCGAGCGCACCCGCACCAACAAGGTCAGCCCGGACGAACTCGGCGGTGGCACGTTCACGCTGACCAACACCGGCAGCCGGGGCGCACTGTTCGACACTCCGATCATCAATCAGCCGCAGGTGGGCATCCTGGGCACGGGAGCGGTCGTGAAGCGCCCGGTCGTGATCAGCGATCCTAACCTCGGTGAGACGATCGCGGTGCGGTCCATGGTGTACCTGGCCCTGTCCTATGACCATCGAATCGTCGATGGCGCAGACGCCGCCCGCTTCCTCACCACCATCAAGGCGCGGCTCGAGGCCGGTGCGTTCGAGAGGGCGCTCGGGCTGTAACGCCCGCGTGCAAGTGTGCTATCACGCGAACAGGAGCCGGGCGTGAAGGTGATATTGGCCGGCGCGTCCGGCTTCCTGGGTCAAGCCCTGGCGAAGGAGCTGATCCGGCACGGTCACCGGATCACCGCCTTGGTGCGCCGCCCGGCCTCGTCCGCCTCGGAGTTCGAGTGGCACCCCGAACGGGGGGAGCTCGATCCGGCAGTCCTGGACGGGGCGGACGCGGTGATCAGCCTGTCCGGTGCCGGCATCGGCGACAAGCGGTGGAACCCCGAATACAAGCGCCTGCTGCTGGACAGCCGGACTCAGCCGACCACCACGATTGCCACCGCGTTGGCCGCGATGGACTCGGCGAGGCGGCCGCCTGTCTGGCTGTCAGCCTCCGCAATCGGCTTCTATGGTGACCGCGGCGACCAACCGCTGCCCGAAGGTGCGGCGAAGGGAACCGGCTTTCTCGCCGACCTGGTATTCCAGTGGGAGGCCGCCACCCAACCCGCGGCCGAAGCCGGTGTCCGGGTGGCAAGGCTGCGCACCGGCCTGGTGCTGGCCGGCAGCGGCGGACTGGTCAAGCGGCTGATACCGCTGTTCAAAGCCGGCATCGGCGGCAAGCTCGGATCAGGCAGGCAATACCAGTCCTGGATCACGCTGGCCGACGAGGTCGCCGCGATCCGGCATGTGCTCGAGACCGAATCCGTGTCGGGACCGGTCAACCTCGTCGGGCCGCAGCCGCTGCGCAATGACGAGCTCTCCTCCGAGCTCGGCCGAGTCCTGCACCGGCCTTCGCTCATGCCGACTCCCGCGTTCGGCATCAGGTTGGTGGTCGGTGAGTTCGCCGACGAGGGCGCCCTGGCCAGCCAGCGCGCGATCCCAGAGGTATTGCTGAACTCTGGTTTCCAGTTCCGACACGCGGATCTGCGGGCCGCGCTCGAATGGGCAGTGCAGAACTGAGGACCGGCCGAACGGTACGGTTCAGCCCGTTGCGAGCCGCTCGGAGGCGATCGCGAAGGCGCCACCCGCAGCGCGGGTGAGGACCAGCGAAACAGCCATCGGTCCCCGCACGGCCGTGGACACTGACGGGCGGCCGGGACAGGCCAGCGTTGCGCCGGCCAAGGTTGCCCGGGCTTGTAGCTCGATTCTGGTGGCGGTTCGCGTGCCGACCGTGATCGCCGAGAAAACCGTTGACACACCGGTGAATCGACACCCTGCGGGTACCCGACTTCGCAGTTGGGCCGTGTCCTGGGCCAGCAGACTGGCGTCAGCATAAACGGATTTCAACAGCGCGGGTTCCCGGGTCGCAAAAGCCAGCTCGCGGAGGGCGTCCAGGCGGCTTAGCTCCGCCGCGGCATCGACTGTGCTCACACCGGGCGCATCGACGTTGACACCGGGTGGACGGCTGCTGGCACCGGCTTCGCGCGGGGCCTCGGCCTTGAACACCACCAGCACCGCAGCGGTCAGCACCACTGTGGCGACGGCGGCCGTGCTGGCCAGTATCAGCCACGCCGGACGGCGGGCGAGCCGGGCTCTCCCCCAACGGGGCCGGGAAGGTGCCCGGTTCGGTTCGGCGCGCACCCGCGGCCGCGCCACGTGCGTGAGATCCGAGGGGACAGTGCCCTGTTCGAGGTAGCCCTGTGCGAGGAAGCCCTGTTCGAGAAAGCGAGTGCGGCTGAACGCTGGTCGAGATACCACTGTGACGCTGCCGTGCTGACCGGCGGCGGACGTCTCGGTAGGCCCAGCCTGGTCTGCCCCGGCGCGTTTCGCGCGGGCGAGCTCGACCGAGTGCCGTCCTACGCGCGAGCTGAGCCGCCCGGCGCTGAGGACGACCGGCGCGGATCGCACCGAGGCCCGCAGGTCGAGGGCGAATTCGGCTGCAGTGCTTCGGCGGTGTGGCTCGGGGTCGAGGGCCTGAATCACCGCGGCCGCCATGGCCGGGGGACAGTGCTCCAATTGGGTGGTGAGATCACCGAGCATGCCGGCGGATGCGGCCGCCAGCACCTCCTCCACATCGGTATCGCGGGAGGACTGCCAGGGACCGGAGCCGGTCAGTGCGTGCAGCGCTACGGCTGCCACTGAGAACACGTCACTCGCCGCGCCCGGTGCGCCGCCGGCCGCTACCACCGGATCGAGGTAGGCCGGGGTCCCGAGTGTGCCGACTGCCAGGTCGTCTAGCTCGGTGCCGCAACCGCCTGCCCAGATCAGTCGGGCAACTCCAAGGTCAGCCAGCTTCGGATGACCGTCGGCCATGAACAGCACGTTCGCGGCGCTCACATCGCCGTGCAGCACCCCCTCTTCGTGGGTGTACGCCAAAGCCGCCGCGATCGGACTCAGGCTCGCGGCCACCTCGGCCGGCGTGAGCCGGTCCCGGCGCCGGAGCAAGTCGGCCAGGCTGCCACCTTCGGCGAGTTCCATGGCCAGCACGAAAGCGTCCTCACAAACCACGAACTCATGCAGGCGAATGAGGCTCGGGTGATCCAGGGCCGCAAGCAACGTTGCCTCGGTCCGGACAGCACGCGCGGTTGCGGCGTCGGTCACCGGTATCCGCTTGAGGGCGAAGCGTTGCGTCGAACCGGACCTGGTCGCCGCCCAGACCTCGCCGTAGCTGCCATAGCCGAGCAACTCGCCCACCTGGTAACCGGGAACCCTGACCGTCATGCGCAGACGGTACAAAACTTGCCGACCGATCTGCTGCAGTTATCCACAGGCCGGTCATGCCAGGTCCGTTCCCAGGTCAGCTGGGGCCGGCGGCCAGCTTCGACGGCCACCAGATTTTGCTCCCGAGTTCGCTGGCGAGCGCCGGAACCAGCACGCTACGTACCAGGATGGTGTCGAGCAGCACACCGAAGGCAACCGCGAACCCGATCTCGGCGAGGAACACCAGCGGCAGTACCCCGAGCACGGTGAAGGTGGCCGCGAGGGCCACGCCGGCCGAGGTCACGCCGGCCGAGGTGATAACACCACCGGTAACGGCCAGGCCGCGCAGGATGCCCTGCC
>JAVEEN010000361.1 GCA_030840445.1 Pseudonocardiales bacterium
CTTCCGCTGATCAAGCTGACCGTGCCGGAGATCGTGGATTACGACCTCCCGGAGGCCGGCGTGTTCCACAACTGCGCGATCGTCTCGATCAATAAGCGATTTCCCAAGCACGCCCACAAGGTCATGAACGCGATCTGGGGCGCCGGCCTGCTGTCCCTGTCGAAGCTCATTGTCGTCGTGGATGCCGACTGCGATGTGCACGACTACACCGAAGTGGCCTGGCGTGCGTTCGGCAATGTCGACTACTCACGCGATGCAGTGCACATGACGGGGCCGGTTGATCACCTCGACCACTCCTCCTACGAGCAGTTCTACGGCGGCAAACTCGGCCTCGACGCCACGGCCAAGTGGGATACCGAGGGGTATCACCGCAACGGCGGCTGGCCCGAGGAGTGTGTGCTGGACCGGGGCACCGTCGAGTTGGTCGAGCGACGCTGGGCCGAGTACGGCATCACACGCTGATCGGACAGCGGCACACGGCACCACTCAGCACCACAGCACCACACAGCACCACCGGTTACGGTAACGTAGGTTACCTGCGAGTAGGTGCTTACTGGAGGCCCGATGGCTGAGCTGGCCGAGTCCACCGTCATCCTGCACGGCAATGTCCTGAGCTACGTCGATACCGGGCCGGTCCGCGCGCGTGGAGGCAACTCCGGAGCAGGCCCGGTGGTGCTTTTCGTACACGGCATCCTGGGCTCGCATCACAATTGGGCCGAGCTGCTGGCCGAGTTGAGCGAGGATGCCCGCGTCATCGCCCCTGACCTGTTCGGCCACGGCGCCTCGGCCAAGCCGATGGGTGACTATTCGCTCGGAGCCCATGCCGCGGCCCTTCGTGATCTGCTGGACGTCCTCGGGATCGAAACCGTGACGCTGGTGGGCCACTCCCTCGGGGGCGGTATCGCCATGCAGTTCGGGTACCTGTTCGCAGACCGCGTCGACCGGATGGCGCTGATCAGCAGCGGTGGGCTCGGGCGAGAGGTGAGCGTGCTGTTGCGGGCTGCTGTGCTGCCCGGATCGGAGCTGGTGCTGCCGTTGCTGGCATCGAACCGGGTGCGCGACGCGGTGGGCTGGGTCGCTGGACGCGTCCGCCGGCTGGGCTTGTCGGCACCGCCTGATGCCGTAGAGGCCTGGCGGGAGATGGCCTCGTTCAGCCAGCCCGACAGCCGCCGCGCATTTCTGGCCACGGCACGATCGGTCATCGACGCCGGCGGCCAGACGGTATATGCGGGAAACCGGTTCGCCTTGATCGGCAGCCTGCCGGTCCTGATCGTCTGGGGTGCCAGGGACCCGATCATCCCGTACCGGCATGGTCTCAGCGCTCACCGCGAGTTGCCTCAGAGCACCTTCGAACTGTTCGAGCACTCCGGGCACTTCCCACACCTGGACGACCCGGATCGGTTCAGCCGGGTGTTGCGGCGGTTTATCGCCCAGCCGGCAGGCCACCCGTCCGTCCTTCGCTGAGCGATCTGCGGGCTGGCAAACTGGGTCCGTGTCCACCTCTGCCGCGAACCCGCCCGTGACCGCGCCGGAGCCTGCTCCCCCGTCGAACAAGATCCGGGCGTTTCTGCGGCTGGTGATGATCGAGCATTCGGTGTTCGCCTTACCGTTCGCCTTGATCGCGGCCTTCACCGCGATGTGGGACGACGACCGGCGGGTGCACTGGCTACAACTCGGCCTGATCATCGTGGCGATGGTCTCGGCCCGGACGGTGGCGATGGCCGCCAACCGGATCCTGGATCGTCGCTTCGACGCGCTGAATCCCCGGACGGCCAAGCGGGAACTGGTCACCGGGGCCCTGTCGGTTGCGGTGGCCTGGCGTGGATTCGCGATCGCCCTGGTGATCTTCCTCGCCTCGGCGACCGCGCTGGGCTGGCTGCCCCTGGCGCTGTCCCCGATCGCCGTCGGGCTGCTGGTCCTGTATTCCTACGGTAAGCGGTTCACCGACTTTCCCCAGGTCCTGTTGGGCCTGGCGCAGGCGGTCGCCCCGATCGGAGCGTGGATGGGTGTGACCGGTGGCTTCGCCTGGCCCGCCACCGCGCTGGGCCTGGCCGTGGGAACCTGGATCGGCGGCTTCGATCTGATCTATTCCTGCCAGGACGCCGAGATCGACCGCCAGATCGATTCCCGATCGTTCCCGGCTCGGTTCGGCATCCCAGCTGCGCTGCGGTGGTCTTCGGTCACCCACCTGGTCACGGTTGCCTGCTACCTCTGGTTCGGTCTCGCCGCTGGGCTCGGGGTGCTCTGGTGGATCGGGTTGGCGGTCACCGCCGCCGTCCTGGTCTATGAACATCTGATCGTGAAGCCGCATGACCTGTCCCGGGTGAATCGGGCCTTCTTCACGGCGAACGGCTTCGTCGGCATCCAGCTGTTCCTGTTCGCGATCGCCGACCTGATCGTCCAGGGCCTGCGCGCATGACCAACCACGTGCCGGCGCGTCGCCCGTGGATCGTCGGAGTGTCGGGAGCATCCGGCACCCCGTACGCGCGGGCGGTCGTCAACGCTTTGCTGGATGCGGACCTGCCGGTAGATCTGATCATCTCGCGGGCCGCGCGGCTGACCATTCTCGATGAGACCGGCATCTCGTTCCGGGACAACCATTGGGATTCCGACCTCGCTGCCTGGCTGGCTCGTGCGGCAGACGGATCAACCGGCGACCTGCGATATTGGAGCGCGACGGATCTCGCGGCCGGCCCGGCGAGCGGCTCTTATCCCGCCCGGGGCATGGTCGTGGTACCGGCCTCGACAGCGGCGGTGGCCGGCATTGCCATCGGACTGAGCAAGGATCTGCTGCAACGAGCCGCCGACGTGACACTGAAGGAGCGTCGTCCCCTGGTCGTGGTGCCTCGGGAGACCCCGTACACCCGCAGCACGCTCCAACACCTGATCGAGCTGCACGACGCCGGTGCGGTCGTCCTGCCGGCCAGCCCGGCGTTCTACGCCGGTGCCGGCTCGGTACAGCAGCTCGTTGACTTCGTGGCGGCCAAGGTCCTCGACGTCATCTCGGTACCCCATGACCTCATCACCCGGTGGTCCGGCCGCCTCGGGGCAGGCCGGATCACCGGGAGCTGAGCTTCGTCGTTCTGCCTCAGGTTCGTCAGCCTGCGAGGGCGGCATCGAGGAGCTGGTCCACGCTCTTGTCGAAGCCGTCGCGCAGCTGGCCTGCGCCGAGGCGAGCGCCGACCGAGGCCAGGGTGAGGGCTGCGACCGTGAAGACTTCCGCGGTGAGCCATGGGTGCGGCTCCGGGTCGGGCTCCGGGATGGGCGGCCAGGGCAACGGCCAGTTCTTCGGCCAGGGGATCGGGCGCGGCCTGGTGCCGCACCAGTCGTCGATCTCGCGGACCAGGAGTTCGGCGCCGTTGCCGTTCTGGGCCTGAGCGAACAGGGCGAACTGAGCCAGCTGCTGAGCGAGCCCGGCTGCGGCTACCAACACCTCGGCGCGGGGCGGCAATGGCTGGGGATTGAGCTCCGCGGCCTGCTTCCCGGCGCCGGCCCCTCCCGACTGGACTGCCGCGGCGATGCCGGGTGGAATCGGTTGCGGGTTGAGCTCGACCGCCGCGAAGCGATCGACGTAGCCGATCCCGTACAAGATCGGTACGTGCGGATGCAGGATCTCCCAGAGATAGGGATGCGTTCGGGCGATCAGTTCGAGCAGCTTGGTGTTTCTTGACATGGCACCTTCCCCTCCGTCGAACCGCCGGTTGGCGACTCAGGCTCTAGGAGGCATCGCGTCGCGGGGTGATACGGCCGGGTCGTCGGTGGGCTGACAGACTCCGAGCATGGACGCTGTCGACCGCTCGATACTGGACGCTCTCCGGGCCAACGCTCGAGCCACCTTTGCCGAACTTGCCCGCGAGGTGGGGCTGTCCGCGCCGGCAGTGCACGAGCGGGTCGGGAAACTGGAGTCCTCGGGTGTCATCACCGGCTACCACGCGGCGGTCGCGCCGGAATCTCTCGGCTACTCGATGAGCGCGCTGGTCGGGGTGTTCCTGTCGGACACCGCCGACGAGGACGAGGTGGCGGTGGGCATTGCCGCATTACCCGCGATCGAGGACTGCTGGTTCGTTGCCGGTGAGGAGTCCTTCGTGGTCAAGCTGCGCGTGCCCGATATCGGCGGTCTGGAAAAGGCAATCCGCGGTCTGGGGAAGATCTCCGGGGTCTCCAGGACCCGGTCGACCGTGGTGTTGTCGACGCGCTTCGAGGGACGGGTGCAGCCCGCGGGCGAGCGGCCCGGATCATGATCACAGCAACTGCCTGGCTCGAGCTCACGCCACCTGGCAAGACCCCGGAGGCACACTGGAGCCATGCGACAGAACGTGCAGTTCGTCACGGTGGCCGTCAAGGACCTCGAGGTTAGCCGCCGGTTCTACAGCGACGGTCTCGGCTGGCGGCCGGTGCTCGACCTCGATGAAGTGGTGTTCTATCAGGTCGGCCACGGCCTGCTCTTGTCGCTTTTCTCGCTCCTCGACTTCGCCGCTGACGTCGGTGCTCCCATCTCGATCGACAGCGGATTCAGCCTCGGCCAGGTCGTGGAGACCAAGGCCGAGGTGGACGATGCAATCGAACGGGCACGCGCAGCCGGCGCCAAGATCCTCAAGGAACCGCAGGGTGCAGCTTTCGGCGGCTACCACAGCTACTTCGCCGACCCGGACGGCCATCGCTGGGAGGTGGCCTGGAACCCGGGGTTCTCGGTCGACGAGGATGGCACCGTATCGATCTCGGAGATCAACTGACCCATACCGAGAGGCCATCCTCGGCCGCGGCAGGCCGCAGCCGTCAGGCCGGCAAGTTGGCTCCGGTGGGGTCTACCTCGATCGCTTCGGGGGCAATTGCGCCTGGTGCCGTCTCGAATAACGGTGCCAGCAGCGCAGCAAGCAAACCCCCGAGGAGTGGCGCAACGACGAACAACCAAACATGAGACATCGCGTGTGAGCCGGCAAAAATAGCCGGGCCGAAAGAGCGAGCCGGATTCACGGAGGTGCCATCGAGC
>JAVEEN010000386.1 GCA_030840445.1 Pseudonocardiales bacterium
GTGGCCGGCACCTTGATGGTGGAGCCCACTGAGAGCGAGGACCTCTTCGAGATCGACCGCTTCATCGATGCGATGATCGCGATAAAGGGCGAGATCGACGAGGTGGCACGGGGTTCCTGGCCGGTCACGGACAACCCGTTGCGCAATGCGCCTCATACGGCGCAGACCCTGGTCGGTGACTGGGAGCATCCGTACGACCGCCAGACCGCCGTGTACCCGGCGGGGGTGGATCCGAGATCGAAGTACTGGGCGCCGGTGCGGCGCATCGACGGTGCCTACGGCGACCGGAACCTGGTTTGTTCCTGTCCGCCGGTGGAGGATTACGTCTGAAACGAACGACTCCCGGCTGCCGTCGCGCTGAGCGGCGGTGCCGGGAGAGCGGTCAGGCGACTCGGTGCAGGGCCGCGGCGGTCAGGTCCGCGCGTCGGGCATGCACGCAGTGGCCGTCCGGCAGGATCTCGCCAGAGTCCTCGAACAGGACCACACCGTTGCACAGCAGGCTCCAGCCCTGCTCGGGGTGACAGGCGATCACATGCGCGGCGTCGCGGTCCGGACCTGCTGCGTCCGGGCAGTGCGGCTGGTGGACGCAGGCCCCCCGGGTGGCGGGGTGCACCGAGACGATGTCCGCGGGTGTGATGTCGCTGTCGAAGTCCGATGTGCGACCGGAAAAATTACTCATGCCACTTCCTTGTTAGCTTGATGTGTCGTATTGCACATTCATCATGGACCCTCGCGAGAGCGATTTCAGCCCTACGCGCCGGTATTTCTACTCTCGTCACCGATTCGCAATCTTTACACCCACTAAACCTGGACAAATCGGTTGCACGCTCAATCATATGGCGCGACCGGGCCGACCGCTCTCGGTGGTTGTCAGGTTCGTCCCGCTTGTTCCTGCGCTTGGCGGAGCGTTTTCGTGTGCGGGACCCAGCCTGCAAGCCGCGCCGGGAAGCCGGCAGCGGTGGCGGCGCGGACCACGTCCGGGTCGTCATCGACGAAGAGGGCGATGTCGCGCTCAGCCAGCTTGCCAAGCACGTCGACCTTGAGCTGTCGCGCCGGACGGAAGTCGCGCCTGCCGCGCATGAACAGCTCCGCGGTCGGCAGGTCATGTTCGCCCAGCCAGTCGATCGTCGTTTCCCGCAGCCAGTCGGGCCGTCCGGTCAGCCACACGATCTCGAGTCCGGCGGACAGCTGCTCGGCGACCAGTTCCAGCCCTACTCCCAGCGGGGTGTCGCGCCCGGCCCCACGAAAGAATGCAGCCCAGTCCTGCGGAAAGCCGTCGAGATGATGCAGGCGATGGCGAACGTCTGCGACGACCCCGTCGATGTCGAAGACCGCAACCGTCATGGCTGCGAGCCTATGCGGTGGTTATCGGAGCAAGCTGTACCCGGGCTCCGGGACGGTAGACTCTTGCAGACGTGGAGTTCCTCAACGGCATTGTGCCGCCTTATGACCTGACCTACGACGACGTGTTCATGGTCCCGCGTCACTCGAACATCTCCTCCCGATTCGACGTGGATCTGCGCACCGGCGATGGCAGTGGGGCGACCATCCCGCTCGTCGTGGCCAACATGACAGCCGTGGCAGGTCGCCGGATGGCCGAAACGGTGGCGCGGCGTGGTGGCATCACCGTCCTGCCGCAGGACATCCCGGTCGACGTGGTCTCAGACGTGGTCGGATGGGTCAAGCAGCGCCACCTCGTCCACGACACCGCACTCACGCTGGCTCCCACCGACACGGTGTCGGATGCGGTCGCGTTGCTGCCCAAGCGCGCGCATGGGGCGGTCATCGTCGTCGAAGACGGCCGGCCGGTCGGCGTGGTCACCGAACGCGACTGTGCTGGAGCCGACCGGTTCGCCCAGCTCACTCAGGTGATGTCCGGCCGGCTGGTCACCGTCGGCGATCGGCTCGGGGCCCGCGAGGCCTTTGACCTGCTCGCTGATGAACACCACCGGCTGGCCCCGGTCGTCGACGATGAGGGTCTGCTGGTCGGCGTGCTGACCCGGACCGCCGCATTGCGCGCAACCCTGTACGATCCCGCGGTCGACGGGCTGAACCGGTTGCGCATCGGCGCCGCAATGGGTGTCAACGGTGACGTTCGCGGCAAGGCGGAGCGGCTGCTGGGCGCGGGTATCGACATCCTGGTCATCGACACCGCGCACGGGCAGCAGCAGCGCATGATCGAGGCGCTGAAGGCGGTCCGCGTGCTCAACCCGTCGGTGCCGATCGTCGCCGGCAATGTGGTGTCGGCCGCCGGTACCGTCGACCTCCTCGACGCCGGCGCCGACATCGTCAAGGTGGGTGTCGGGCCGGGTGCCATGTGCACCACCAGGATGATGACCGGCGTGGGCCGCCCGCAGTTCTCGGCCGTGCTGGAGTGCGCCAGCACCGCTCGGTCTCGCGGCAAACACGTATGGGCGGACGGCGGCGTTCGGCATCCCCGCGACGTGGCCCTGGCGCTCGCCGCCGGGGCATCCTCGGTCATGATCGGATCCTGGTTCGCGGGCACTTATGAATCTCCCGGTGACTTGCACCTGACTTCGGACGGGCGGTCCTACAAGGACAGCTTCGGCATGGCGTCCGCCCGAGCGGTGGCCAATCGCACCAGCAGTGAAACGCCGTTCGATCGGGCCCGCAAGGCCCTGTTCGAAGAAGGCATCTCCAGCGGCCGGATGTTCCTGGACCCGCAGCGCCCCGGCGTCGAGGACCTGATCGATGCCATCATCGCCGGTGTCCGGTCCTCCTTCACCTACGCAGGCGCCCGCACGATCAGTGAGTTCACCGAACGCGCGCTCATCGGCATCCAGAGCGCGGCCGGCTACGCCGAGGGACGGCCACTGCACCTGGGGTGGTAGTCGCTCGGATCCAGCTGATCGCTCGAGCAGTCGACTTGACGCCGGCCGCACGGACGTCGCATCCTGAACATATGAACAATCGTTCAAGTGTTGGACCGGCTCCGCCGCCTGGCGTCGATCCCAGCGACCGCGACATCGCCGACACCGCTGAGGTCTTCGGGTTGTTGTCCGATCCGGGGCGGCTCCGATTGCTGATCGCGCTTCGCTCAGGCGAGCAGAACGTCGGTCGGCTCGCAGCACTCAGTGGGCTGAGTGACTCTGCGACCTCGCACGCCCTGCGACTGTTGCGAGCCCATCGGGTCGTCGATGTACGCCGGGTGGGACGGATGGCGATCTACCGACTCGCCGACGTCCACGTGAGTGAGTTCCTGGACACCGCGCTCGCCCATGCCGAGCACACTGAACTCATCCACCCGGAACGTGGTCATGGCTGACGATCGCGGCCATACCCATACCCACGCGCATGCGACGCCGGTGGCGGTGACGGCCGCGACGGATCGCAAATGGCTGTTCGCGTCCCTGTCGGTCATCGTGGCGTTCATGTCCGGCGAGGTGGTGGTCGGGCTGATGTCCGGGTCCCTGGCTTTGATAGCGGACGCCGGGCACATGCTCACCGATGCGGCCGCATTGGGGTTGGCCATTGCCGCCTCCAAGATCGCCCAGCGGCCGGCAAAGGGCTCGTACACCTATGGGTTCACGCGGATCGACGCCGTATCGGCGCAGGCCAACGGCATAACGTTGCTGATTCTCGCAGCCTGGTTCTGCGTCCAAGCGGTCCAGCGACTGTTCTCGCCGCCGCACGTCGAGGGCGTTCCCGTCATCGTCGTGGCGCTGATCGGCGTGGTCGTGAACCTAGTCGCGATGGCCATGGCGGGTCGAGCCAACCAGGCCAGCCTCAACGTCCGGGGTGCGCTGGCCCACGTGGTCAACGACCTCTGGGCCTTCGCCGCAACCGCGATCGCCGGTGCGATCATCGTGGCAACCGGCTGGGCCCGGGCGGACGCCGTCGCCTCTCTGGTGGTAGCTGCACTCATGGTGTACTCGGGCTTCGGCTTGATCCGGGCGTCCGGGCGGGTGTTCCTCGAGGCCGCACCGGTGGGCGTCGACCCCAGGTCGGTCGGTGCGGACATGGCCGCAGTGGCGGGGGTGAACGAGGTGCACGACCTCCATGTCTGGGACTTGGGCGGCTCGGAGCCCGCACTGTCCGCACATGTAGTGGTCAGCTCGGAGTTCGACTGCCATGACGTGGCTGCGAGTGTGCGCTCGGTGCTGGAGCAGCGCCACCACATCTCACACGCCACCTTGCAGGCCGACCACCGGCGCTCGGGCCAGGATGTGACCGATGATCCGTGTGCCTCCGCCGGACACGGCCCCGGCTACGTCCGGCTCGACTCGGGTTCGGCCGGGCTGACCGGTTCGGGTCCGACTTGATCGGGGCCGTTCTGATCGGGGCTGCCGTCGAGGTAGGACCGCCACAAGGCGGCATATAGCGAATCCGCGGCGAGCAGGCCGTCGTGAGTGTCGTCCTCGACCACCCGTCCGCCGGACATCACCAGAATCCGGTTGGCCCGTGCCGCCGTGGTCAGCCGGTGCGCGACCGTGATCGTGGTGCGATGGCGGCTGAGCCGTTCGGTGGCGTCGGTGACCGCGGCCTCGCTGGCCAGATCCAGAGCCGCAGTGGCCTCGTCAAGCAGCAAGATGTCCGGGTCGACCAGTTCGGCTCGAGCAAGCGCGATCAGCTGGCGCTGGCCGGCGGACAGATTCCGTCCCCGTTCGCCGACCTGATGCAGATAGCCGCCGCGCAGTCTGGCGATCATGTCGTGCGCCCCCACCCGGCGCGCAGCCTGCTCGACCTCGGCGTTCGAGGCCGACGGTCGCCCGTAGGCGATGGCATCTCGAATACTGCCGGGTGACAGGTAGGGCTCCTGCGGGACGAACCCAAGACGTTGCCGGTAACCCGCGAGATCGAGCTCCCGAAGATCGGTGCCGTCGGCTCGAACCGAGCCCGCGGTGGGGTCGTAGAAGCGTGCGATGAGCTTGACCACGGTGGACTTACCAGCACCGGTCTGTCCGACCAGGGCCACGGACTGCCCGGCCGGGATATGCACGTCGATGTCGATCAAGGCAGGCCGGTCGGCACCCTCGTAACTGAAACCGACGTGATCGAGGCGGATCTCGCCCTTGAGGTCGGGCACCGGGTGAGCAGTTTCCGCCGACGGCGTGCTGGTAGGGGTGCGGAGCAGGTCCTGCAGCCGGGACAGTCCCACCGACGCTTGCTGGTAGCCGTCGAAGACCTGCGAGAGCTGCTGGACGGGAGCGAAGAAGGCATCCAGGTAAAGGAAAAACGCAATCAGGGCACCCGCGGTGAGGGTGCCGTGCGATAACCGCTGAGCACCGAACGCGAGGACCAGTGCGCCACCGACATCAGCGAGAAGTTGCACGAAGGGAAAGTAAGCCGAGATATAGGTCTGCGCCCTCATCCGGGACTGCCGGTAGTCACTCGCCGCGCCGAGAAACTGCCGGGTGTTGTGCCGCTCCCGGCTGAACGCCTGAGCGACGCGGACCCCGGCTACGTTCTCCTGCAACTGCGCGTTGACCGTACCGACTCGCTCGCGGGCCTCCACATAGGCCGGCACCGCCAGCCGCCGGAAGAGCAGGGTGGCAGCGATCAGGATGGGGAGGATGGCCACGAGGACCAGTGACAACTGGGCGTCCAGCAGGACGAGCGCGATGAGCACGCCGACCAGGGTCAACGCGCTGATCACCGCCGTGGCCAGCCCGGTCTGGAGAAAGTTCGACAGCGCATCGACGTCGGTCGTCATCCTGGTCATGATCCGGCCGCCGAGCTCGCGCTCGTAGTAATCGAGGCCGAGACGCTGCAGCTGGGCGAAGGTCTTGACCCGCAGGGTGTAGAGCAATCGCTCCCCGGTTCGCCCGGTCAGCCGCTGTCCGGCAAGACTCACCACCCAATCGAGGACGAGAACCCCGACGGCGATCAGGGCAACGACTACCAGGACCCTGCCATCGTGCTTGCTGACGCCGTGGTCGATGCCGGTTCGGATGAGCGACGGCAGGACAAGTTGCAGCAATGCGTCGGCCCCTATCAAGGCGATGCCGAGCACGAAGACGGCCCGCAACGGACGTACCAACCGCCCCAGGGTGAATCGCAGGTCAGGCGCCTGGGCTCGATCATCGGGCACATCGGGTTGATCGGTTGCCGGTGGCAGGGCCGCGACCTGCGCCAGGAGTTCTGGCGTTGCCGGTACCGCCGCGCCGAACATGCCGCCGCCGCCCTGACCGCCGGCTCCGGGGCCACCGGCCGACGATGCGGCCGTGCTCTGGAGCGGCGCCTCCTCGGGATCGTGGGGTAACGGGACCCACAGGGCGGGGGTGATTCCGTCCGCGGCCGGCGTGCTGCCAGAGCTGCCCGCATCGTCGGACAACAGCTCGCCGGCGTCGATCCCTTCGACGTCATCGCCGGGCCCGGCCAGCAGCAGACCGAAGAGCGGGCACCGAGCCAGCAGTTCGTCATAGCTGCCGATATCGACGACCCGTCCCTCGTCGAGCACGGCGATCCGGTCGGCGAGGGAGAGGGTGGAACGTCGATGGGCGATCAGCAAGGTGGTCCGACCACGGACCAGCCGGCGCAGGGTAGCCAGGATCTCGGCCTCTACCCGCGGATCGACCGCACTGGTCGCGTCGTCGAGCAGGACAATGCGCGGATCGGTGAGCAGCGCACGGGCCAAAGCGATCCGCTGGCGCTGGCCGCCGGACAGGGTAAGGCCACGCTCGCCGACCATGGTCTGATAGCCGTCGGGCAATTCGGCGATGAACCCGTCGGCTTCGGCCGCCCGGGCCGCGGCGACGATCTGATCCTCGTCGGCCGTCGGTTGGCCGTAGGCGATGTTGGCCGCAATCGTGTCGGAGAACAGGAAGCTGTCTTCGAAGACCATGCCGATCGCGGCCCGTAGATCGGTCATCTGCAGGTCACGGATATCCACGCCGCCGATGGACAGCGAGCCGGCGTGCACATCGTAGAACCGGGGGATGAGCATCGCGATGGTGGACTTTCCCGAACCCGCACCGCCCACGATGGCGACCGTCTCGCCGGCACCGATCGACAGATCGAGACCGCGGAGCACCGGATTCGACCGGGTGTAGCCGAACTCGACGGCGGAGAAGTCCACCCCGACCGGACCGATGCGCAGCGGTCGGGCATCCGGTGCGTCGACAACCTGCGGTGAGGAGTCGATCACCTCGAGGACCCGTTCCACCCCGGCCCGGGCCTGCTGGCCGATGGTGAGCAGCGCGGTGACCTGGCGAACCGGGCCGACCAGTTGCCCGAGGTAAGTGGAGAAGGCCAGGAACGTGCCGATAGTGATCCGGCCGTGCAGGGCGAGGTAGCCGCCGAGCAGGAGCACGCCGACCTGGCCCAGCGCCGGAATGGCCGACAGCGCCGAGGAGTACTTGGCCTGCAGCCGGACCACGCGCATCCGGGAGGCGAAGAGTCGCTTGGCCCGACCGCGTAGTTCGCCGACCTCCCGCTGCTCCTGGCCAAAGCCCTTGACGACCCGGACGCCGGTGACCGCGGACTCGACCTGACCGACCACGTCGCCGGCCTGTTGCTGGGCGTCCCAGTTCGCCGGGAACAGATCCCGTCGTGAAGCGATGGCGACGAACCACAGGGCCGGTGCGATGGCGAAGGCCACCAGGGTGAGCAACGGCGACAGCCACAGCATCGCGATAAGCGAGATGAAGAAGAGCAACACGTTGCCGGTGAGCATCGGTGTGAACGCCAACAGGCCTTGGACCAGCCCGACATCCGTTATCGAGCGGCTGACCACCTGTCCGGTCTGCAGGCCGTCCTGGGCGGCTCCGTCCAGCCGCTGCAGGGACGCGAAGATGTCGGCCCGCATGTCGTATTGAACATTGAGGGAAAGCCGTCCGGCCGTGAAGCGCCGGAAGAAGGTCAGTCCATATTGCAGCAGGGCGGCAGCCAACAGCACGATGACCCAGGGACCGAGCGGCGGTCGGTGTCCGCTGCCCTGGCTGACGAGGTCGATCACGTGTTTGATGACAAGCGGTACCGACACCGACACCAGAGCGCCGATCAGGGACGAACCGAAGGCGCCGATGAGGTCGGCGCGGTGCCGGAGGCAGTAACCGAATAATCGTCGCAACCAGGTTGCTTGTTCATTCGAGGTCACACGTCCCATCCTAGGCTGATCGTTAGGCAGGCGAAGCTTCTCGTCGTGCTCGTGGCGGCATAGAGTGCCGCAGATGAGCTTCGCCAGCCTCGCTGTCATCATGGTGGTGGGACTTGCCGGGCCGTTGCTGGCCGCGCCCCGGCAGTGGCAGCTACCGATCGTGCTGGGGGAACTGCTCGCCGGTATCGCGCTCGGTAACACTGGTACGGGATACCTGCATCCGCATGACCCGGTCTTCAGCACACTGGCCGACATCGGCTTCGCCATGGTCATGTTCGTGGCCGGCACCCATGTTCCGATCCGGGAGCCGAGCCTGCGAACCGCACTGGGCCCAGGTCTGGTCCGTGCCGTCGCGGTGGCGGGGGCGGCCGTCGTGCTCGCTTGGTTGATCGCAGCCTCCTTCCATACCGGGCATGTGCTGCTGTACACCGTCCTGATGGCGTCGTCGTCCGCGGCGCTGATCCTGCCGATCGTCGATTCGCTGTCATTGTCGGGTGAACCCGTCCTGCAGTTACTGCCTCAAGTGGCCATCGCCGATGCGGCATGCATCGTGGCGCTGCCGCTCGTCATCGATCCGCGCCATGCCGGCCGCGCGGCATTTGGTGCCGTCGCGGTTATCTCAGCAGCCGCGGTGGTGTTCGTCCTTCTCCGGTGGTTGGAACGGACCGGTCTGCGCCGCCGGGTGCACCGGCTCTCCGAAGAGCGCCGGTTCGCTGTCGAGTTGCGAGTCAGCCTCGCCATCCTGTTCGGCCTAGCCGCACTGGCCACCGATACCCACGTCTCGATCATGCTTGCCGGCTTCTCGTTCGGACTCGCGGTCGCCGCCGTCGGGTCGCCGCGCCGCCTGACTCGCCAACTGTTCGCCCTGACCGAGGGATTGTTCGGCCCGCTGTTCTTCGTCTGGCTCGGAGCATCACTGAATCTCCGCGATCTGGGCAGCCAGCCGCGCTTTCTGCTGATTGGTGCATTGCTCGGGATCGGGGCCGTCGTTGCCCATCTGGTGACGAGCCTGTTCGGGCAGCCATTAGGTTTCGGCCTACTGGCCTCGGCCCAACTCGGTGTTCCGGTGGCCGCCGCGACGGTCGGGACCCAGCTGCAGATCCTGGCCCCCGGCGAACCGGCTGCGTTGCTGCTGGGTGCCCTGATCACGATCGGGGCCGCGGTCGTGGGCGGCGCGGTTATCGCCAGATCGGCTCCGTCCTCAGACGGGCAGCGTGAAGCCATCGCCGAGTAGCGGTTTGGCCAGGTCACCGATGTCCTGCACCCGTTGCAACACCTCGGTCGCGGTGAGCTGCATCAGCTCACCGGAGGCCAGCTCGTCCCAAGTTCGGGGGGCCGCCGACCAGGGGTGACTGCGGCCGCGTAACGAGTACGGGCTGATGGTCGTCTTGGCCGGGTTGTTCTGGCTCCAGTCGAGTAAGACCTTTCCGGGTCGCAGAGTCTTCGCCATCTTGGCCACCACCAAGTCGCGATATTGGCTCGCCAACGACTCGGCCAACGCCCGGGCGTAGCCATGGACCAGGGCTGCCGAGTGCTGTGCGGCCAGTGGGACGTACAGCTGCAAGCCCTTGCTGCCACTGGTGACCGGCACCGCCTCCATCCCTTCGGCGGCCAATCGATCGCGCAGGATGAGCGCAACCTCGGCGCAAGCCTGCAGACCGGCCGGGGCGCCCGGATCCAGATCGATGACCAGGCGGTTGGGATTGCGGACTCCGCCGCGGGGGCCCACGGTCCATTGCGGCACGTGCAGCTCCAGCGCGGCCAGGTTGGCGGCCCAGATCAGCGAAGCTGTGTCATCGATGAGCGGGTACACCAGGGTTTCCCGGTCCCGGCTCGATCCGGGCGAGGGCAACTCAACGGTCCGCAGCCAGTCCGGAGCGTGGTTCGGTACGTTCTTCTCGAAGAACGGCTTCGAGGCCGTTCCGTCCGGCCAACGGATTCTCGTCACCGGACGATCGGCAAGATGCGGGAGCATTACCGGCGCGATGCGGGCGTAGTAATCGAGGACTCCAGCCTTGGTCGTGCCCGCATCCGGATAGAGCACCTTGTCCAATCGCCTCAGGGTCAGCATGCGGCCGTCCACGCTGACGGTCTGGTCGTGCGCGGAGTCAGGACTCACGTCGTACCTCCTGTGGGCTGAGATCGGTTCGGATGCCGCGGAACACCGGCTGACGAAGCCTGCCACCCGCCGTCCAGCCGAGGTGCCGGACCTCGACCACGATCAGCGGGCGGACCCAGCTGGCGTCCTTGCCGTCGAGGTCGGGAACGGCGTCGACGAAGGGGGAGCGATCGTCGTCGGTCGGCGCGAAGCTGCTGTTGAGCTTATCGAGCACGGCGCCGGTCAATCCGCTGCCGACCCGCCCCGCGAAGTGCAGGTGACCGGTTGCGTCGGGCACTCCGATGAGCAGCGCACCGATCCGCGGCCGATCACCTCCTTCCTTTCGCCAGCCGCCGACCACACAAGCCTGATGCCGGCGGTGCGGGGTCTTGATCCAGTCGCGACTACGCCTGCCGGGCTGGTAGGTCGATCGCCGCCGCTTGGCTACGACGCCTTCCAGTCCCTGTTCCAGGGTGGCCGCGAAGAGCGCGGGTCCATCGTCATAGGAGGGGGAGGCGCGCCAGTGATCCTCGGGAAGTTCGAGTTTGCCGAGGCTCTTGCGTCGCTCGGCCAGTGGACGGTCCAGAAGCGGCACTCCGTACAGCCGCACCAGATCGAAGGCCATCACAGTTACCGGCGACCGCTCGGCCAGCTCCTCGACCCGCTTCCGGTTGCTGACCTGCATACGTTCGGCCAAGGCCGCGAACGAAGGGATGCCCTGATCGAGCACGATGATTTCGCCGTCGATCACCGCGTCCCGCACCGACCCGGCAAGTGTGTGCAGCTCGGGAAAGCCGGTCGTCACGTCCCGTCCGCTGCGTGAGAACAGGTGCAGGCCGTCCGGCCCGACATCGGCGATGACTCGCATGCCGTCCCATTTGACCTCGTGCAGCCACTGCTCGCCTTCGGGTGGCGGTCCTGGGCTGGCGAGCATCGGGCGCATAGAGTTCATGCTGCCTGCACGACCTGCCCGCCGCTACCTCGCGTTCAGGAGTCGGGTCAGAGTCGGACTCGGACTACGAGGGAGAAGAGGATGCGCGCAATCTGGAAGGGCGCCGTGTCATTTGGGCTGGTCAACGTGCCGGTCCGGCTGTTCGCGGCCACCGAAGAACACGACATCCGCTTTCATCAGGTCCATCGCGAAGACGGCGGGAGAATCCGGTACAAGCGAACCTGCAGTGTCTGTGGCGAGGAGGTCAGTTACGACGACATTGCCAAAGGCTATGAATCCTCGGACGGCCAACTGGTGATCCTCACTGACGAGGACCTCGACAAGCTACCGGTGGCGACAGGTCATGAGATCGACGTGGTCGAGTTCGTGCCCAGTGACCAGGTGGACCCGATCCTGTTCGCCAAGAGCTATTACCTCGAGCCAGACGCCCGAGCGGCGAAGCCGTACGCCCTGCTGCGCGAAGCCCTGGTCGACACAGACCGGATGGCGGTGGTCAAGGTCGCGCTCCGGCAGAAGGAGACGCTCGCCGTCCTACGGGTGCGCGAGAAGGCGATTCTGCTGCAGACGATGCTGTGGCCGGACGAGATCCGCGAGGCGGATTTCGCCTCGCTCGAGACCGATGTCGAACTGCGGCCTCAAGAACTCAAGATGGCGGCCTCACTGATCGAAAGCATGGCCTCGGACTTCGAGCCGAGTCAGTTCACCGACGACTACCAGTCCGCGGTACGCGAGTTGATCGACGCGAAATTGGAGCGCGGCGAAGCGGCCGAACTGCCCGCAGACGACTCGAAGCCCGACACCAAGAAGGGCGGTGAGGTCATCGATCTGCTGACGGCGTTGCAGCGCAGCGTCGATCGAGCCCGGGGTGGTACGGCGCCGGGCACCGGCAACGATGAAGGCGACTCCTCCGGCGGGAAGGAACCCGCGACGAATGCACAGGCGAAGAAGGCCGCCGCCAAGAAAGCACCCGCGAAGAAGGCTGTGCCGAGGAAGGCCGCCGCCAAGAAGTCACCGGCCAAGAAGGCGGTCGCGAGGAAGGCCGCGGCGGGCTGACAGTATTCAGCCCCGCCCTTGAACCGATCTGCACGTCCGGATGCCCGATCCAGCTTAGGACGTTGGCGTACTTAGGACGTTGATATGGCAACCACGCGACAACAACAAAGTGGGCCACGGCCGAAGCCGTGGCCCACCGCTGCCTCCGCGAATCACGTCCAGGTCGTGGTCGTGGATGGCGGCTGCCGAAGCATGAAGGGGGCCGCTTCGTCGGGACCCCGCTCAGAGCTTCATTCTGTTGGAGGCGGGCAAAGGCAACGGGATGGTCCGCCCGCCGTTAGATTTCTATCGCACCAGTTCGGATTGAAGGGACACAGTTGTGACAGTGGCACTAGCGGGTCAGGGTTCCTAGCGGTGGATCTTGACCTAAAGGCACATTTCGCCTTACTTGGCGTTGAGCCTGAGGCCGAGGGCGTGTACCGAGAGTTGCTCGCCTCGGGCTCAGCCTCCGTCGCCGACCTGATTGCCCGCGGTATCGGGCGGGAGACCGCAGAGCTATCGCTAGGTGCGCTGATGCGGTCGGGCCTGATTGCGGCTCATGGATCCGCGGACGGAACCGAACATGACCGATTCGTGCCGGTGCCGCCCGACGCGGGCTTACGGGTTCTGGGCAGCAGGCGTGAAGGTGAACTCAACGAGGCGATGGTCGCGGTTCAGAACGCGTATCGGGACTTTCGCCGGCAGACGCTGAACCAGAGCATCGACCACCTGGTCGAGGTAGTGACCGGGCCGGCCATCCTGCAACGTATCAAGCAGGCCGAAGACCACGCCCAGCGCGAGATTCGTCGGCTCGATTCGCCGCCGTACTACCGGACCCAGTCCTCCAACAACACTGAACTCGATCACCTGGCCAGCGGCATCGGCTACCGCGTGGTGTATTCGCAGGCATCGTTGGCCCGGGAGAACTACCTCGAGGGGAATATCGTCCCGTGTATCAAGGCAGGGGAGCAGGCCCGGGTCCTGCCGTCGGTTCCGGTGAAGCTGAGCGTCATCGACGACACCGTTGCCCTGGTGTCGTTATCCATCACCGACGCCGATGTCAATCGCACGCTTCTGGTCGTCCGGCCCAGTACGTTGTTCAGTGCGCTGGTCGGCCTGTTCGAGATGTGTTGGCAGTCGGGTCTGTCGATCCTGCCCACCGGTGCGGTGTCCTCGCGCATCGAACCGGTCGAGGAGCGCATGCTCGGCTTGCTGGCCGCGGGCATGAGTGATGACGACATCGTCCGCACGTTGCGGATCAGCCGCCGCACCTTCTTCCGGTATCTGGAGAAGCTGCAGGCACGGGCCGGCGTGAGTACCCGCTTCCAGCTCGGCGTGTACGCGGTACAGCAGGGATGGCTGCGGGAGTTGCCCAACACGCAAGTTTGACCGGCCGGTCCCGCCGGGGCCGTCAACTGCCCGGATCTCGAGCCCTTTCCGCGGCGGCTTGGGCTGCGCGTGTCAGGGCTCGGCGGACGGAGCGAAGATCCGGCACGCCGCTCGCCCCGGTGGGGCCGGGATAGACGCGGCAAGCGAGTGCAGGCGGCGCCATAGGTCCGTCGAACGGGTCAGCGCCATCGATCAGGATGGTCGGCGAGCCGGTGAAGCCTCGTAGTTCGGCCTCGTGCTCGGTGTCGATGACCGTGGTGCGGACCGCGGTTGCCGTGAGGCCCAAGTCGTCCAAGGCGGTACGAAGCAAGGTCGTTGCCGCCTGCTCCTTCGGGCAGCCAGGCACGACCAACAGCTCGACGTCCATACCCGTCATCATCCGCGGCCGCGGCCAAGACCGCGAGCTCATCGAAGCACCGGAGCTCACCTCAGTTTCGGGCTCACCGACTCGATGGAGCGTACGTGGCGGAGCGCCGGGGGAGTCATTGTCGGGGGAGTCATTGTCGGGCGCCATGGCACTGACACACTTCACGGCTGTCTGGGGTTGCGCATAACGTGGGTGGCACGCACAACCCAACGCCCAGGAGCGTCATGACTACTCTGATCGAACGCCCAAATACCGCGCTGCTCGTCATCGACGTCCAGAACGACGTCATGGCCGGCGTGCACAACCGTGACGGTGTCATCGCCAACATCGCCTTCCTGGTGGACAAGGCCAGAGCCGAGAGCGTGCCTGTCGTGTGGGTGCAGCACTCCTCCGACGACTTGCCCGAGGGAAGCGACGGCTGGCTCTATGTGCACGAACTCACTCACAGCGGGTCCGAGCCGGTAGTCCACAAGCGGTACGGCGACTCCTTCGAGAACACCGACCTCGAGGCCGTCCTCGCTGAGCGCAAGGTCGGGCACCTGATCGTCACCGGGGCGCAGACCGACGCATGCATCCGGTCCACACTCCACGGAGCGATCGTCCGAGGCTACGACGCGACCCTTGTCGGCGATGCCCACACCACCGAAGACCTCAGCCAGTGGGGCGCACCCCCACCTGACAAGGTGATCGACCATACGAACCTGTACTGGCAGCACCACACCGCTCCTGGACGGCACGCAGGGACGGTGAGCACCGGTTCCGTCAACTTCGACTGAGGCACCGACGCCACCGCGGCCTTGTCGGCGCCCCGCGACCTCAAGATCGACAACTGGAACTGAAGCCGCACCGATCGCCGAGGACCGGGTGGTGCTGGCACCTTCGGTACAGCCGCGACACTGTTGATGGGACGCGTCCTTCACTGCGCGCGGCCGATTCCCTTTCATAGGCAGGCCGCTCGGCACCGTCGCGATTGGCGCACCTGTCTGATCAGGACAGCGAACCGCCCGCAAGCGCGACGCCCGCACGTAGGACCCTGTCGTCGGACGGTGGGTCCAACGGCACGTCGAGCACGGTGCTCACCCGAGCAAGGAGGAAGTAATAACCGGTCTGAATAATGAGCTCCACGATCTGCTGATCGGTGTAATGCTTCTGAGCAGCATCGAAGATGTCGCCGGCCACGGTCGGGGCATCGGCGATGGCGGCGGTGAAGGCAATCAGCGCCCGCTGCGCTTCGTTGAATTGTGGTGAGTCCCATTGCCTGGCTGCGAGCGCAGCGCGCTGGGTGTCGGTTACGCCGACCGCCCGGGAGATGGGCTCATGTTGGGCAGCCTCGTAAGGGGCCTCGAAGCACGCGCCTGAGGTGAGGATCGCCAGCTCTCGGTCGATCGGCGTCAGAGAGCTGGTCGCGAATTGGGCGGCACCCAACGCGACGACCGGGGTGGCGATCTGGGGTGAGCGGGCCATCATGCGGAACACATTGATGAGGGCGCCGGCGCGTTCGACGTCCTGAAGTTTCGGTGGCAGGTCGGCGATAATGACCTCGGGGAGGTCAATGCGGGCCATTCGGGGTCTCCTTCTCATCGGCCTGTTGCTGTTATAGGAACTGAACCCAGCTCTGTAGAGACGGCTTCATCGGGCATCATGACGACAGATGGGCTGCTGCGTGCGCTAGATGGATGCGGTTCCCAAGGCCGCGTGCAGCCAGGATGTGTCACCGGCGAGTGGCGCGACCGTGCGAGCTCCAGGAATGCTCGCGCGTACGCAGCGGGTCAGGGTGTCACCAGGCCCCACCTCGATGAACAGCTGACGTGGGGATGCCGGGAATCGCTGCAAGGTCTCCAAAAGGTAGACAGGTCGGACCACGCAGTCGGCGAGGGCTTCGTGGAGGTCATCCGCATCGGTGTAGGCGCGGCGGCGTACCGGCGAGAACACCTCTGTCTGCAGCGAGCGTTGCGGCAGCTTGCGCAGGTCGGCCAGGAACTGGTCAGCGACCGGCTTGAGCGATGGGTGGTGTGTCGCGTAGGGCACCGGCAGCTTCCGCAGCGTGGGGATGCCCGGTTCGCCGGCGCAGAACAGTAGCGCTTCGATTGCCTCGTTGGATCCGCTGACGATGCTTTGCCGCGGCGTGTTGACACCGGCCAACACGAGATCGGCCCTGTCGAGCAGGGCGAGCAGCCCCTGCGTCCCCGCCTCGTCCGCTCGCACTACGACCATGCCCCCGCGCCCATCGAAGCTGGCGAAAGCGTTGTTCAGCGCGCATACCGCCTGAGCGCCCTCAGCGATCTCTAGGACGCCCGCGCAGACGAAGGCCGCGATTTCGCCCAAGCTCTGGCCGACGACCGCGTGGGGCCGTACCCCTGCCGTGGCAAGCATGTGGTTCAGTGCGACGGCCGCAGCATATGTAGCAAGTTGCGGCATTCCCGGCGGGAGCTCGGCGGCGTTCGAATCGGCGAGCAGGACCCCGCGAACGGATCCAAACCCGTGTGCCGTTCCGATGTGGTCGACCTCATCAAGGATCCGGTCGATCTCGGAGCGCAGGATCACGTCCTGCTGATAGAACTGCGACAGGGCGCCCGTTGGATTGTTCCCTTGGCCGGGAACGAGGAACACCGCGGTATCGAAGGTGTCGTCCAGATCAGTATCCATCAATGCCTCTTCTTCCGGTTTTTTTACAGACGGCTGGCGCCGTAGCGGGCAGCGGGTCCGCGCCCGCGGTTAGGGGTTTTCTCGGCCCCTATCGTCGCGTGCGCGGCCAGGCCATCGGCCGTTCAGGTTTTGAGATCAGCGGACGTATACCGTGACCGATTAGCCGCTTGGCAAACCGGCGCGCCGAGGTGTTGAGCTTTTCACCGGATAGCAACGTTTCGTGCTTACACAATTGGCCGCACCAGCTCCCATTCACTGAGCGCCGGTGGCAGCTCTAATTCGCGCCCCAGAAGCACAGCTGCAGGAACGTCTGCAAACATTTGCTCGACGGAGTCCAATCCCATGATCTCCAGCATCGCCGGACGTCAGAGCTGGTATGCACATTGAACCCGGCTGGCGTTCGTTCCAGCGGTGATGCGTGCCGTAGTTGAGTCACGTGTTCAGCCTCGATCCTTGAACGGCCGGGTGGATAAATGTCGGTCGGCTCTAACTGGCGACCCATGCGGTGTCGAGCTATTTGCGGATCACCGTGCGCATCAGGTCCCCTGAACTATGAAGACCACGAAGGTCACACACCAGCGGCATGACCTAATTTCGTACCGCACTTAGTCCTATTGTGGGCCTGCTGTTGCGGCGATATCAGGCCACGTCACAGTTGTCGCGCCCCACGTCAGTCCGCCGCCGAAGGCAGCCAGTAGCACTTTATGGCCGGGCTTGAGCCGGCCGTCGGCTACGCACTGGTCGAGCAAGAGAGGAATCGACGCTGCGCTCGTGTTGCCCACATGGGCGATGTTGGACAGTCGCCGGTCGGAGGGAAGCCCCAACTGGTCGAGGACTGAATCGAGTATCCGCGAGTTCGCCTGGTGCGCAGCGAACCGATCGACGTCCGCATTCTCCCAGCCCGCAGCGGCCATGGCCCGCCGGGATACCTCGGTCATGCGCTGGACAGCGTGCCGGAAGACCTCAGATCCGGACATGCTGAAGTATTCGTCGCCTGGCTGCCTGCACATCTGTAGCGACCGTTGGCGAGCGCCACCGCCCGGTATCGCGATGAGATGTCTGAAGTTGCCGTCGCTTCCGGGCACGATCGGCCCTACCGCTCCGGCTTCGTCTGAACGGCCGCCGCGCAGTACAACGGCGCCTGCGCCGTCACCGAATATCACGGCGGTCGCTCGGTCCCGTGGGTTGAGGATCGTGCTATATACATCAGACCCAATGACCAGAACTCGATCCGCTGTTCCTGCTGCAATAAGGCCGCACGCTGCCGACAAGGCGTAGATGAATCCCGTGCACACCGCTTGAACATCGAAAGCCGCGATGCCAGCGAGACCCAGTCTCGCCGCCACCTCGGGAGCCGTCGCCGGACAGAGGAAGTCCGGCGTCGTGGTGGCGAGGATCAAGGCATCGACCTCATCCGACCCGGACGATTCCAATGCTCGCCCAGCAGCCTGCACCGCTAGATCGGAGGTCGATTCACCATCCGCCGCTCGATGCCGTTGTTCGATACCGGTGCGTGTCCGAATCCATTCGTCGGTGGTATCTAACGTTCGCGCGAGATCGTCGTTCGTCACCACCTCTAGTGGCAGCCAAGACCCGATTCCGGCAATGACGGCGCACCTACGTTGCGAATGGGGAGGATGCGTGGTTCTCGGGCTAGCCATTTGCTGCGGGTCCATGAGCAGTTTCCATCCGGATGTCAGTTGATTACTTTGAGCTTGACTCGAAACGCGGTGTGATACACGGCGCGGAGCCAGTGCCCTTCGCATCACCGTGCAGATCAGGCACCTGAACTATGACGGCCACCGCCGTAACACACCAGTCGTAGGACCGAGTTTCATCCCCTAGTTAGTCCTTATTGTTAAAGGGGAAACCGCGTGGCGGACTGATCGTGTCAACGACGAGCGAACTGATCCGATCAAGGAGCGGGCCTCCGATCCTCGTGGGTCCACGAGTGATCCTCAGGGCGCTCCCTTCCCAGGACGACGGAGGTGCCGTGTGAGCGGACCGTACGACGGTCGACGGGTCGTAGGTCTTGATCTGCCATCGCGACTCACGCTGATCTGCGGACCACGAGAAGTGTAAGCGGCTGGAGGTGGCGCGGTTGACGAATGGTCGGGAGATGCTCGCCAAACAGATCGCGATAGCCCGGCTCCGACCTCCGGTGGTCTTGGAGGGAACCTACGGCTGCTACTGGGTGGCTGACGTGGTGCAGGCAACTGTGCCGAGATGCATTTGGCGCACTCACTCGGGGTGAAAGGACTCCACCTATTGCCGGGTGAAGACCTCCGCGAGCCCGGCGTTCGCTGCGGCATCGAGAGTGCGATACGACGGCGCTTCGCGGGTCCGACTACCAAAGGGCTCTCACGATTGGTGCGCTGGGCCGCGGCTGAGGCCGTGCAATTCACGCGGGCGACTCTGCTGCATGTGTCGAAACCGGGTCGTGGATTTGGGGGTGCCTGCGCAATTGCCGATCCGGCGTAGGCAACGCTTGGGCGTGGGGTGCGTTGATTGTGAGGCCGAGGCACGCTAATTGGGTCAGGGCTTGTTCTCGGGTAGCGACGCCTAGTTTGCGGTACAGGGTGAGGAGTTGGGCTCGAATAGTGTTGAGCGAAACGTATAACTGATCTGCTATTTGTTGCCGCGAGGCGGTCGTATGCAGAGCTCGGGCGAGAAGCTGTTCACGAGCGGTAAGTGCAATGAGGGTAATGCCATGTGGGTACGGCCTGCGCTGTTCGCGAATCGCCGCGATCTCTTTGTACTGAGCTGTACCAGCCGCCGTTTCGAGCAAGAGGTCTAGATCGTCGTCGTGCAGGACGGTGAAGGCGGCGAGCGTACGCGTGTGCCGATACAAGCCGAGCGCCTGTCTTGCCAGACGAGCACTCGTGGATGGTTCACCCATTCGGTGAGCGGCGAGCGCATTGATGAGCAGCAATTCTTGGCGTGAGCGATTATCTGTGGTCGGTGACCAGACCAGGTTCGTGGCGATGTGGAAGGCTTCAGACGGGTGGCCCGCGAGCAGGTGAAGACGCGCGAGAGGGACCGCCAACGTAGGAATCTGTTCACTGGAATGGTTCGCAAGAACGTGCTGCGCATGATGGCCCTTGCCCGCGGCCAGGAGTAGGTCGGCGCGGCAACGCGCAAGGAGCAGGCGGGCGGCTTCGGTGTTGGCGATGACAGGTGGGAGGGCGTCTTGGGCGGTGTCAAGCACCGCCAAGCTGGTTGCGGGATCGTCGTAGTGCAGCCCATGCTGGCCTCTGAGATAGACCACATAGGCCCACAGTTCAGAGGTTCCCGGCTCATTTCCGAGTTCGTCCAGGGTGGCACGACAGGACTCACCGTCCAGACGGTCCAATGCCAGCATGCCGCGTGCCAGAAGTGCGCCCGTTTCCGTCGCGAACCGGCCCCCCGCTTGGTCCGCTGCCGCGCTTCGACATCGGGTCAGCCAGTGCTCGGCCGCCGCTGGATGGGCGGTCAGGGAATAGGTGAGCGCGAGGTTCGCGGCCGCGATGGCTGCGACTCGGGGAGTCGCCTGCCGACGATGCTGCCATGCGAGTCGATAGTGCGTAGCCGCCTCGTGATGATCTGCGCGCAGGCTGCGGGTGAGGCCACGTTGCAGGTGGAACCAGGGGAGTCGATCACCGGCGTCGGCGCCGTCAGCGATGAGCGCCTCTGCTTGCTGTTGAATGCGCCCGCCAAGCGCGTCGGCTAGGGCAAGGTTGCCCTCCAAACGATCAGCGAGCATGGCGCCAGTACCGACATCGAGTGCATCAGGCAAAGCCAGCTTAGCGACGCCGGCCGCGGCAGCGCGTCGGCTGGCTTCTGCATAGGCACGCAGCACTGCCATTTGGCCGTCGGCGTTGTCCGCTACTACGTCAACATCCGAGATAGCCTGGGCGAGACGCATCCACGGGTGAACCGTGACGACATCTGCGGGAACGGTGCGGAGTGATTCGAGTGGCGGGTGCGGATGCTCCAGTAACATTTCGGTTGAGTGATGGGTCCAGATGTAATGGGCGCGTTCCCAATCGCGGCCGGCGATGGCGTGACTGAGCGCGAACGCGGCGTGGCCACGACCTTTGTGTGTCCCGTACCAGTGCGCCAGGCGTCGGTGCATCGTGGCGGCGTCGTCAGGCTGGCCCACTGCGTAGACCTCTCGCAGGCTGGCGCGAATGAACGAAGGGAAGACCAGCTCGACGTCATCGGCCTGGTATTTCCGCTCGGCGAGACCAGGTGATTCGATGAGTCGGACGAGGGTATCGGGGTCATGGTCGCAGTCGCGCGCAAGATCGCGGATAAGGCGGTGCGTCAGCCGTTCAGCCAGAGAGAACCGCATGAACTCTGCGAGCGCCGCCTTGTCACCGATGGCGGGGAGAACTGTCTCTCGCAGGTAATCATGGGCTCTTGCGAGCGGAAAGTGTGGCTCGGCCGCTCGAACTTCCTGGAGCACTAAACAGACGGCCGCGGCCCATCCTCCGAGCGCGGCATGCAACTGCTCGGCCCGCTGCGCCGACAATGGGATTTGCCGACGCTCTGCTAGCTCACAAACTTGGGGGACCGTAAGCAGAAGTTCTTGCGCGGGAACCGTTACCGTGTCAACTGCTCCGGCAATCAGACGCTCGAGAGGGTGAGCGCCTCGGCTACAGAGGACTAGATGGAGATTCCGATGCCTCGCGATTACCGCCATGGTCCGATTCAGGAATGACTCGTCGCGAAGCGATTGAGCATCGTCGACGACTATTACTGTCCGCTCCCATTCCGGGATGTTCCGCAGCGTCCTGGAGATAGCCTCAAGCGCCGTGTCTGCGGTGCAACCTCGCGATTCTGCGCTCGAACCGAGCGGATTATCGAAATCGGGCACAGCCTGGCGCAGTTCCCTGAGCAAATGACGTGCGAACAAGTCTGGGTCGCTACCTGCTGTCCGGGCGCTCACCCACACCGATCGCACCGCGGCGGGCTGATCCTGTAGCCAACCTGCCACCAAGGTGGTCTTGCCGTAGCCTTGCAGGCCGCGAACTACTGTTACCGAGGCCCACCGATCTAGGTAGCGCCGTGCCTGGGGTCTTGCCACGAGAACGTCAGGCATCCGAGGCAGCGTCCTGACCACCTCACCGGTCTTGATCGACCCACCCATTTAGGCCCCTCTCGAGAGTCGCAAGGTGCGTGTCCGCGTGCACTGATCGGTTCATCAAGCGGCCGCATGGTCCGGTAGGGCACCCTCACCCCGGTCGCTGGATAAGGCCGTTTGCGCATAGTGACCGGAAGCGATTACGCACGGTGACTAACGGGGATTCAACACGTGGCGAACGCGCCGCGGCAAGTCGATCTCACAGTCTTGGTCCCCTAGTTGGTCCTGCGAGTAGTGCTGCGGCTCGTGGCTTGTGATCGTCAGGCGGCGATCACGTCGTCTTGGCCGACGTCAGGAACTCATAAGGATGACGAGTTGCTGGGTTGCTCGGGTCATCGCGACATAGCGGTCGACCGCTCCTTCGATGCCTTTGCCGAACGCCTCTGGGTCGATGAGGACGACCAGGTCGAACTCGAGCCCCTTCGTCAGCTCCGGGGTCAGCGACCGGATGCGGGATGTCGCCCGGAACGTGGGATCGCCGATGACGCAGGCGATGCCCTCGGCGTGCGAGGCGAGCCAGGTATCGAGAATCGAACCCAGCTCCGAAACCGCTCCGTGCACGACGGGGACGCCGCTGCTGCGGATGGAAGTCGGCACGTTGGCGTCCGGGAGCACCCCCCGGATGACCGGCTCGGCTTCGACCATCACCTCCTCCGGCGTCCGATAGTTGATGCTCAGACAGGCCTGGTTGATCTGGTCGAGGCCGATCCGCTCGAGCCGTTCCTGCCACGACTCCGTGAACCCGTGGCGGGCCTGGGCCCGGTCGCCGACGATCGTGAAGCTCCGGGCCGGGCAGCGCAGCAGCAACATCTGCCACTCCGCGTCGGTCAGTTCCTGAGCCTCGTCCACCACGACGTGGGCGAACGGGCCGGCGAGCAGCTCGGGGTCACCGCTGGGCAGTGCGGACGCGTCGACCAGGATGCTCTGCGCGTCGTGTCCACGCAGCATCGACATCACCTGCATGTCGGAGTCGTCGGTCGCGACCAGGTGGTCGACGACCATGGCCATCTGTTCCCGCTCGGCGGCGACGGCCGCCTCGCGCCGCCGCTTCCGCCGCGACGCCTCCGGGTCGCCGAGCCGCTGCCGGGCGGCGTCCACGAGCGGCAGGTCGGACACAGTCCACGCCTGGGCGTCCTTACGCTGCAGCGCCTGAACGTCATCGCGGCTGAGCCAGGGAGCGCACTTGCGCAGGAAGGCGGGTACCGACCACAGGTCTCCGACCAGGTCCGTCGCTTCGAGCAGTGGCCATGCGCGGTTGAAGGTCGCGAGCAGGTCCCTGTTCTGCACCAGCGACTTGCGGAGCAGGTCGGTCGAGACGTCCCCGTCCTCGCCGTCCGTGTCGTGCTTGTCCATCAGGATCGTGAGCAGCTCCTCCCAGATCTCCTGGCGCGCTTCGTTGTGCGGAGTACCGGGTTCTGGTGTTTCGAACGCCTCGGCCCAATCGTCGGCGCTCAGCCAGATTTCGGACCAGGGCGTCGACACGATCAGCTCTTTGGTGGGCGGCTCCTCGTAGAACCGGACGGCCGTCTCGATCGCCTTCACCAGGTCCGTGGACGACTTCAGCCGGGCCACGTCCGGGTCGGATTCGATCGCGGCCGCGGCTCCCTCGGCGACCAGGTCTCGCAGGGTGCAGGTCTGCACGCCCTCCTCTCC
>JAVEEN010000015.1 GCA_030840445.1 Pseudonocardiales bacterium
CGCGTTCCTGAGCAACAAGGCGCAGGGCATGCCCTGGGTCGTCGTGCTGCTGGTGATTCTGTACGCGGTATGGCACTTCGTCCTCAGCCGCACGCGGTACGGCCGGCACGTGTACGCCGTCGGCGGCGACGAGGAGGCCTCGCGGCGCGCGGGCATCGTCGTGTCCCGCATCCGGATCTCGGTGTTCGTCATCTGCTCCGGCATGGCCGCTGTCTCCGGCATGGTCGCGGCCTCCCTGCTCCAGTCGGTGCAGTCGAACGCCGGCGCCGGCAACACACTGTTGCTGGCCGTTGGCGCGGCGGTCATCGGCGGCACCTCGCTGTTCGGCGGACACGGCCGCGTCATCGACGCCGTTATCGGCGGACTGGTCGTCGCGGTCATCACCAACGGCATGAGCGACCTCATCCAGGGTGCGAACTCAGCGGGGTACGAGTGGGTAGTCACCGGCGCGGTCCTGCTGCTCGCCGCGGGTTTCGACGCGGTCGTCCGCCGGGCGAGGCCCGGCTGAGCGGGCCGGCCGCCGATCAGGCAAGGGGGAGTCCTACGGTGACCAACGCGCCCCCGAGCCACACACTCGGAGCTTCAAGTGGGGACCTCCTCCGTTGCGCCAACTCGATGGGAACGGCGAACCGCAGACACGCGAGTGACCGGACGGCCTTTTCCGGACAGCACCGCACATCGGGAGATCGTGAACTGACGGCGGTAGACATCCCAGCTTTTTAGTATCAAGCTGCCGCTGTTTGGTGGTGGGCCCAAGCGGTGTTTTCGTTGTAGAGGGTTCGGGTTTTGAGGCAGCCGTGCATCATCACCAACGAAAAAGCGTCACCGCAACCCCTTTCATCTCAACCCATTTTTGCCAGCAGCGAGGAAGAGACAGCCATTGATCTAATGGTCCAAGTGCTCACCACACAAAGCGGAGCACGTCATCCAAGCAGCGGTTACGCCTCTTCACGACCAGCGGGCGCACGGTCTGCCGCGAGACCTCAACCAGGGTCAGAAGCGGAGAGTGCTGACCCGCCAGCCGCTACCAACACCGAGCACATCGACGAGCCTGAGCACATCGACGAGGCATTTACGTCACCGACCGCCACGAATTCGACGGCGTCCACGTCAACGACCCGATCGGCTTGCGACTGCTCTGTGCGCGGACGTGTCACGATGGTGTCGTGGCCAAGCCTCCGCCTTCGGGACCGTCGCGTCCGGCACGTGCCGAGCGTCGGGAACTGTTCCTGGACGTCACGGCCAATTTAGTGCGGACCGAGGGCCTCGCGGCCGTAACGATGGAGCGGGTTGCCACCTCCGCCGGTCTTAGCAAGCCGGTGGTTTATAGCCACTTCGCCGATCGCGGGGAGTTGCTTCGTGGGTTGCTCGAGCGCTGCTGGCGTGACGTCGACAGTGCGGTACAGGCTCGGCTAAGCGCGGCGACGACCTTTGACCAGCACCTGGAAGCTCTCGTCGTCGGCTACTTCGACGCCATCGCCGCGCAGGGTGCGCTCGTGCGGTTGATGATCGGAAACTTCTCGCACGAACCCGTTGTCGAGGCCGCCCGCCGGGCGCGCCACCGGGCCGCCGAGACGGAGTGGAGCGCGTTCTATCAGCGCCGCGGGGGTCTCACACCGGAGGTTGCCGACGCCTGCGCTGCCATCATGCGCGGTGCTTTGCAGGGTGCCTCGGAGTACTGGATCGATCGGCCTGGGACGCCGCCAGACGAGGCCATCGACATCTGCCTCGACATCATGCGGGCAGGTCTGGTTCGCCTTCGGCGGCAGCGAAACCGAACCGTCGTCCAGGTCGGCTCACCGATTGACTCGCCCATCAACGAGCTGACTCGTCCAGCCTCGCGACCGGCAACGTCAGGCCGCCCGCTGCCGGACCGGCTGAGAGAGTGACCGGCAGATCCGCGCTCAAATCCGAAGGATCAGTCGAGACCAGGTTGCAGATCAGCCGTGGTCCCTCGTCGAGGTCAACCAGCGCGAGCAGATAAGGAAGCGCACCGATCACCGCGGGATGAACGGGGTGCTCGACCACCGTGTAGCTGTACAGGCGTCCCCGCCCGCTCGCCTCGAACCACTCGATCCGGTGGGCCGCACCAGCCGGGCAAGACGGTGCCGGCGGATGCCAGACGAGGCCGCAGTCGAGGCAGCGTTGCAGCGCAACCCGTCCCAGCATCGCGCTTGCCCAGTAAGGAGCGGTGAGTTCGGATTCCTCGGGCACCACCCGTGGCGGGATTGGCGACGTCATGGCGTCAACACCAGCCCGCTCGGCCCGGACGCGACCAGTACCGGTCCGCTCCTCGGGATCTGGTTCATTGATTCGCCACGCACCTGCCGGACGGCCTCGATGACCAGATTCATGCCATGGACATAGGCCTCGGATAGATGCCCGCCACTGGTGTTGACGGGCAGCGGGCTCTCCGGTCCGATCCCGTGCTCGATCACCGCGCGCGCCGCCCGGTTCACCGGGTAGATCCCGTAGCCCTCGAGCCCGAGCAGGACCGACACCGAGGTGGCGTCGTAGATCGAGGCGCTCACCAGATCCGCTGGCCGCACGGCCGCGTCCTGCAGCAAACGAGATCCGAGCGAACGGTAGGTAGGGCCATTGCGCAGTTCACCGTAGGTCGCGATCGACTCCGCATACGGGATCAGCCCTTGGATGGCTGAGCGGATCCACACCGCGGGCCGCGGGCCGATCGCTGCATCCGTAACGACGAGCGCAGCCGCGCCATCAGTCTCGAGGGCGAGGTCGAAGACCCGCAGCGGCGTGGCGATTACGCGGCCGGCCAGGTAGCCGGTCTGGTCCAGGGGCCGCCCGCCCATGACCGCGTCGGGATTGGCGTTGGCATAGGCACGCTGGTCGACGGCGATCCGGCCTGTCGCCGCGGCCAGTTCGTCCTCGGTGAGGCCGGCCTCCCACTGGTAGCGGCGCGCCCACATCGCCATCACTTGACCGGGGCTGAGCATTCCGTAGGGCCCGGCAAAGGCGCCGGACGGGGCCCGGTCTCCGGTGGCGATCAGGTCGCCGCCGCCAGTGCCAAGCGACCGTTCGGCCCGGCCGTAGCGGGTGGTGGAGCGCCCGTTCAATGACCGGTAACAGACCACCACACGGGCCTGGCCACTGGCGACGGCAGCGTAGGCATGCGCGAGGGTGGCTGGGGCGCCGAGCCCGCCGAAGCCGGTCTGGGAGTAGTACCGCAGCTTCAAGCCGAACGAGCGCACGATCATCGCTTCGTCGACGTTGTCGTAGGAATAGCGCACGAGCCCGTCGACATCGGCCGGCTCGATGCCGCAATCGGTCAGGGCATTGCTGATTGCCTCGACCGCCAGCTGCCACTCCGAGCGCCCGGACTCCCGCGAGTACCGGGTCTGCCCGACGCCGACGATCGCGACCCTGCTCATAGCACCGCGACCGGGTTGACCGGCGAACCGGTCCCGCCCCGGATCGCCAGCGGTGCGACCGTCAGCAGAAAGTTCCAGCGGTCCTGTTCGGCACACTGAGCCGCCAGCTCTTCCAGGGCCAGATTGTCCAGCAGCGGCAGGCCGAGTAGCGCCAGCGCGCCGGCGTGGACCGGCATCTGATGCGGTGGGCCGCCAGGGACCATGACGTCACTCTCCACATCCGAGCCGAGCACCGCCACATCGTGCGCGCGAAGCCACGGAAGGCACTGCATCGACAACCCGGGGGAGCCGTGGGTCATCGGATCTATCACGCCGAGTTCGAGCGCGCGTGCATCTCGTCCGGTGCGCAGCAGCAACAGATCGCCCGCAATTGGCTCGACTTCCTCAGCCGCGGCGATCCGGTCCAGGTCGTCCGGGCCGAGAGCTTCCCCGGGCTCGAGCCAGGCCCGGCCGAGAGCCCGTGGGGCGTCCAGCAGCACGCCCCGGCCAACGAGACCGGACGAGTAGGACTGGACCGAGCCGTGCCGCGCGCCATGGTTCGTCCGGACGTCGCTTGCCGGCCTGTCGTTGTAGATCCGGCCGTTCCAGAACTGGTGACTGTGCGCGTCGAGATGGCTGGTCGCGAAGCCGTGGTAGCTCAGGCCGATCCAGTCGCTTGCGTGCGCGCCACCGAGGTCGGGGGCTGACTCGCCGCTGGATTTCATCAAATGCAGCATCGGCTGGGGATCGTCTGGTCCGCCCGCTGTGGTCAAGGTCCGCCCGAGGCCGACCGCTGCACCCGAGCGGATCCCTGAGGCGGCCACCGCGGCACGCTCGCGCGTGAGCAGGTTG
>JAVEEN010000274.1 GCA_030840445.1 Pseudonocardiales bacterium
CTGATTCAGGGAATGTCCTTCGGCCAGACGGTGGCGGACCTGGCCCGGGGCCAATACTGGATCCATCCGGCGCTTATGGAGGTCGTGGAGAACGCGCTCCTGAAACTGGATTTCGGCGCGGCCAGCACGTGATGTCGGAGATCGGACGGCGAGCTGCGCCGCTCGCCGTCAGGGTCATACCCGTCCTGGAGGTGGGCGGCACCCACGTCACGGCCGCCTGGGTCGATCCGGCCGGCTGGACGGTCCGCGACGTGCATCGCCGCGACATCGATGCGACCGCGCCGGCCTCGACCCTGCTGCACGACTTCGCCGGCCTCGCCGCCGAGCTTGCCGCGGCCCCCGGATCGGATTGGGGGGTGGCCATGCCCGGACCGTTCGACTACGTCTCCGGGATAGCGGCTTATACCGGCGTCGGAAAGTTCGAGAGCCTGTACGGGATCGATGTCCGGCAAGCCCTGCTCGATGACCTGGCCGTGATCGGTGCCGGGGTTCCCCGGTCGATCAGTTTCATCAACGATGCCAGTGCATTTCTGGTCGGCGAGTGGCTGACCGGCGCGGCGCAGGGAACCACGCGCAGCGCCGCGATCACCCTGGGCACCGGGATCGGATCAGCCTTTCTCGCCCACGGTGTGGTCATCGACTCCGGCCCGGACGTGCCACCGGACGCGGAGGCACACCTGCTCGTCCACCTGGGACGTCCGTTGGAGGATTGGGTTTCCCGTCGTGCGATCAGGCGAAACTACGCCGCCCTGACAGGCGGTCCGGAGGGTGCGGACTCCCTTGACGTCAAGGAGATCGCCGGCCTGGCTCGTGCCGGGGACCCGGCGGCCTCGGCTCTCTTCGAGTCGTCCTTCGAGCTGTTGGGCGGGGTGCTCGGGCCGTGGATGCATCGCTTCGGTGCCGAGGTTCTGGTCCTCGGCGGTTCGATCAGCCGATCATGGGACCTGATCGAAAAGCCCTTGCAAGAAGGGCTGTCCGCCTCCGGCGATGTGACGGTCCGGCTCGCCGCCGACGCCGAGCGGTCCGCCCTGGTCGGATCGGCGTATCCGGCATTCATCCGCACCGCCTAGCGGGTTGGTACCTCATCGAAGCGCCCTCGAGCGTTGCCGACCGGGTTACCGGGAAAGCATCGAGCGGACGTCAAGAGCGTCCACGGGTCCGTCGCCGGCTCCGATTCCGACCAGGCCGTGCAGTACGGCATCACCGGCCACCGCCGCGGCCCGGCGGGCCGCCACCTCGAGGCGATCTCCGCGCGCCAGGCCGGCCGCCAGGGCCGCCGAGTGCGTACAACCGGCACCGTGCGTTGCGGCCACCTCATGTCGCACCACCGGCAGCTCGAGGTGGCGCTTGCCATCGAAGAGATGGTCGATCGCCTCCCGTCCGTGACCGCCGGTGACCAGCGCACCGCGCGCGCCCATCGCGACCAGCGCCTCGGCGATTTCCGCGCGGTCCTCGGTGTTCAGACCGGTCAGCGCCTGAGCCTCCATGAGATTCGGGGTGATGACGGTGGCCAGTGGAAAGATGAGTTCGACCAGGGCGCCGATGGCATCGTCTTTCAGCAGCTTCGCCCCTGACGAGGCCAGCATCACCGGGTCGACCACCAGCGGCGTGCCGTCAGGATCGCCACAGGTGTCGGCCAGGGCCGCCGCCACCGCCGCGATGATCGGCTCGGAGAACAACATCCCGGTCTTGATCGCCGCCGGTGGCAGGTCGGAGAGCACTGCCTCGATCTGCGCGATCACGAACGCCGGTGGGCATTCGTGGATCGCGGTCACACCGGTTGTGTTCTGGGCGGTCAGGGCGACGATCGCCGACATGCCGTGCACGCCGCATCGGGCGAAGGCCTTGAGGTCGGCCTGGATTCCGGCGCCGCCACCGGAATCCGACGAGGCGATGGTCAGGGCCAGCGCGGGCGGTGCGGGGGCGGGGGTATCAGCCATGGGAGAACCGTACTAACCTGGACGCCGTCCCCGCGGGAGCCCGTCCGATCGGGCTGAGAGGGTGGCTGTGCTCGACGATGCGATCGCATCGGTGGGTGCGGGCCACCGACCGCTTGAACCTGATCCGGTTAGTACCGGCGAAGGGAGAGGTGGTCTGCAATGTCCACTGCTATCCGTCCCAACCCGTCCGCAGGCGGGTCCAATCCCGATGGCCGCCCACCGCGCGGCGATGCCCATGCCGAGGCGCCCACTACGCTGACCGAGCGGGTACCCCGAACGCTCGGGCTGCTCGACCAGTTCGGTTTCTGGGGCAACCTCGGGGTCAGTTTGCTCGGGTTCTCCGGAGCGATCGCGATCCTCGCCCCGTACGGCGTCACACCGCTGACGTTCGGCGCCGCGGTGGTGGCCACGGTCGTCGGATCAGCGCTTGGTGGCCTGATATTGGGAGCCACACTCGTCCTGGGCCCGAAGACCGGGGCACCGGCAATGGTCATCCTGCGCGGCGTGCTGGGTGCCCGCGCCTCGATTGTGCCGACCGTGTTGAACATCGCACAGTGTCTGGGTTGGGCGGTCTTCGAACTTGTCGTCATTTCCACCGGTTTGCGAGCTCTCACGCATGATCACGTGCCCCGGTGGCTGTGCCTGGTGGTCGCCGGCGCGGTCACGACCGGACTGACCATCTGGCCACTCGGCTGGATCAGATCCCTTCGGAAATATGTATCCGTGCTCGTGGTGGCCGCGCTGGTCGTGCTGGCATTCGGCCTGCTGCGCAACCCCGTACCGCACCTGGCCGGTTCCTGGCAGGGGTTCTGGCTCGCGGTAGACGCGGCGGTTGCGTTGACGATCTCCTGGGTGCCGTTGGGTGCTGACTACTCGCGGCACTCCAGGTCCGCACGGTCGGCGTTCGCCGGCGGCTTCCTGGGTTACGGGGTCACCCAGATCGCCTGCCTGGTCGTCGGCTTGGTCGCCCTGGCCCAGGTGGCGCAGGATGGCAACAGGATCTTCGATCTGTTCATCGGTCTGCCGCTGGGCACGATCGCCTTCGCGGTACTGGTGATCCGCGAGACCGATCAAAGCTTCGCCAACGTCTACTCGACGGCGATGAGCATCCAGAATCTGCGACCTAACGTGGACCGGCGGATCCTGACAGTTGCCATTGGCATCCTGATCACAGTGTTGGCTCTGACCATCAACATCGATGACTACGCCAACTTCCTGTACCTGATCGGCGCAGTGTTCGTCCCGATGTCCGGCGTGCTGGTGGCGGTCTGGTGGCGCAGTCGTGGCGAGAGCCTTGATTTGTCCGAGAGCGCGCCGACCCGACCGGCGATGCTGGGCGCGTGGCTGATCGGGTTCACCGTCTATCAGTTGATAAATCCGGGCAGCCTTGCACATTGGTCGAACTTCTGGACCACGGTGAGCACTCACCTGCACACCGCGGGGCACACCTGGCTGTCTGCGTCCGTCACGTCCTTCGCCGTGGCGTTGTTGCTCGCCTTGCCCTTTGCCCGAGTTGCCCGTCGCCCGAGCCAGGGTCGGCAACCGGATCGCCGGTAGCTGAGCCCAGTCAGCCGGCCGCCGGGGCGGGTAGGTTGTGGCGCTGCTCACCGAGATCCTTCATACGCCTGCAATGGGTCTGCCGTAGCGTTCAACTATGTGACGACTCATCCCATTCGCATTGCTGTCCAACTTCAACCCCAGCACGCCGACTACGTCAGTATCCGGCGGGCGGTGTCCGAGGCGGAGGACCTCGGCGTCGACGTGGCCTTCAACTGGGACCATTTCTATCCTCTCTACGGCGACGCCGACGGACAGCACTTCGAGTGCTGGACGATGCTTGCGGCCTGGGCCGAGCAGACGAGCCGCGTCGAGATCGGTGCGCTCGTCAGCTGTAACAGCTACCGCAATCCCGAGCTTCTCGCCGACATGGCCCGGACGGTGGATCACATCAGTGCCGGACGGCTGATCCTGGGCATCGGCTCGGGCTGGTTCGAGAAGGATTACACCGAGTACGGCTACGAGTTCGGGACTGCCGGTGGCCGATTGGATGACCTCGCCGAGGCCCTGCCACGGATCGAGGACCGCTGGTCGAAGCTGAACCCGGTACCGACCCGCAAGATCCCGGTCCTCATCGGCGGTGGTGGTGAGAAGAAGACCCTGAAGATGGTGGCCCGGCACGCTGACATCTGGCATTCGTTTTCCGATATCGAGACGCTCCAGCGCAAGTCGGCGATCCTGGACAAGTGGTGTGCCGAGATCGGCCGCGACTCCTCTGAGATAGAGCGCTCCGTCGCGGCCCCGGAGGGTGCCCCGTCCGAGGTTGGCGGTCCGCTGTTGGAGGCCGGCGCCACCCTGTTCACTGTCGGGGTCGGTGGCCCGGACTATGACCTGAGCAAGCTCGAGAAGTGGATCTCCTGGCGTAACAGCCTCTAGAACTCGATCTTGGTACTGATCGATCGCCAGGGTGATCGATCAGTACCAACATCACCTCGTTAGACCATGCCGTCGAGCATTCCCTCGTACGGTGAGGAGGCCTCGGCCCACCAGCGTCGGGCGATCCGCCCGGCCAGGTGCGCGTCCCGGCCGGCCTGCGCGGCCAGCCGCATCGAACGGGCCATCCGCAGCGGTTGCGCCGCCCGCGTCACCGCGGACGCGACCAGCACGGCGTCGCAGCCGAGTTCCATCGCCTGGACGACGTCGCTGGCGGTACCGATGCCGGCGTCCAGCACCACCGGCACGCCGGCCTGTGCCACGATCAGCGCGATGTTGTGCGGATTGCGAATCCCGAGACCGGAACCGATCGGCGAACCGCCGGGCATCACCGCGGCACAGCCCACCTGCTCCAAGCGCCGGGCCAGCACCGGATCGTCATTGGTGTAGGGCAACACCACAAACCCGTCGTCGACCAGTCGCTGGCAGGCCTCGATCAACTCCATGCCATCAGGCAACAGCGTTCGCTCGTCGGCAACCACTTCCACCTTGACCCAATTGGTCTCCAGCGCCTCGCGGGCCAGTTTTGCGGTGAGCACCGCCTCCGCGGCGGTCCGGCAACCGGCGGTGTTGGGCAGTACCTGGACCCCGACCTCCCGCAGGACGTCGAGTACGGATCCGGACGAGCCGGCATCCACCCGGCGCATGGCCACTGTGGTGAGCTCGGTACCCGATTCCACCAGAATCCGGCCCAGGCCCTCCAGGCTCGGCGCGCCGCCGGTGCCGACGATCAACCGCGACCGGAAATGCTGCCCCGCAATGACGAAGGGGTCAGCCTCGTTGCCCGATTCGTCCGAGCTGAGGGGCAGGTTCGCTGCTTCAGCCACCCTGTACCGCCGTGACCACATCGACCCGGTCACCCTCGAACAGCGAGGTTCGTGGCCAGCTGGATCGCGGCACCACCTCGCTGTTCACCGCAACCGCGATCCCGGTCTCGCGATCGCTGATGGCCGTGATCAGCTCGGCGAGCGTGGTGTCGGCCTCGGTCAGCTGCGGTAATCCGTTCACGGTCAGGCGCACTTGATGTCCCTGCTGCGGTCAGTGATGACCTGATGGCGAAAACCGATCAGGTCCGAACGGCTTCCATTCTTCCGCAAGCGGTTGTCCGGCTACCAGGCGCACCACCGCCTCGGCGGTCACCGCCGACAGCAGGATCCCGTTGCGGTAATGGCCGGTCGCCAGGATCAGGCCGCTCTCGGCCGGCCCGACCAGCGGACCGTTGTCCGGCGTGCCCGGCCGTAATCCGGCCCGGGCCTCGACAAAGTCGAATTCCGAGGAAATCGGCAGCAATTCATAGGCGTTGCGTAGCAACTCGTATACGCCACCGGCGGTGACCTGGGTGTCGAAGCCGTGCTGCTCCTGGGTGGCGCCGACGACGACCTCGCCGCCCGCCCGGGGCACCAGGTACACCTCGCCGCCGCGCACGATGCCTCGCACGGTCCGGGTCAGGACCGAGCCGGACGAGCGGAGCCGCGCCGGCACCGCCAGCCGCAGGATCTGTCCCTTCACCGGCTGGATCGGGTATCCGGCCAGCCGTTGCGTCAATGCGCCGGTGCACAGGACGACGCTGTTGGCCGTGAGGCTTCGTCCGGTGGCGGTGCGTACGCCGGTCACCCGGCCATGGTCTCGGACCAGCGCCGTCACGTCGTCGCGCACCGACTCGACGCCTGCGAGGTCGTTGGCCAGGGCAAGCGCCTGCAGGTAGCTGCGATTGTCCACCGACAAGTCGTCGGCGGCGAACACGCCAGCCCGGACCTCGGCGGCCAGGTAGGGCTCGAGCGCGCGAGCCTGCCGTCCGTTCAACATCTCGCTGGGCAGGCCGAGCGAACTGCGGAACTCGGTGAGCCGATCCAGCGCCGACCGATCGTCGGCATTCAGCGCTACGGCGAGGGTGCCCTCGGTCCGCAAGCCGACCGCTAGGTTCGTCCGGTTCTCCAGCGCCGCGGCGAATGCGGCGAACTCCGCCACCGCGGCAACGTTGAGGCGGGTCAGGTCCTCCTCGCCGAACACGGCCTCGCTGATCGGCGCCAGCATGCCCGCCGCCGCCCAGCTCGCTCCGGTCGTCCCGCCGGCATCGACCAATCGGACGGCGGCGCCGGACTCCGCCAGCCGGTATGCCGCCGCCAGGCCGATGACCCCGCCACCGACCACGATCACGTCGCTCGACTCACCGGGCACCCCTCGACATTAGTGCAGGGCAACTCAGCGATCAGGGGGCGGCAACTCGGAAGTGGTGATCGGGAAGTATGGAACTGGGCACCGGGCCTGAACACAATGACAACCACCTAGCACAGAGGACAGGGGGAACACCGATGCTGCTCATCGTGGGCGAGGCGCTGGTTGCCTTTCAGCGCGATCTCGGCCGGCCCGACGACCCGCCCAGGCCGCCGGACGCGAGTGGCGCGCCAGCCATCGCCTCCTACATCGCGGCCCGCCTCGGGGTGCCGACCGCCTTCGTCGGTGGTGTGGGATCTGATGAACTGGGTCAGTTTTTTCGCGACACGATCTATGCCGCCGGGGTGACGCCGGCCACCGTTCAGGTTTCCCCGGATCTGCCCACCGCCACCGTGGGGATCACCTATCACGCAGACGGATCCCGGGCCTTCGACTTCGCGGTGAGTTCGTCGGCAGCCCTCGAGGTCGGCGAAGCAGCGCTGAACGGGCTGCCGGAACGCGCAGATTGGCTGCACCTGTCCGGGTCGGCCCTGTTCTTCGGCGAGCCGCTGGCCTCGACCGTGATAGCGGCGGCCCGCCGCGCCCACGCGGCCGGGGCAAGGGTGTCGGTGGACCCGAACATCCGCCTCGAAGCCATGACCGCGCAGTCGGCGGCCCGGTTGCGCGAGATAGTCGGCCTGGCCCACCTGGTGCTGCCCTCGGAGGGCGAACTCGAAGCCCTGGGTCTGGCCGAGGACGAGTTGCTGGAGCGGGGTGCCATTGTCTGCCGGACGATGGGGGCCGAGGGTGCGCTGGTCAGGACGGGCGGTTCCAGTGTCTCCGTCCCGGCCGTGGCTGACCCGGCGGCCGTCATGGATACCGATGGCGCAGGGGACACCTTCGCGGCCGCTTTCATCGCCGCGACGCTGGACGGAGCCGATCCGGTGGCGGCAGCGCGAGTGGCGTCGCGCGTGGTGGCCCGCGCCATCGCCGTCCTGGGTCCGATGAGCGTTGTGCTGAGCCCGGCTGATCTGCGGCGCGACGATGGCTTCGGCGAGTGTCGATCGCCGGCCAGGTGATTGGATGGATGGGTGAGCATCCTTGCGCTGCCTGACGCGCGTCTGTACCTGTGCACCGATTCGCGTCGGGAAGCGGGTGATCTCGAGGAGTTCCTCGATGCCGTGCTCGCAGCCGGGGTGGATATCGTGCAGCTGCGGGAGAAGCACCTCGAGGCCGCTGATGAGCTCGACGTGCTGGACGTGTTCGCCGACGCCTGCCGGCGGCACGGCAGCCTGCTGGCCGTCAACGACCGCGCCGACCTGGCCTTCGCCGCAGGCGCCGATGTCCTGCACCTCGGCCAGCGGGATCTTGCTCCCGTCACGGCCCGCCGGATCGTGGGCGAGGACATGATCATCGGATTGAGCAGCCACAGCCTGTCCGAGGCCAGCACCGCGGCCAAGCAGGACGACGTGGACTACCTCTGCCTCGGACCGATCTGGCCCACACCGACCAAGCCGGGGCGCCCGCACACCGGCATGGCGCCGGTGCACGAACTCGCCTTGCAGGCACCGAATCGTCCGTGGTTCGCCATCGGCGGGATCGATGAGTCCAACCTCGACCAGGTCCTTGACGCCGGAGCTGAACGCATCGTCGTCGTCCGGGCGATCACCCGGGCCGAGGACCCCGGTGCGGCCACCCGGCGGATCGCGGCCCGGCTCGCCTCGAGAGCGACGTCGATACCGGCCGGCTCACCGGCAACCCCGCCCGAGGAACGAGGACAGGGGACCGCCTGATGCAGCTGTCCGCTCGCCGCTGGTTCGACACCCATACCTTTTCGGCGACCGATTACACGATCGAGCAACTGCTTGCTGCTAAAAGGGAACAGGGTACGACGGTGAGCGTGGTCATCCCTGCTCGCAACGAGGCAGCGACCGTGGCCGGCGTGGTGACGCGGATATCGCAGTCCCTGGTCAAGGGCGGCCTGGTCGACGAACTCGTGGTCATCGACTCGGACTCGACGGACGAAACTGCCGCGCTGGCAGCCGGAGCCGGGGCCAAGGTGTTCGCCGCTGCCGGCGTGGATACCGGCCTGAAGTCCCTGCCCGGTAAGGGAGAAGCCCTGTGGCGATCGCTGTTCGTCACATCGGGTGACATCGTTGCCTTCATTGACGCCGACCTCACCGAGTGGGGCGCACATTTCGTCACGGGCCTGCTCGGCCCGATGCTTCTGGACGAGAAGACCCTGCTGGTCAAGGGCTTTTATGATCGCCTCTTCGACTCGGCTGCCGCGTCGACGGGCGCACCGCAGGGTGGCCGGGTCACCGAACTGGTTGCCCGTCCGCTGATCAACCTGCAGTGGCCGGCGCTGGTCGGCATCATTCAGCCGCTGGCCGGAGAATGGGCTATTCGCCGCAGCCTGGCCGAGACGCTACCCTTTCCGGTCGGCTACGGCGTGGAGTTCGCGACCCTGCTCGACACGGTGTGGCGGCACGGTTTGGGCGCTGTGTCGCAGGTCGATCTCGGCCGCCGGGGCCATAGCCACCAGAACGTGCACGACCTCGGGGTGATGGCGACCGAGATCCTGTCCACCGCAAACCGACGGATGAACCGGGCGCGGCCGCCGGCGCCGGTCGGTCTGAGTGCGGCGTGGGCGGAGCTGTACCAGTACGACCGGAATACCCCCGGGTACTGGCGGGCGCGCGGCGTCCCGATCGCAGAACGGCCGCCCGCTATCAGCCTGGACGCCTACCGCGCCGGGCTCGGCGCGTGACGCTCAATCTGGGCCGGCACGCCTACTCCGATGGCGCGTTGCTGATCATGGCAATAGTCAATCGGACGCCCGATTCGTTCTACGACCGCGGTGCCACTTACGGCTTCGACCAGGCACTGGACCGGGTGGCCGAGGTCGTCGGCCAGGGTGCGGAGATAGTCGACATCGGCGGCGTCAAGGCCGCTCCCGGTGATGAGGTCGACGCGGACGAGGAGATTCGCCGGACGGTCGACTTCGTCGCGGCGGTCCGCTCGGCGTATCCGGACCTGGTCATCTCGGTCGACACCTGGCGGCACGAGGTGGCGCGCGAGGTATGCCGGGCCGGTGCGGATCTGCTCAACGACGCGTGGGGCGGCCATGACCCGCGGCTGGCCGAGGTTGCCGCCGAGTTCGATGCGGCGCTGGTCTGCACACATGCCGGCGGCGTGGCCCCCAGGACGCGCCCGCACCGGATCAGCTACTCCGACGTGATGGTCGACATCATTGCCCGCACGGTGGGTCTGGCCGAACGGGCCGCCGCCATCGGGGTCGATCGGAGCAGGATCATGATCGATCCAGGCCACGATTTCGGCAAGAACACCTGGCATTCGCTGGAGGCCACCCGTCGGCTGTCGGAGATGGTGGAGACCGGCTGGCCGGTGCTCGTGTCGCTGTCCAACAAGGATTTCATAGGCGAGACGCTCGACCTGCCGCTGGATGAGCGACTGCTGGGGACCCTGTCGGCGACCGCGGTCTGTGCCTGGCAGGGGGCCAGCGTGTTCCGCGCGCACAATGTCGCCGAAACTCGCCAGGTGCTCGACATGGTGGCGGCCATTCGCGGCACCAATCCACCGCGCCGAGCGCTGCGGGGCCTGGCGTGAGCGGAATTCTGGCCGCGGCTTCGGTGCCGAATCCACCTCTGCTGCTGCCCGGCATGACCGGCGGGCCGGTGGCGGAGGTAGAGGCTCTGCGGTCAGCGTGTCTGGCGGCGATCGAAACGCTGGCGGGCGCCGAACCTGACTTGATCGTGCTGGTTGGAGGCACCGGATCCGGTGAGCTCGACTCTCCCTTGAGCCTGCGCGTCGGACGCTCGCTGCTCGCCCAGGCCGGACTGAACTTGCCCATCGAAGCCGTGGGCATCCCGGCAGACGCGGCGGCTGAGGAGTGCCGGATCGCCGGCGAGCGGATTGCCGAGCACCGGGGCCGGGTCGGGCTCCTGGTGATGGCGGACGGGTCGGCCTGTCGCTCGCTCAAGGCACCGGGCTATCTGGATGAGCGGGCGGCGCCGTTCGACGCCATGCTCACCGAGGCTTTGCTGGCCAGGGACTGGGCGGGCATCGGCCGGCTGGACCGGCAACTCGCGGCGGAGTTACTGGTGGGCGGCCGGGCGGCCTGGCAGGTCATGGCAGGAGCGCTGGCCAGCGGGGAGTCGGCCAGCGGGGAGTTGGCCAGCGGGGAGTTGGCTGGCGGGGAGTTGGCTGGCGGGGAGTTGGCTGGTGGGGAGTACGCACCGACCTGCCACTACCGCGACGATCCGTTCGGCGTCTGGTACCCGGTCCTGACCTTCTCCTGAGGCATTGTGCGGCCCGAACGCTCGGCATCATTCGCCGAAGCCGACCTTTCGGGCCGCACTATGCGGCGACTGGCCTGCGGCGGCGACGTAACCTGGGAGCAATCATGGCTACCGAACCATCCCCGGCGACCTCCCGGACCCCCGCTCGCCGTCCGGGTAACCCCGACCGGTCCGCCCCTGACCAGCGCGGACCTGACCACCGCGGACCTGACCAGGCGGCAACTGACCAGGGGGCAACTGACAAGCATGGATCGACTTCGCCGTACTGGTCGATCTGGCTGGTGGCCTTCGCGATAATCCTGGCGCTCGTCCTGGCCGTGGTCCGGTTTCTCTCGCTTCCCGGATCCACCGCAGGCGCCGACATGGTCGGTATGCATCACGAGGGCCCGGCGGCCGCGCTGCTCCGGATGGGTTCGGCGGGCGTCAGCGATCAGCTGCTCGGCTGGTCACTGGTCACCCGCTGGCAGCTTGATTCGATCGCGGTCGGCTTCGTCGTCCTGCTCGGCGCCGCCTACGGGAGTGCGTTGATCCGAGTGCGCCGTCGCCGGTCCTGGCCGATCGGACGGACAATGTCCTACTTCGGCGGCCTGGGCTTCTGCGTCTACGCCACCTGCGGTGGACCCGGTGTCTATGACATGGCGCTGTTCTCGGCCCACATGATCGGGCATCTCGCCTTCGTGATGGTGGCCCCCGCCCTACTGATGGCCGGCCGGCCGATCGAGCTGGTCATCGAGGCGAGTTCGGACGGACGGCGGCAACGGTTGCTCGACGTGTTGAACGGCCGGGTCTGGACCGTGCTGACGGCGCCGCCGGTCGCGTTGGCCAGCTACGCCGTTGTCATCGTCGGAAGCCATCTGACCGGGCTGATGGACACCATCATGGGCAACCCGTGGGCCGGCCAGCTCGAACATCTGGTGTACCTGGTGATCGGCTGCCAGTTCTTCCTGCTCGTACTGGGTGACACGCCGGGCCGTTGGCAACTGTCGACGCCGGCCCGCTGGTTGATGCTTGCCCTGTCCATGGCGGTGGACACGTTCGTCGGCATCGTGCTCATGATGAGCAACCGACCGGTGTCGATGACGGTGGTCAACGGTCTGCAGGTGAACCCGCTGAGCGACACCCGCACCGGCGGCGCGATCATGTGGTTCGGCGGGGACGGCATCATGGCGGCCATCATGATCGGCATGGTCCTGGGATGGCTTAATGATCCGGCCCGCCAGCGGCGCGACAACTCGGGATGGCTCGAGCAGGCGCGACGGGTGACTTTCGCGGAGCGCACCGGCAGCAGTTCGGAGAACGTCGCCGACGATCTCAACTTCGACGATGAGGACGGCCGCCTGAACGCCTACAACGCCTGGCTGAGCAAGATCAACTCCGAGCCGGAGCGGCACTGAGGTAGGAAGCCCGGACGTAAAGCCCGGACGTTAACCCTGGACGTGAGGCCTGGACGCGAGGCCTGGACGCGAGTAGCCGGTCGTCATAGGCCGGACGTCACAGGCCGGACGTCAGAGGGTCGGCATCACAGACTGTAGTAGCGGCCCCGACGATGGATCAGCGGGGCCGAATCGCCGCCGAAGACGGTGTGCTCGACCTGCAGGCTGACCTGGACGCCCCAGCCGAGCGTTCGTGGCTCCTCCTCAGACAGGCGACAGCCGGCCCAGGTCGTGGCACCGGCCAGCGCCGGCCCCCATTCGGTGTCGATCCACTCCTCGGCCGCGAACGGCCCACCTGGTGCTGGCGCCACGTAGCCGAAGATGTCGGCGAGCCTGCGATGCTCCCAGCCGAGCACTGTCACCACCCCGGCCCGCGAGTGGCGCAACTGGTCCCAAAGATCGGACAGCGGGTCGATTACCCCGAGAACGTAACCGGGTTCGCCGTCGGCGATGAGCATCGACGACACGGTCAACCCAGCCCGCCTCCCGGCGTCGCCTGACGTCCACAACGTGACCGGGGAGGGGAGCCGACCGCGGAGCCGACGTATCGGGCTGCGCTCGGCCTCGGGCGGCAGGAACGGATGGTCATCGGAGATGCTCACCCGCTCAGTGTCTCAAGCCCGCTCAGTGTCTCAAGCCCGCTCAGCGCCCGCCCCGGGGTTCGACCGGCTGCCCATCGACGCCTGAGAACAGCCCATCGACTCCTCAGACAACGCTGAACGTTGCCTTCTGATCCGCGGCGGAACTGGTACCGGCATAGACCTCGATCTGACCGGTCTCGACCTGGAATCGGGCCTGGTTGTCGTAGAACCCCACGTCGTCTGTGCCCAGGGTGAACGTCACGGTCCTGGTCTCGCCCGCGCTGAGGGTCACCCGGTTGAAGCCACGCAGTCGACGTACCGGCTGAGCGATGCTGGCGACCGGGTCGTGGATGTACAGCTGGACCACCTCGTCGCCTTCCCGGTCGCCGGTGTTGCGAACGTCCACCTCGACGGTGATCTTCCCGCCGTGCCGGCTGAGCTTGGTCGAACTGAGCCGGATATTGCTGACGGTGAACGTCGTGTAGCTCAGACCGAATCCGAACTCGTAGAGCGGGCCGCTGGGTAGATCCAGGTACTTCGAGGTGTACTTGTTGTTGGGATCGGCCGGTCGTCCGGTGTTCTGGTGGTTGTAGTAGATCGGGATCTGGCCGACGGCCCGCGGGAACGACACCGGCAACTTGCCGCCGGGATTGACCTGGCCGAACAGCACATCGGCAACGGCGTTTCCGGTTTCCACGCCGGGTGCCCAGGCCTCCAGGATGGCGGTCGCGGTGTCGTGGGTGGACTGCAGCGTCAACGGCCGGCCGTTGAACAGTACGACGGCCACCGGCCGCTTGGTCGCGACGATGGCGGCGAGCAGTTGTTCCTGCACGCCGGGCAGGCCGATGTTGCTGCGGGCGGATGCCTCACCGCTCATGGCCGCACTCTCGCCCAGCGCCAACACGACGACGTCGGCCTTCTGAGCCAGGCTCACGGCAGCGGCAAACCCCGAGGTGTCCGCTGAGTCGATGTCACAACCGGGCGCGGTGCTCACGTCGGCTCCAGCGGCGGTGATGCCCTCGACGACCGTGACCGGCGGGGTGGTGTTGGCTCCGGTGCCGAGGCCGGACCAGGTGCCGTTCAGGTCGAACGTCGCGGTGGCCAGTGGTCCGATCACGGCCACGTTCGCGGTTCGCTTCAGGGGCAGCAGGGCATTGTCGTTCTTCAGCAACACCATGCAACGGCCGCCGGCGGCCCGGGCCTTGGCCCGAGCGGTGGCAGACACGCTGGTCACCTCGCCGGCCTCGTCGACGTACGGGTGCTCGAACAGCCCGAGTGCGAACTTGACCCGGAGGATTCGGCGGACGGCGTCGTCGATCTCCGACTGGCGGATTCGCCCTTGTGCCAGCAGCTGTTTGCCGGTGTCCACGTAGTTGGTCGACACCATCTCCATGTCAACCCCGGCGTTGATTCCCGCGGCGGCAGCGTCGGCGCCGTTGCCGGCAACGCCGTGCATGATCAGCTCCTGGATGCCGGTGTAGTCGCTGACCACGAAGCCGTCGAAGTCATAGCGGTCCTTGAGGACATCTCGCAGGGTGTACCGGTTCGCGTGTGCAGGCACGCCGGCGACGGTGTTGAAGGCCGCCATCACCGTGGCAATGCCGGCTTCGACCACTGCTTTGAACGGCGGTAGGTAGTGGTTGTGCAATTCCTGGATCGACACATCGACGGTGTTGTAGTCCCGGCCTCCCTCCGCACCGCCGTACGCCACGTAGTGCTTGGCGCAGGCGGCCAGCTTGTTGCCGGCCGAGTAATCGCTGCCCTGATAGCCGTGCACCTTCGCCACGGCCAGCTGGCTTGCCAGATACGGATCCTCGCCGTCCCCCTCGGCGATCCGTCCCCAGCGCGGCTCATGGGTCACGTCCATCATCGGGGCATAGGTCCAGCTGATGCCGCTGCGGCGGGCTTCAGCTGCGGACACGGTCGCGTCGGTCTCGGCCACTGACGGGTCGAAACTGGACGCCTGCCCGAGTGGGATCGGGAAGTTGGTGGTGTAGCCGTGGATCACATCGAGACCGAAGATCAACGGGATACCGAGCCGGGTCTGCTCCACTGCGATCTTCTGCAGGGCATTGAGCTTTGCCGCGCCCACCACGGAGAAAACACCTCCGCACGGTGTTTTGGCCAGCGCCTGTTTGGCCAGATCCTCGGTGTTGACCAGCTGCAATTGGCCCAGCTTCTCTGCCAGGCTCATGCGTTTCAGGAGCTGGGAGGCCCGCTGTTCGAGCTTGCCCTGCCTGGCCCGCTGAGCGGTGCTGCCGACCGGCGTTGCGGGGGCGGCGGTGGCGGCCGAGGCGGCCGGTGCGGTAAGCACTCCCGCTGACAGGGCAGTGCCGAGGACGGCGGTTCCGCCGAGTCCGGCCAGAGCCGCGCGACGTGAGACGGTGTGATCGGTCATCGTTGACTCCTCATGGCGTGACGCGGGTCCCTGGGTTCAGGGCCGGTTCTCCGTGTCCGAACTTGCCACCGTGCCGGTAAAGGTCGGGTAACACCTTGATCAACTGACCCGATATTCCTGGTTTGCTTGCCGACAACGCTATCGGAGACTCTGGTTCGCGGATCCATAACTGGGGCTTAGACTGCAGGGCGAAGTTCGTGAAAGTTTTCACTAAGTCGCGTAGCCACTGGGTCACGTAGCACAGCCTGGTGTGCCAGCAAGGAGGCCGGAGAATGACCGCAGTCGCCGATGCCGACCCTGCGACCAGTCCCGGTCTGGTACCCGAGGACAAGAAGTACGACGCGGACGTCATCGTCATCGGAGCCGGTCCTTCCGGGTCTGCCGCCGCCTACTGGCTGGCTACTGCGGGACTCGATGTCCTGCTGCTGGAGAAGACCAGTTTTCCGCGGGAGAAGGTGTGCGGCGACGGGCTTACGCCGCGAGGTACCCGGGCCCTGGTCGAGATGGGCATCGACGTCAGCCAGGAGGCCGGCTGGTTGCACAACAAGGGCCTTCGGGTCATCGGCGGGGGACTGCGCCTGGAACTCGACTGGCCCGAACTGTCCTCGTTCCCGCCCTACGGACTGGTCCGGCCCCGGGCCGATCTCGATCACCTGCTGGTTCAACAGGCCGTGAAAGCCGGCGCCCGGCTGCACGAGCAGACCAGCGTCACCGGTCCGGTCACGAACAGCCAGGGCCGGGTGGAAGGGGTCACCGCGGTAGCGCGCCACGCCGAGGCCCGGACGGACAAGACCGAGATCACCTACCGCGCCCCGCTCGTGCTTGCGTGTGACGGTGTCTCCGGTCGGTTCGCTCTCGCTCTCGGGCACCAGCGCAACGACAAGCGGCCGATGGGCGTGGCCGTCCGGCGCTACTACAACAGTCCTCGGACCAACGACGATTACCTGGAGTCCTGGCTCGAACTCTGGGACGGCCCGCCTGGGGCGGACGACGCCAAACTACTGCCGGGCTACGGCTGGATCTTCGGGATGGGTGATGGCACGTCGAACGTCGGACTCGGTGTCCTCAATTCCTCGGCCGGCTTCCAGAAGACCAATTACCGCGAACTGCTGACCCGCTGGCTGGACCACACTCCCGAGGAATGGGGATTCCGGGAAGAGAACGCGATCGGTACCACCCAGGGCGCCGGCCTGCCGATGGGGTTCAACCGCACCCCGCACTACCAGAACGGCGTGCTGCTCGTCGGCGATTCCGGTGGCTCGGTCAACCCGTTCAACGGTGAGGGCATCCCGTACGCCATGGAATCCGGCAAGTTCGCGGCCGAGGCTGTCGTCCAGGCGCTGGCGAGGCCGGCAGGTCCGTCACGCGAGCATGCCTTGCACGGCTACCCAGTCGCAATGGCCGCCGAATGGGGCGCCTACTACCGTCTCGGTGGCGTGTTCGTGAAGCTGATCGGCAACCCCGCGGTGATGCGGGCCTGCACTCGGCACGGTTTGCCGCACCCCCGGTTGATGAAGTTCGTCCTCAAGCTGCTGGCCAACCTGAGCGATCCACGCGACGGTGACGCCAGTGACCGCATCATCACGGCGTTAACCAGGATCACCCCGGCTCTGAAGTAGCGATCTTGGTACCACCCGAGCACCTTAGTAAGGCAAGCCTAAGAAATGTGAGTTGTATGGAGCCGACTAGCCTGGCGGAGGCTCGTCGAGGGCGTCCATTAGGGCGTTCGGACGGGCCGGAAGAAGCCCAGAACCAGGCGCGCTGACAACCGAGTCGAGCACCGTGGACGCGGCGGTTGGCAGCGCACGAACGACGACGAGAGAACGAAGAAGGGAAGCTGGGTCACCATGCTTGCGCCGTACCTGCCGATCGTGATCCTGTTCGCATTGGCGCTCGGTTTCGCAGTCTTCTCCGCCGTGATCGCGACCGTCACCGGACCGAAGCGCTACAACAAAGCGAAATTGGACTTCTACGAGTGCGGTATCGAGCCGACGCCGATGTCAGCCGGCCCCAATCGCTTTCCGATCAAGTACTTCCTGACAGCGATGCTGTTCATCGTCTTCGACATCGAAATCATCTTCTTGTATCCGTACGCGGTCGCCAACCGGGTGCTCGGCATCTTCGGCCTGGTCGAGATCTTCTTCTTCATCGGGACCGTGTTCATCGCCTACGCCTACGTGTGGCGCCGCGGCGGACTGGACTGGGATTAGTCCGGACATGAATCGTCACTACAGATTGGCCCGCTGACATGGGTTTGGAAGAGAAACTCCCCGACGGCATCCTCCTGGCCAGCGTCGAAGGCCTGGTCAACTGGACCCGCAAATCCTCACTCTGGCCGGTGACCTTCGGGCTCGCCTGTTGCGCCATCGAGATGATGACCTTCGGCGCCCCGCGGTTCGACTCTGCCCGCTTCGGCATGGAGGTATTCCGCCCGTCGCCACGGCAGGCCGACCTGATGATCGTGGCCGGCCGGGTCAGCCAGAAGATGGCGCCCGTGGTGCGCCAGATCTATGACCAGATGGCCGAACCGCGCTGGGTGATCGCGATGGGCGTCTGTGCCTCCTCCGGCGGGATGTTCAACAACTACGCCATCGTCCAGGGGGTGGACCACATTATCCCCGTCGACATGTACCTGCCCGGCTGCCCGCCGCGGCCGGAGATGCTGATCGACGCCATCCTGAAACTGCACCACAAGATCTCGAACGAGCCGCTGGGACCAAAGCGTGCCGCAAAGCTCGCCGGCCAGAAGGTGGAACTCGTCCCTTCTAGCCAGAAGTTCGCCAAGGTCCGCCACGGAGCGAGCGAGGAGGCGGGAAATGACTGAGCCGGCCGATCGCGAGACCGAACTGGCCAAGATCGAGGGTGCGCTGCCCGCAGGCCAACAACGCCCAGGCATGTTCGGCGTCACCGGGTCCGGTGATACCTCCGGTTTCTCGGGACTGCAGCGCCAGCCGTGGGTGGAGTTGCCAGCCGAACGGCCGTACGGCGGGTACTTCGACGAGGTCGTCGATTCGCTGCAGGCCGCGTACTCGAGCTTCGAGGACGCCGTCCTGAAGGTCGTCGTGGACCGGGGTGAGCTGACCCTGCACATCCGCCGCGAACACCTGCTGGGTATCGCCCAGACCCTGCGGGACGACGAGTCGCTGCGCTTCGAACTGCTGTCCTCGGTGTCCGGGGTGGACTATCTGGTGCGCGAGGGCGCCGACGGCGAGCGGCTGCACTCGGTCTACCACCTGACGTCGATGACCTACCGTCGCCGGATCCGCCTCGAGGTTTCCGTCACCGACCTCGATCCACACATTCCGTCGGTGGTGGGGATCTTCCCGACCGCGGACTGGCAGGAACGCGAGACCTGGGACATGTTCGGCATCGTCTACGACGGGCACCCGGCGTTGACCCGCATTCTGATGCCGGACGACTGGGACGGTTTCCCGCAGCGCAAGGACTATGCGCTCGGCGGCGTCGACGTCGAATACAAGGACGGCGCCAGCATCCCGGCGCCGGACGAGAGGCGGGTGTACCGGTGACCGATCAGTTCACGGATTCCTACGCGAGAGCGCGCAACACCACCGAAGGCAAGGTCTACAACGTCGCCGGCGGCGGTGACTGGGACGACGTCTTCGGCAGCGATCCGCTGCACGAGGAGCGGCTGGTCATCAACATGGGCCCGCAGCATCCGTCCACCCACGGGGTGCTCCGGCTCGTCCTGGAGATCGAGGGTGAATCGGTCACCGACGCCAGGCTGGTCGTCGGGTACCTGCACACCGGCATCGAGAAGACCACCGAATTCCGTACCTGGACGCAGGGAACCACGCTCGTCACGCGGTGTGATTACCTGTCGCCGCTCTTCAACGAGACCGTGTTCTGCATGGCTGTGGAGAAGCTGCTCGGCACCGTGGTGCCCGAGCGGGCTGAGCTGATCCGGCTGCTGATGATGGAAATCAACCGGATCTCCTCGCACTGGGTGTGGCTGGCTACCGGAGGTATGGAACTCGGGGCACTGACCGCCATGACCAACGGCTTCCGGGCCCGCGAACGCTGCCTGGACATTCTCGAGATGATCACCGGCCTGCGGATGAACCACGCCTTCATCCGTCCGGGCGGGGTGGCCCAGGATCTGCCGGAGGGTGCGGTCGAGAAGATCCGGGACTGGATCAAGGAGATGGACAAGGAGATCAGCGGCGTCGACAAGCTGCTGCGCGGCCAGGCCATCTGGGTCAACCGGCTGAAGGGCGTCGGCTGGATCGGCGTTGAGGGCTGCCTGTCCCTGGGCCTGACCGGTCCGCTGCTGCGGGCCGCCGGCCTGCCTTGGGATATGCGCAAGACCGAGCCCTACCTGGGCTATGAGACCTATGACTTCGACGTGCCCACCGACGACGGCGGCGATTGCTGGAGCCGGTTCGTGGTCCGAGTGGCCGAGATGCGCGAGAGTCTCAAGATCATCAGTCAGGTGCTGCCCCGCATCGAGCAGACGCCGGGACGGGTCATGGTGGACGATCCGAAAATCGCCTGGCCGGCACAGTTGTCCATCGGCCCGGACGGTATGGGAAACTCGCCCGCACACGTCAACAAGATCATGAATTCCTCGATGGAGTCGCTGATCCACCACTTCAAGCTGGTCACCGAGGGCTTCCGGGTGCCGCCCGGTCAGGTCTACACCGCGGTCGAGGGGCCACGCGGCGAACTGGGTGCGCACGTGGTGTCCGACGGCGGTACTCGGCCGTACCGGGTGCACCTGCGCGAACCTTCCTTCATCAACCTGCAGGCTGCGGCCGCGATGTCGATCGGTGGCCAGATCGCCGACGTCATCGCATCGGTCGCCTCGCTCGACCCGGTGATGGGCGGATGTGATCGTTAGATGAGGACGACAGCGAGTGAGCATCACAGCGACCGCCGGCGAGCAGGAGCGCAACGAGCGGGCAGCGGAAAGAGCGTGGAGTGCGACCGTGACTAGTTCTAACAGCAGACTGAGTCTGATCGACATCGAGCGTCCGGGTAACCCGGACGTTTTCGCCGCCGAGGTCCGCGCGGCGGCCCTGGAGATGATCACCCGCTATCCGGCCGGCCAGTCGCGGTCGGCCTTGCTGCCGATGCTGCATCTGGTGCAGTCCGAACAGGGTTATGTCAGCGCGGACGGCATAGCGTTCTGCGCCGACGTTCTGGACCTCACCAAGGCGCAGGTGGCAGCGGTGGCGACGTTCTACACCATGTACAAGCGCAAGCCCACCGGCGAATACCTCGTCAGCGTCTGTACGAACACCCTCTGCGGGCTGCTCGGCGGCGATGACATCTATCGGGCATTGTCCGACACCCTCGGGGTCGGCATGAACCAGACCGCCGGCAATCCCGATGAGGCGGGCTCGATCACCCTCGAGCACGCCGAGTGCCTGGCCGCCTGCGATTACGCCCCGGTGGTCACGGTGAACTACGAGTTCTTCGACAACCAGACGACCGAATCGGCCCTGGGCCTGGTCAAGGACCTGCAGGGTGGAAAGCGGCCGTTGCCGACCCGCGGCGCGCCGTTGTGCAGTTTCAAGGAGATCTCCCGTCAGATCGCCGGCTTCGTCGATGAACGACCGGAGTCCAAACTGGCGGTGGCGACCGGCCAGCCGACCGAGGTCGGCGTGAAACTCGCCCAGCAGAAGGGCGAGAACGCGCCCGGCTACCCGGTTTCGCGCAACGCCGGCAGCTCAGCCGACCAGCCGGCCGCCGGATCCGACCAGGCCGACGCCGCGGCAGTAGCTGCTCACAACACCGGTGCGCGCGACGGAAGCAGTGCCCACGACGCTCCACTGAGCACGTCGGCCAGTGATCCGGCCGCCGCGGCCAGTACCGAACCGGCCGGGCACCCAGACAGCGTCGGCGGGGCCAAGACCGACACCGGGCCCGACCAGGGTGAACTCTTCGGCAAGGGTGACTGATATGCCATTGACCCCCGTCCTGACCAAGCGATTCGGCACCAAGGCACCGTGGCAGATCGAGAATTACCTCAGGCTCGATGGCTATGCCGGGCTCGAGAAGGCCCTCACCATGCCACCGGACGACATCATCGCGATGGTCAAGGAATCAAACCTGCGCGGCCGGGGCGGCGCCGGCTTCCCGACCGGCATGAAGTGGCAGTTCATCCCGCAGAACGACGGTAAACCGCATTACGTCGTGGTCAATGCCGATGAGGGCGAGCCAGGCACCTGCCGAGATCTGCCGATCATGATGAACGACCCGCACTCGATGATCGAAGGCATCATCATCGCCTGCTATGCCGTGCGCGCCAACCACGCCTTCGTCTACATTCGCGGCGAAGCCGTCCACGCCATTCGCCGGGTCACCCAGGCAGTGAACGAGGCATACGCCAGGGGCTATCTCGGCGACGATGTGCGCGGCAGCGGCATCCGGTTCGACATCACCGTGCACGGCGGCGCCGGCGCCTACATCTGCGGTGAGGAAACGGCGTTGCTCGACTCGCTGGAGGGCAAGCGGGGCCAGCCTCGGCTGAAGCCGCCGTTCCCCGCCACCAACGGTGTCTACGACGCCCCGACGGTGGTCAACAACGTCGGAACCCTGTGCTCGGTGCCCTACATAGTTCTGGGCGGCGCCGGCTGGTACAAGGATCTCGGCCCGGAAGGCTCGCCCGGCACGTCCATCTATTCGCTGTCGGGGCGGGTCAAGATTCCCGGCCAGTACGAGGCTCCGATGGGCACCACGCTGCGTGAGCTGCTGGAGATGGCCGGCGGCATGAGCCGGGGCAAGGAGCTGAAGTTCTGGACGCCGGGCGGCGCATCGTGTCCGCTGCTCACCCGCGAACATCTGGACCTGCCCCTCGACTTCGACTCGGTGGCCAAGGCCGGCTCGATGAATGGCACGTCGGCCGTGATGATCTTCGACGAGGACGACAGCGTGGTGCAGGCCGTCCTGAAATGGACCCAGTTCTACGAGCACGAGTCCTGCGGCAAGTGCACCCCGTGCCGTGAGGGCAATTACTGGACGGCGCAGATCCTGGAACGCATCTGGAGCGGTCACGGCACCCTGGCTGATATCGACACCCTGCTCGACGTCAGCGACAACATCCTGGGCCGGTCCTTCTGCGCCCTCGGCGACGGCGCCACCAGCTGCATCACGTCCTCGATCAAATACTTCCGGGACGAATACCTGGCACTGATCGACACAGCAACCGATCGCAGCACCGTTTCGCCAGCACTCACCGGAGTATCCGCATGACCGTTGCACCAGAAAAGCCCGCGGCGGGCGACAAACCCGCCGTGGACCTGATCACCGTCACCATCGACGGCATCGAGATCTCGGTGCCGAAAGGCACGCTGCTGATCAGGGCCGCTGAACAACTCGGCATCCAGATCCCGCGATTCTGTGACCACCCGCTGCTCGATCCGGCTGGGGCCTGCCGGCAGTGTCTGGTCGAGGTCACCGACATGGGCAACGGTCGGGGGATGCCGAAGCCGGCCGCCTCCTGCACCACGACCGTCATGCCCGGCATGGTCATCAAGACCCAACTGACCTCGCCGGTGGCGGACAAGGCCCAGCAGGGCGTCATGGAACTGCTGCTGATCAACCACCCGCTGGACTGCCCGGTGTGTGACAAGGGCGGCGAGTGTCCGTTGCAGAACCAAGCCATGAGCAACGGGCGCGCCGAGACCCGGTTCCACGAGTCCAAGCGGACCTTTGCCAAGCCGGTGGCGGTTTCCAGCCAGGTCCTGCTCGACCGGGAGCGCTGTGTGCTGTGCCAGCGGTGCACCCGGTTCTCCGAGCAGATCGCCGGCGACCCGTTCATCGATCTGCTCGAGCGCGGTGCCCAGCAACAGATCGGCACCTCGACCGATACCCCGTTCCAGTCGTACTTCTCCGGCAACACCGTGCAGATCTGCCCGGTCGGCGCGCTCACCGGCGCGTCCTATCGGTTCCGCGCCCGGCCCTTCGACCTGATGTCCACACCGAGCGTCTGTGAACATTGCTCGTCCGGCTGCGCGCAGCGGACCGACTGGCGGCGCGGCAAGATCACCCGTCGACTGGCCGGTGAAGACCCCGCGGTCAACGAGGAATGGAACTGCGACAAGGGCCGCTGGGCCTTCCAGTACGCGACCCAGGCCGATCGGTTGCTCAACCCGATGGTCCGTAACGCGGCCGGAGTGCTGGTGGAGACGTCCTGGCCCGAGGCTCTGGAGGCCGCGGCTGGAGGGCTGGCCGCAGCTCGCGACAACGGCGGGGTCGGTGTGCTGCCCGGCGGCCGCCTGACCGAAGAGGACGCTTACGCCTACGCGAAGTTCGCCCGAGTCGCCCTGGGGACCAATGATGTGGACTTCCGTGCTCGTCCGAGCTCGGCGGAGGAGTTGTCCTTCCTCGGCGCTGCCGTAGCCGGCGTGTCTGTTGGGAACGGCGCGGTGACCTACGCCGATCTGCAGAAGCCCGGCACGGTGTTGCTGGTCGGCCTAGAGCCTGAAGAAGAGTCGCCGATCGTTTTTCTGCGGCTGCGCAAGGCGACGAGGACCGGTAGGACCAAGGTGCACTCGATCGCCGCGGTCGCCTCCCGTGGCCTGGCCAAGCTCGATGGCACCCTGATCCCGACTGTGCCGGGTTCCGAAGCGGCTGCGCTGATCGACCTGGATGTGAGCCTGTCCGACTCGCTGTCGGGAGGCGTCATCCTCTTGGGTGAGCGGCTCGCGTCGGTGCCGGGAGCGTTCACCGAGGCCCTTCGACTGGCCGACCGGACCGGCGCCCGGATCGCCTGGGTTCCTCGCCGGGCCGGCGAGCGCGGCGCCGTCGATGCCGGCGCGCTGCCGACCCTGCTCCCAGGTGGCCGTCCGGTCAGCGACGACGCGGCGCGGGTCGAGGTGGAACGGGTCTGGGCTGCCAGCATCCCCACGGCAGTCGGACGCGACGTGGCCGGCATCCTGGCCGCTGCCGGCGCCGAAGAGAATCCGCTCGGTGGTCTGCTCGTCGGTGGCGTGGAGATCGCCGATCTGCCTGACGCCGCTGCCGCGCAGCGGGCACTGGCCGCGGTTGGCTTCCTGGTCAGCCTCGAACTGCGCCGCTCGGCGGTGACCGAATACGCAGATGTGGTGCTGCCGGTGGCTGCCGCCGCGGAGAAGGCCGGCCGGTTCGTGACGTGGGAAGGCCGGGGTCGCCCGTTCGACCTGACCCTGACCAACTCGGGCCAGCTGGCAGACGGTCGGGTGCTGCATGCCCTCGCCGACGAACTCGACATCGATCTCGGGCTGGCGACGCATGTCCAGGCTCGGGCCGAACTCGACGCGCTCGGAGTCACCACCACCCGGATTGCTCACCGGGCGCCGACGGCCGGTACGGCCGAGGTATCGGCACCGACCCAGCAGCCCGGCACCGCATTAGTGCTCGCCACCTGGCATGAGCTGATCGACGGCGGCCGGATGTCCGATGGCGACGACAATCTGGCGGGGACAGCCCGCCCGCTGCGAGTGCTGTTGTCCAAGCAGACCGCCGCAGATCTGGGGGTCGCCGATGGGCATCACGTGTCGGTTTCGACCGACCGTGGCTCGCTGGACGCCCCGGTAGTCATCACAGAACAGGCCGCCGACGGGGTCGTCTGGCTACCCACCAACCACCGGGAGGGATCGGTGCGTAAGACTCTGGGCGCAGTTCATGCCGATCTCGTCATCGTGAGCGGAGGTGCCTGAGATGTTCACGGCGACGTCGCTGGTCGATTCGTCGAACCTGCTGGCCCTGCCGGCCGACTCCAACGCGACCCTGAACACCTTCGGACACGACCCGATCTGGATCGTGTTGATCAAGGTGCTGGGTGTGTTCGTCTTCCTTGTGGTGATGACACTGTTCTCGATCGTGTTCGAGCGCAAGGTCGTCGGGCGCATGCAGAACCGGATCGGCCCGAACCGCACCGGACCGTGGGGCACCCTGCAGTCCCTGGCGGACGGCGTGAAGCTGGCCTTCAAGGAAGAGATCATCCCGGTGCTGGCCGACAAGCCGGTCTACTGGATCGCGCCGATCGTGTCGGTTGTCCCGGCGTTCGTGGCGTTCGCCGTGGTCCCGTTCGGACCGCAGGTCTCGATGTTCGGTCATCACACCAGCTTGCAGTTGACCGATCTTCCGGTCGGCGTGCTGGTGATCTTCGCCTGCTCGTCCCTCGGGGTCTATGGCATCGTGCTGTCCGGATGGGCCTCTGGCTCGACCTACCCGCTGCTGGGTGGTCTGCGTTCGGCGGCACAGATGATTTCCTACGAGGTCGCCATGGGCCTCAGCATGGTGGCGGTTTTCATGTTCGCCGGCTCGATGTCGACCTCGGAGATCGTCGGCGCGCAGAACCATCTGTGGAACGGCATTCCGCTCTTCGTGTCCTTCATCATCTACGCCATCTCGATGGTCGGCGAAACCAACCGGGCGCCCTTCGACCTGCCCGAGGCCGAGTCGGAACTGGTCGGCGGCTTCCACACCGAGTACTCGTCGATGAAATTCGCCCTTTTCTTCCTGGCTGAATACATCAACATGGTGACGGTGTCAGCGCTGGCCACCACTCTGTTCCTCGGTGGCTGGCATGCGCCGTTCGGCCTGGTCTCACTCTGGAGCGGCGCGAACTCGGGCTGGTGGCCGTTCCTGTGGTTCACCGCCAAGGTCGTCATCCTGATCTTCGGTTTCGTGTGGCTGCGGGGCACGCTGCCACGGATGCGTTACGACCAGTTCATGCACTTCGGATGGAAGGTGCTGATCCCGGTCAACCTCGTGTGGATCCTGGCCATCACCACGGTGCGGGTGCTGCGCGACCAGTGGGGCTCCGGTACCAGCCAGACCATCAAGATCATGGCCATCGTGCTCGTGCCCATCCTGATCGGCCTGGCCATCTACACCGCGGTGGATCTGAGGCGCGTGAACCGGCTCGAGGCCGAGACCGCGGCCGAAGAGGAAGCCGAGGCGGCCAAGCCGTTCACGTTCCCGATCCCACCGATGGACCTGAAGGTGCCGGCTTCACCCCGCCTGGTCAACGCTGCCGTCACCACGCCGGCGGTCACCGCCGGACTGGGGGGTCGTGGCTTCGCCGAAACGCCCGCCGCCGACGGGTCCGACAGCAGTTCTACCAACGGAGGACGGCCCAATGGCTGACACGCCCCCACCCGGCCGCAGACCCGATCAGCCGGCGGACGCGGCCTCGTTGCCGACCGGGGCCGGTGTCCCGGCTGTCATCGAGAACTCGGTGCCCGCGGTTCAGGGCACATCGGCGCCGATCGACGTCTCCGCCCGGCGGTTGAACGAGGACGAATTCGATCAGCCGAATCCGACGCTGGCCGGCTTCGCCGCCGGCTTCGGGCTGACCTTTTCGACCATGTTCAAGAAGGTCTACACCCAGCAGTATCCGTTCGAGGTGTTCCCGACGGCGCCGCGTTACCACGGTCGGCACGTGCTCAACCGGCACCCGGACGGCCTGGAGAAGTGCGTCGGCTGCGAACTCTGCGCGTGGGCGTGCCCGGCGGACGCGATCTACGTCGAAGGCGGCGACAACACGGAGGAGGCCCGGTTCTCGCCGGGGGAGCGGTACGGCAAGGTCTATCAGATCAACTACCTGCGTTGTATCTTCTGCGGGCTGTGCATCGAGGCCTGCCCGACCCGTTCGCTGACCATGAGCAACGAGTACGAGCTCGCCCTGGACAACCGGCAGGACCTGATCTACACCAAGGAGCAGTTGATGGCGCCGCTGCTGCCCGGTATGGAGGCCCCGCCGCACCCGATGCGCCTGGGCGACGAAGAGAAGGCGTACTACACACCCCGTCCGCAGAAGGGTGCCCCGCAGAGCGAGGCCAATGTGGCCGGCAAGCCGATTACGGGACATGCAATCGAGGTGGGCGGCCACCATGCATGACGTGCTCCTTGCCTCCGCCGCCGATGTGTCCACGGGTGAGGCGATCACCTTCTGGATCCTCGGTCCGGTGTCGCTGGCCGGTGCGATCGGTATGGTCGCGGCGCGCAACGCGGTGCACTCGGCCTTGTCCCTGGTCGCCACCATGATGAGTCTCGGCCTGTTCTACGTCGTCGAGCAGGGCCCGTTCCTCGGGTTGGTGCAGATCATCGTCTACACCGGCGCGATCATGATTCTGTTCCTGTTCGTGCTGATGTTGATCGGGCGGGATTCCTCTGATTCTCTCGTCGAAACGTTGCGCGGCCAACGGGTGGCGGCGCTGCTGGCAGGCCTCGCGTTCGCTCTGCTGGTCGCGTTGACCCTGGGCCGGGCGTTCACCGGCAGGCCGCCGAAGAACCTCGAAGGGCCCAACGCCAACAACGGCAATGTCGACAGCATCGCTCACAAGTTGTTCAGCGATTACTTGTTCGCGTTCGAGCTGACCTCGGCGCTGCTGATCATCGCTGCTGTCGGCGCGATGGTGCTCGCGCACATCGAACGGGACGGGCCGAAGCCCACCCAGAAGGCGCTGGCCCGGGAGCGCATCCGGTCCGGTCGTCCGCAGCCGTTGCCTGGGCCTGGCGTGTTGTCCTCCGGCAATGCCATCGGGACCCCGGCGCTGCTTCCGGACGGCACGATCGCCCCGGAGTCTCTGATGGGCGGTCAGAGCACGATCAACGTCGGCCAGGGTGGACTCGGAGAGATCGAACGATGACCAGCGCCATCCTTGACCGCGAGGGATCCTCATGACAATCCCACCCGCCTCACCAGAAAGCGCGCTCGGCTCATGACCCCTACCTACTATCTCGTCCTGTCCTCGGCACTGTTCACCATCGGTGGCGTGGGCGTGCTGGTGCGCCGCAACGCGATCGTGGTGTTCATGTGCGTTGAGTTGATGCTGAACGCCGTGAACCTGACCCTGGTCACGTTCTCGCGGATCAACGGCTCCCTCGACGGCCAGATCATGGCGTTTTTCGTCATGGTCGTCGCGGCCGCCGAGGTCGTGGTCGGGCTGGCCATCATCATGTCCATCTTCCGTACGCGACGGTCGGCCTCGGTCGACGACGCGAACCTCCTGAAGTACTGAGAGGTATCGATCTTGAACGCCGCACACGGAATCCAGTCAGCCGCGTGGTTGCTCGTCGTGCTCCCCGCGCTGTCCGCTGCCTTTCTGCTCCTGATGGGCAGGCGCGCTGACAAGTGGGGCCATCTGCTCGGCGCCATCGTGCCGGTCGTGCTGTTCGGCTACGCGGCAATGCTGTTCTTCTCGATCAAGTCCGAGTCAGGCCAGGGGCGGATTCGCGACCTGCACCTGTTCAACTGGATCTCGGTCGGCAACTTCAACGTCGAGGCGGGTTTCCAGATCGACCCCCTGTCGTTGACCTTCGTACTGCTGATCACCGGGGTCGGATCGCTGATCCACATCTACTCGGTCGGCTACATGAGTCATGACGAGGGCCGCCGCCGGTTCTTCGGCTACCTCAACCTGTTCATCGCGGCGATGCTGCTGCTGGTACTGGCCGATAACTATCTGACGCTCTATGTCGGCTGGGAAGGCGTGGGTCTCGCGTCCTACCTGCTGATTGCCTATTACTACAACCGTGAATCGGCCGCGACCGCCGCCAAGAAGGCTTTTATCGCCAACCGGGTCGGCGACGTCGGCCTGTCGATCGCCATCATGCTGATGTTCGCTTACCTCGGCACCACCAGCTTCAACGGTGTCTTCGCCGGTGCTGGCAACCTCTCGCACGGCGTGGTCACCGCGATCGCCCTGATGCTGCTTCTCGGCGCGTGCGGTAAGTCCGGCCAGTTCCCCCTGCAGACTTGGTTGCCCGACGCGATGGAGGGCCCGACGCCGGTGTCGGCCCTCATCCACGCGGCGACCATGGTCACGGCCGGCGTTTACCTGATCGCCCGGTCGGCGCCGTTGTTCAACCTGACCGAGACCGGCCGGACGGTGGTCACCATCGTCGGTGCGATCACGCTGCTCTACGGCTGCGTGTGTGCCTTCGGACAGGACGACCTGAAGAGGGTGCTGGCGTACTCCACGGTGAGCCAGATCGGCTATATGTTTCTTGCGGTCGGCCTCGGGCCAGGTGTGTACGCCATCGGCATCCTGCACTTGGTGGGGCACGGCTTCTTCAAGGCGGCCCTGTTCCTCTCGGCCGGTTCGGTCATGCACGCCATGAACGATCGGATCGACATGCGACGCTTCGGAGGGCTGGCCAAGGTCATGCCCATCACCTACGGCGTTTTCGTCTGTGGGTACCTGGCGATCATCGGATTTCCGTTTGCCACGGGCTACTTCACCAAGGACAAGATCATCGAGTCGGCCTTCGACAAAGGCGGCATCTCGGGCTGGATTCTCGGCCTGGCGAGCCTGCTCGGCGCGGCTCTGACTGCCTTCTACATGACCCGGGCCCTACTCATGACGTTCCACGGTGCCAAGCGCTGGGAGGATGATGTCCACCCGCACGAGGCGCCGCGCACCATGACTGTGCCCATGATCCTGCTGGGATTCCTTTCTCTGGTCGGTGGTGGTGCCCTGACCTTCGGCGGTGGCCTGCAGAACTGGCTGGAGCCGGTGGTCGGTAAGCCGGAAGAGGCGGGCATCCACACGATCAGTCCGACCGTCCTGCTGGCGCTCACCCTGGTCGTGGTAGCCGGCGGTGTAGCGGGTGCGTACCTGGTCTTCGGCCGCAGGCCGGTGCCGGTCACCCAGCCGGCCGGTTCGCCGATCACCGTCGCCGCGCGCCGGAACCTGTACGCCGACGCGTTCAACGAGAGCGTCCTGATGCGTCCGGGACAGTGGCTGGTCCGCGGGCTGGTGTTCTTCGACAACAAGGGAGTGGACGGTGCGGTGAACTCGGTCGCAGCCGGCTTCGGTGGCGGCTCCGGCCGATTGCGCAGGATTCAGACCGGCTTCGTTCGCTCCTACGCCCTGTCCATGTTTGCTGGCGCCGCCGCGGTGCTCGCTGTCCTGCTCGCGGTGAGGTTCTCCTGATGCACAACGTGTCGCTGCTCCTACTGCTGGCGATTCCGCTGCTTGGCAGCATCGTGATTTTCGCGATGCCCACCGGCAGGGACCTGCTGGCCAAGCAGGTGGCGCTGGTCTTCTCGATCGCGACCTTCGTGTTCGCGATCGTCCTCGGCTTCCTGTTCAAGGTGTCGGACAACCGGGCCGACCGGTTCCAGTTCCAGGGCTCGTGGACCTGGATCCGCTCGTTCGGGGTGCATTTCGCTTTCGGAGTGGACGGCATCGCGCTCGTCCTGATCGGGATGTCGACCTTGCTGGTCCCGGTCGTCGTGCTGGCTTCCTGGAACAGCTTCGACTCCGTGGCCGATGCCGAGGAGATCGCCGCGGCGAACGCGCCCAAGCGCTCGGCGAAGACGTACTTTGCCTTGCTGCTGTTGCTCGAAGTCTTCATGATCGGAGTCTTCGCCGCTACTGACGTCTTCCTGTTCTACGTATTCTTCGAGGCGATGCTGGTCCCGATGTACTTCATCATCGGCAGCTTCGGTGGCCCACGCCGCCAGTACGCGGCGGTGAAATTTTTCCTGTATTCGCTGCTCGGCGGCCTGCTCATGTTGGCCGCGGTCATCGGCGTCTACGTCAGCGCAGGCACCTCAAGCTTCGCGTTCACCGATCTGGTCGGCCACGTGCCGAACGGCGCTACCCAGAAGTGGTTGTTCCTCGGCTTTTTCATCGCGTTTGCGATCAAGGCCCCGCTGGTGCCCTTCCACACCTGGCTGCCTGATGCCGGTGCCGAGGCTCCGGCCGGAGGTGCGGCCCTGTTGGTGGGCGTCCTGGACAAGGTCGGCACGTTCGGTTTCCTGCGTTACTGTCTGCCGCTGTTCCCGGAGGCGTCGCGCTACTTCGCCAAACCGATCCTGATCCTGTCCGTGATCGGTATCCTGTATGCCGCCTTCCTGGCCATGGGCCAGCGGGACATGAAGCGCCTGGTCGCCTATACCTCGATCGCCCACTTCGGCTTCATCGGTATCGGGATCTTCGCCTTCACCACCCAGGGCGGCACCGGCGCCGTGCTGTACATGGTCAACCACGGTCTCTCGACGGGGCTGCTGTTCATCGTCATCGGTCTGCTGGTAGCCCGTGGTAAGAGCCGGCTGATCAGTGACTACGGCGGCACGGCCAGGATCACGCCTCGGCTGGGTGGGGTATTCCTGCTCGCCGGCCTCTCGGCGCTGGCGTTGCCTGGTATGAGCACCTTCATCTCCGAGTTCCTGACCCTGCTGGGAACCTTTACTCGGCACAAGGGAATTGCGATCGTCGCCACCGCGGGCATCATCCTGGCCGCGCTGTATGTGTTGCTGCTCTACCAACGCACCATGCAGGGCCCGGTGCTCGAGAAGGTCAAGGGTTTCCGGGACCTCAACGCCCGTGAGCTGTTTGCGGTGGGCCCGCTCATCGCACTGATCCTGGTCCTCGGCGTCTACCCGAAGCCCGTGATCGACATCATCAACCCGGCGGTCAAGTTCACCATGCAGGACGTCGGTAAGACTGATCCGCAGCCCGTGTCTGCTGCCCAGCCCGGAGGACACAAGTGAGCGCGCTGACTGCGGTACCGGCGAACATCCTGGCGGCGGGAACCAATAACGGCTCGTTCGTCACGCCGTCGATCAGCTACGCCGCGATCGCACCGATCCTCATCGTGCTGGCGGCGGCATGTGTCGGAGTGCTGTTCGAAGCGGTGCTGCCCAGGAGCCAGCGGTTCTACGCCCAGGTCGCGCTGACCTTGGCTGCCCTGCTCGCCGCCTTCATCGACGTCATCGCGATCCGCGGGCACTCGGTGGTCACAGCCTCGCGTGCCATCGCCATCGACGGGACATCGCTGTTCCTGCAGGGCACGATTCTCGTCCTCGGTGCGCTGGCAGTGTTGCTGCTGGCCGAGCGTGGCGTCGAACCAGGCAGCGCCATCGTGGCCCAGGCCGCGGTGGTGGTTGGTTCACCCGCCGACCGCCGATTGGCCAGCAGTGATCGGGTGCAGACCGAGATCTTCCCGCTGGCTCTGTTCGCGGTGGGCGGCATGCTCATCTTCCCCGCGGCCAATAACCTGCTGCTGATGTTCGTGGCGTTGGAGGTGCTCTCACTGCCGCTGTACCTGATGGCCGGCCTGTCGCGTCGTCGTCGGTTGCTCAGTCAAGAGGCCGCGATCAAGTACTTCCTGCTCGGGGCCTTCGCCTCGGCGTTCTTCCTGTACGGAGTGGCGCTGCTGTACGGCTATGCCGATTCGGCCAACCTGTCCGACATCCTGCGGGCCCAGAACACGTCGACTCAGTCGGATACCTTGCTTTACCTGGGTTTCGGCCTGCTCATCGTGGGTCTGCTCTTCAAGGCCGGCATCGCACCGTTCCACTCCTGGACGCCAGATGTGTATCAAGGCTCGCCCACCCCGGTGACGGCCTTCATGGCCTCCTGCACCAAGATCGCGGCGTTCGGCGCGATCCTGCGAGTGCTCTACGTCGGCTTCTCGGTCAGCAACTGGAACTGGCGGCCGATCATCTGGACGGTGGCCATCGCATCGATTGCCGTCGGAGCCGTGGTCGGCCTGACCCAGACAGATGTGAAACGCATCCTGGCATACTCCTCGATCGCCCATGCCGGGTTCATCCTGATGGCGGTGTTGGCTCAGAACGCGCAGGGCCAGATGGACGTCAGCGGCCTGTCCAGTTCGCTGTTCTACCTGGCGGCGTACGGGCTCACCACCATTGCCGCGTTCGGCATGGTCACGCTGGTTCGTGACGGCAACGGCGAGGCGACACACCTGTCGCAGTGGTCCGGCCTGGCCCGGCGGTCCCCACTCTTCGCGGTGACCTTCACCTTCCTGTTGCTGGCGTTCGCGGGTATTCCCCTCACCAGCGGGTTCACCGGGAAGTTCGTGGTATTTCGCGCCGCATACCACTCTGCAGCGCCATTGGTCGTGATAGCTCTGATCGGGTCGGCCATCGCGGCATTCTTCTATCTGCGGATCGTCGTAATGATGTTCTTCGCCGAGCCGGCCGAGGACGGCCCGTCCGTGGTGATCCCGTCAGCGCTTTCCACCATCGCCATCACGGTCGGAACCGGCGCGACCCTGGTGCTCGGTGTCTTTCCGCAGCCGTTGCTCGACCTGGCCGATCACGCGGCTAAGCTGCGCGGGTGACAGCATCGCGCTCCTCGGTGACCGGCAGGTCGAGCGGTTCGATCGGCTCAGTTGGCTCAGGCGGCTCGATAGGCTCGGTTGGGCTCGACTTCGACGACGCTGAACTCGAGGCCTCCGTCCGGGATGGCTTGGAGTCGGTCGAAATCGCCCTGCTGGCCTCGGTCCGCTCCGACGACGAGTTCATCGGTGAGGTCGCCAAGCATCTGGTTGACGCGGGCGGCAAGCGGTTCCGTCCGCTGCTGAGCCTGCTTGCGGCGCACTTCGGCGAACCGCACTCCGACGAGGTCACCATGGCGGCGGTGGTGTGCGAGCTGACCCATCTGGCCACGCTGTATCACGATGATGTGATGGACGAGGCACGGATCCGACGGGGCGCGGATTCGGCGAATGCTCGATGGGGCAACTCGGTGGCCATTCTCACCGGCGATTTCCTGTTCGCCCGGGCGTCTGACATCCTGGCTGATCTCGGTCCCGAAGCAGTGCGCATCCAGGCGCGGACCTTCGAGCGACTGGTCACGGGTCAGATCCGCGAAACCGTGGGTCCGAAGCCTGGCATCGATCCGATCGATCATTACCTGGCGGTGCTGTCCGAGAAAACCGGTTCCCTGATCGCCACCTCGGCCGAGTTCGGCGCGCGTTTCGCGGGGGTCGACGAGCACGGCGTCGAGTCGTTGAGGGCGTACGGCGAGCAGATCGGCGTGGCCTTCCAGATTTCCGACGACATCCTGGACATTGCCTCCGAGACCGGTCAATCCGGGAAGACGCCCGGTACCGATCTGCGCGAGGGCGTGCAGACCCTGCCGGCGCTGTATGCGTTGCGCGATTCGAGTGCATCAGGTGCCAGGCTGCGTCATCTGATCGGCCGGCCGCTGACTGACGATGTCGAGCATGCCGAGGCGCTGGGACTCCTACGCTCGTCCGACGCCATTGACCAAGCCCGCGAGACGACCCTGGCCTACGCCGAGTCGGCACGGGCCGCCCTCTCAGCATTGCCGGATGTGCCGGCCCGTGCGGCTCTGGAAGCCCTGACGGATCTGGTCGTCGTCCGTACCGGCTGATCCATGACCAGGGCCTGTCCGGGTGATCCACTCGCGTTTTTGGGTGCCCAGGAGCCTGTTGCGTAATGCGTGTGCGGTTGGGGGACGCCGACCGGTCGTCGTTAGTCAACTGCGCGGCGAGGATCAGGTCGTCGCCGGTGACGAGGAGTCGGCCGTTGAAACCTTGGATCCAGCCGGTGCGGGTGTCGTCCATGGCGGGTGTCCTCCATGGGGGGTGTCGTCGAAGGTGGATGTCCTCCACCGGGGTGTCCTCCACGGGGGGTGTCGTCCACGGGGGTTGTCGTCCCAGGTGGGCTGCGCAAACGCGACCGGTGACACGCTGTGCACCCCAACCTGAACAGTCACCCATCCCCCCACGGCCCTGACTCTCGGCCCTGACGCGCCACCAACCGGCAGCCGCGTTCGCGGCGACCCTCGCCCGTCCAACAGGAGTGCGCCCAGCCACAGATCAGCAGCGCCGGCATCATCTCCGGGTTCCAGGCCGCCCGCCCGGCACCACCCAGGCGGCGCCTGGCCCGAAACCGTGCCAGATCGAGACCGGCGGTCGTTCTGTGACAAGCTTCTTCGGTGGCTGAGCGGTATCCCGCACTCGTTCGCAAGCTAGGGCACACGTACTGGTTTCCGCGCCTGGGCCGCGCTCTCGTCCCGGTCGACCGGTTTCTCCAACGCACCTCCAAAGGGCGGCTGACCGTTCTCGGCCCTCAGGTACTGCCACAGTTGCTGCTCACCAGTTACGGTCGGCAGACCGGCCAACCCCGGACGGTGGCCCTGCTGTACGCCCGACACGGCGATGACTACCTCGTGGTGGCTTCCAATTGGGGTCAGCAGCAGCATCCGTCGTGGTCGGCGAATCTACTGGCTGAGCCGAAGGCCCGTATCGAAGTCGATGGACGGACGACCGCCGTCACGGCACGGCTGACCGAGGGCGCTGAGCGCCAGGAGTGCTGGGCCGCAGTGACGAAGGTATGGCCGGCCTACGACACCTACGAGGCCCGAAGTCGCCGAACCCTCCGGGTTTTCACACTGGAACCTACTCGTCGGTAGACAGGCACCAGGCGTAACCTACGGAAGCGTAGGTTACGAATTTCGTCAATAGTTCGGAGACACCATGACTGCTATCTCGAACCGGCTCCCATCCGGGTCTGAAGGAATCCAGGCGCGGTTGCTGCACGAACTCGAACCCGTTGTCGAAGCGAACCTGAACCGTCACTTGGCGGTGGCCAAGCCGTGGCAGCCGCACGATTACATTCCGTGGAGCCGTGGCCGGGACTTTGCTTTCCTGGGCGGCGAGGATTGGCAGCCGGAGGATTCCCCGCTAGATCCGGTGGCCCAGACCGCGATGGTCGTCAACCTGCTCACCGAGGACAACCTGCCCTCCTACCACCGCGAGATCGCGACCCGATTCGGACGCGACGGCGCCTGGGGGCAATGGGTCGGTCAGTGGACCGCAGAGGAGGGGCGGCACGGTATCGCCTTGCGCGACTACCTCGTGGTCACCCGCGGGGTCGACCCGGTCAAGCTCGAGGCGCTCCGCATGGAACACATGACCGCCGGCTACGACTCCGGTGACAAGACCGCGCTGCAGGCCGTGGCCTATGTATCGTTCCAGGAACTGGCAACCCGTGTCTCGCACCGCAACACCGGCAAGGCGACCGGATGTCCATTGGCCGAGCAGTTGTTGCAGCGGATTGCCTTGGACGAGAACCTGCACATGGTCTTCTACCGCAACCTGGTGGCGGCCTCCTTCGAAATGGCGCCGGACGAGACCATGGCGGCGGTACGGGACGAGGTCATCGGTTTCCAGATGCCGGGAGTGGGCATGAGCGACTACACCCGTAACTCGGTCACGATCGCCAAAGCCGGAATCTATGACCTCAGGTTGCACCACGACGCTGTCGTTCAGCCGGTTCTGAAGTTCTGGAACGTCTTCGAGCGCACAGACCTCGGCCCGGAGGGCGATAAGGCGCGCGCTGAACTGGCCGATTTCATGGTCGGGCTCGATGCCCAGGCCAGTCGCTTCGTCGAGCAGCGGGAGAAGATGCGGGCCCGTCAGGCTTCCCGGGCCAGCTGAGGCGTCCCATATGAAGCTTGTGTCAAGCTACGAGTAGCCTTTACCTCACCTGAACAGATATGTTTTCCTGGTTGAGGTCAGTCGCCTGACCAACTCGGCAAACACGGACTGCGTTGAACCCCAGCGCGGCCAGAGCAGGTGGGAGACGGTAGCCGTATGCAAGCGCAACGACGCGCCCGAACGTGGCGAGGGCTGACCGTGCTCACCGGGCTGGTCGTAGCGGTAGCGCTGCTGTTCTCGGCCAATCCGGCTGGGGCGATGACCTCCCACCACAAGCCGTCCAAGTCACAGGCCGCCAAGGTTGCAGGCGACAAAGACCGCAACTCTCACCGCCATAGTCCGCTCAAGCACGCCAAGTCGCCCGATCAGGCCCGCGAGGCGGCCGCTCGCAAGGCGGCTGCCCACAAGACCGCAGCCCGCAATGCCGCAGCCCGCAAGGCCGCCGCCCGCAAGGCCGC
>JAVEEN010000025.1 GCA_030840445.1 Pseudonocardiales bacterium
CGGGGCATTCTGCAGCCATCACTTGCCGGTGCTGACCTTCGACGATGCGCTGCGCGGAGTTTCTTCTTCTTGAGGTCGCGGTGCGGCAGTCGCTGCTTGTCGAGGCGAGGATAGCGGGTCGAGCTCAAGCGGTAGTCGTAGTTGCTCATAGCGGAGAGCCTGGCCAACGCGGCATTCGGGCAACGTCAGCTGTGACCTTATGACAGCCTTATGGACCGCGAGCGACGCTGGCCGCGAAAGGGCCAATGTCGAAAGGGCATGGCGTGCGGGCACTGGTAGCTCGCCGTCCTGCAGGTAGTCGTGGTGGTGATCCTGCCTGCTGTCCTGCTACTGCCGCTTCGAGCCCTCGCCGTGCGGTGCCTGCACCCGGTTCTCGCACTCATCGCCCCGATCGCGCAGGTCGGCCCACAGAACCAGCGAGCCGTCAGGTCAAGAGGTTCTGGTTGCAGCCTGCAGGATGAAAACGAAGATCACGCTGTCTGCGATCACATGCGCCACCCAGGGAGCGAGCAGTCCGTTTGATCGAACTCGGATGGCCCCCAGCAGCAGTCCGTAGATGGTCGCTAGCACGACCCCGATCGGGCCGTAGGGATAGCCGTGCAGGTGCAGAACTCCGAACGCCACGGCTTGCAGCGCGACTGCCGGCCACACCCCGAAGGCATACCCCAGGTGATGCAGGATCGCTCCGCGGAACAACAGCTCTTCCACAGCCGCGTTGCCGGCCGCGAAGGTCACTCCGGCGACCACGAGGAGCCAGACCGGGATTCCGGCGACGAACTGGTCACCGAGGAACTGGTGGGGCGGCGTTAGGGCGTGAAAAACGAACAAGAATCCGGCCGACACGACAGCAAGACTCAGGATGACGAGGACATCAGTGCGGGTGAGTCTGCCAAGACGGAAATGGATCACCGAGTCCGAGGGGCTTGTGCCAACCAGGCTGGACAGGACGTAAACCAGCACTCCCACGGCCCCCGGTAGCGGCCACCAGCTCACCTCCCACGGCAGCGCGAACGCGGCGATGGTGCTGCTGAGAGCTAGTCCGAGCCGGAGGCTTCGTGCCCGGCCGGCTGCCGCTGCCAGCACGGTCAGCGTGAGGAGACCTACCAGCACAGCCCGGCCACCGGCATGAGCGGGGTCGTAGCCGATGAATGGCGCGAGCGACACAACGATCACCAGGCCGAGCGGCAGCAACACCTCCCGGGCTCCGTCGGGTCCCAGCCGCACCGACCCCTGGAGGCGCGACCTGACCGTGGATATGTCGTCGGAACCGTCCGCGGGGACGAGCAAGTCGCTAACCACCCACACGAAACTACCGTCACAATTCAATAACGGAAAGGTCTCGGTCGCATATCGAGAGACGGCTCACTCCGGCAGCTGAACGGGCCGAAAGACCTTGACAGGTATCGGATGCCTGGGCGGCCAATACCTGTCAAGATCGTTTGGTGACCGGTCAAACCAGCTCTGCTCCGTCGGCTCGGGCGGTCGCCGCGAGCTGAGGTAGCAGAGTTTTCGACCGCTTGGCGATGTCGTTGACCACGAAGGCCGCGTCCCGGCCGACGCCGCCGACGGTGTGGGAGTTGAACATGTGCTGGAACTCTTGCCCGAGCACGTAGAGCCCCGGTTGACCGGTTACCCGGCCACGGTAGGTCGACAGATGGCCAGACGAGTCGAGTCCGGGTAGGTCGATCCAGCCGAAGTCGGGCACGAAGCCGGTACACCAGATGACATTGGCGACGTCGAGCACGACACCGTCCTCGGTCTGCGGCCGACCGTTTTCCACGCCCGCGATGCGCGGAGTCCGCTCGATGCCGGCATCGTCGATCTGCTGCGGTTTCACACGGATCAGCATGTCGCCATGGCCTTGCCTGATCTGCGCCTGGAGCTTGCGTCCCGGCCGGGTTTTCTCGGTGAGCACGTGCGTCCAGGTGAACCAGATGAACGGGAACAGCATGCGGGCCTGCCGCGAGTTGATGTCGATCGGCAGGTGGCCGGGGTGCCGCCCCGACATGAGTGTCCGGTGGGCGGGGGCGAGCTCGAGGCCGATGTCTGCCGCCGAATTGCCCGCGCCGACGAGGAGCACGGTGCCCGGCCGGAGCTGTGCCGGGTTGCGGTAATCGCATGAGTGCAGCTGGACGATGTCCTTTGCCAGCTGATCCGCGAAGTCCGGGATGCGCGGTCGGCGGTGGACTCCCGTGGCAAGGACGACGTTCTGCGCGTCGTATGCCGTGCTGCCGGCAGTGACCCGGAACCCCTCACCTTCGCGGAACAGCCCGTCGACGTGGACGCCGGTGCGCACCGGCAAAGCGAAACGCTCGGCGTACGACGCAAGGTATGCGGTCATCTCCGCGTGCGTGGGGAATACGTAGCCACCAGGGAAAGGCAGCCCCGGCAAGCCGTCGTGGGTGGCGGGCGTGAAGAGCTTCATCGAATCCCAGCGATTGAGCCATGATCCGCCAATGCGGTCGGCGGCGTCGAGGATCACGAATTCCTGGCCGCGCTTGGCCAGGTGGAAACCCGCCGAGAGGCCGGCCTGCCCGGCCCCGATGACGATTGTTTGACATTGCATGGTTTCCTCCTGCGTGGCACCGAGGGATCTAACTGACGGTTCGACGCTAGGGATGGCAGCGCCCCTGCCGCGTCGGCTAGATCACCCATTCGACATCAGGTCAGGGAATGGGTACCCACAGGTTGATCAGGTGTTCAACTTCGGTGCGACAGCGCGGGTAACGGACCTACACGACGTCGTGCTCGTAGGCGTACGCCGTGGCAGCAGCCCGCGACGAAACCCCGAGCTTGCCGAAGATGTTGCTCACGTGACGATCCACCGTCCGCTCGCTGAGCACCAACGCCGCCGCAATGGCCTTGTTGGTGGCGCCGGTCGCGAGCAACCGGAGCACCTCCCGCTCGCGCACCGTCAACGGGCCGGAACCACCGGCCAGGCTGGCCAGATCCGGGGCAGCGCCGAGCTCGGAGAAGATCCCGCGAGCCGTGCTGAGCTCACGGTCTGCCGACTCCTTGTCGCCCACCGCCCGGCACGCGTCCGCGAGCAACACGCGCACTCTGGCCTCCTCATACGGCGCCCCCATCCGTACCCAGGTGCCGACTGCCGACCGAAGTGCACCCAGTGCTCGCTCGGCCTCGCCCTCGGCCAGGTCGACCCTGGCCCGGGCCTGCGCGCCCAGGGCTTGCACAATCGGGCTGTTCCGCGCCAGGCGGGGAAGCTCATCCACCGCCCGTCTCGCCTCGGTGGTCTCGCCCAGCGCGAGCAGGATCTCGGTCGCCGCGCACAGCAACTCGACGCGTTTGCCGGGCTCGGAGCGCTCGGCCAAGGTCCGACGCACCATGGCTGCCGCCGCCTGCACGCTCCCGCTGGCCAACCGCAGCAACGCCAGCCCAGGCTGCGGTTCGAACCCCAGCCGGGCAGCCTCGCGAAACTCGTCGGCCGCGGCGTCATAGCGGCCCTGCAGCCGGTCGAGGTTGCCACGGACGTAGGCCGCGGCCCCTGCCGCCCACAGGTCGACGTCGGTGCCGCGAACCTCAGCCAGCTCCTCTCGAGCCGCCGGCCACTTTCCTTGGAGCTGTTTGAGCTCGGCCCGCCGCACCTTGCACTCACCGGTGAAGTTCGCAAGGTCGGGCTGCGAATCGCACCACTGCGTCATCGCGGCCGTCCACTGCTGCGCCCGGCGAAGTTCGTAGACCGTCCAGCACCCCGCGATAACGCCGCAGTAGACGATGCCGGTCACCATCGGGGAGAGCTCACCCGCCGTCAGACACACCATCGCCTCGTCCAGCATCCTCAGACCTTCGTCCTCCTGCTCTGCGGCGAGCAGCAGGAGACCTTGCCGGTGCAGGGCAAGCCCAACGAGGTCACGTTCGCCCAACCGCCGACCCGCCTCCACAGCCTCCGCGGCGAGCACGACCGCACGCCCGAGGTCACCCATGGCTTCTGCTTCGAAGGTCTGACTCAGTACGAGGTACCCCGATGGCACCGAGTCGCCACCGTGCTCACGCGCGATCCGGGTGGCGCGCGCCAACCATCCCGTGCCGGGACCCACCTCGCCCTGGACCATGCGCTGCATCCCGATCCACACCGCGGACTGCGCGCACCCCAAGAGGTCTCCGTCCTCCTCCTGCTGATGGAAGCAGCGTTCCCGAATGGCGAAGTACTCATCCATCCGACCGAGGAGCATGGCTGCGACGGCATACCGCTCGAGGTCGGTTGGCGCCAGCTTGCCTGCCTGCTCGGCCGCCACAAAGTAGTCGTAGGCACGTGCCCACTCCCGTGCGTCGTACGACGATCGGGCGAGCTGGACCTCCCGGGAATCCACGGCGTCAGTATGAATCTCTTGGGCTAATTCGTCCGCGCGATACCGAGGGAATCAGCCGCGGCAAACTTCGGAGCTCCATTCTAGTAGAACACGTCGAGCTCGGTGATGGTGAAGACGGCCGCGGTCAGCATGACAACGATCTCCCTGGTGAAGCTGCACCCACCGAACAAGCGCTTTTCCAGCGGGTCCAGGCGTCGCTGCCAGCGTTGCACCCGCAGGTCGGGGGCCAATCCGTGCTCGAGGAAGTGCAGAGTGCCCCCTGGCTTGAGGACCCGCCGGAGCTCACGCAGAGCAGCCACGGCATCCGGGATCGTGCACATCGTCCAGGTGGACAGTGCGGTGTCGAAGGTGTGGTCGCCGAACGGCAGGGCCTGCCCGTCGAGCCCGGCGCGTTCGACCGGGATGTCGACAAGTTTGAGACGCTCGCCGGCCAATTTCCACGCGAGGTCAGAGGGTTCAACAGCGCTGACCCGTCTGACCGACTTCGGATAGAACCCGACGTTGAGTCCGGACCCGAAGCCGATCTCGATGACGTCCCCGGCCAGGCGTGCACACACCCGCTCTCGCAGTGGCCGGGCCGCCTTCATGCCGCAGGCCTTGTTGATCACCCGCGGTAGGACTCGCTCCTGATATAGACCCACTGCCCTCACCCCTCTCGGACGGGTACGTCGAGGTACTCGGGAGTCTAAGGCGCGGGGACGAGTCCTTGCCGGTATGTCTCAGTGGGTCTAGCGTCCGCCGTGGGTTACCGGCGCGCCGAACCCCTTGCTTGTCGATGCGTTCGGGCGGCGGTCATCTCACTGCTCCAGTGCAGTGGAGCGCGCGTAACGCGACTCGACGGGAGACGGCTATGGCGTATGGCATCGTGCATCATTTTCCGGGCGGCACGAGGGAGCAGTACGAGGCATCAATCGCCGCCGTCCACCCCGGCGAAGGCCGTTTGCCGGACGGTCAGATCTACCACGCCGCCGGTCGTTCACCCGGCGGTTGGACGATCATTGCCGTGCACGAGTCGAAGGAGAGCTGGGAAAAGTTCCGTGACGGCACCCTGCTTCCCCGGATGCAGCAGGGCATCGAGGGTGGGTTTGCGACACCCCCCGAGGAGACGCCTGTCGAGCTGTACAAAGTCCTGCCCTAGCGGCCATCGCCATCGAGACCGGCTGCCGATCGTCCGACGTCCCGAGTGGCGGATGAGCAATCGGTGCGGGACGTCGTCGCCGGAGGCTGATCGGAGGAGACCTGTATGTCACGCGTTGTGCATTTCGAGATCCAGGCTGAGGACGTGGAGCGCGCGAAGTCGTTCTACGCCGCCGTCTTCGACTGGTCGTTCGAGGACTACAGCAACGTCACCGGATCCACCTACTGGGGGGTCGTGACGGGACCAGCTGATCAGCCCGGTATCAATGGTGGCCTGTTGCCGCGACCGGGTTCGGCTCCGGCTGTAGGGCAAGGCACGAATGGCTTCGTATGCACCATGCAAGTCGGCGCCTACGACGACACCGAACGTCGCATCCTGGATGCCGGAGGGCAGGTCGCGCTGCCGAAGATAGCGCTCACCGGCATGGCGTGGCAGGGCTACTACCTCGACCCGGAGGGCAACACGTTCGGGATACACCAGCCCGACCCGACGGCGGCCTGAGCTGGCATAGGTCTTCAGCTCGCCCTGGACTGCTGTGGCGAGCGTCTCCCAGAAAGTGGAGTAGGCACCTCCGTATTAGGCGTACGGTGGTGTTGAAGCGGAGGCATGATCTCCGGAAAGCCACCTGATGGGAACAACCATGAGCACAAGCGTGTCCGTCGAGCTGCCGGGTTCAGCGACCCGCGCCCCGGCCTTGGAGCACGACGATCCGCGTCAGGACAACCCGCACCATGTGCAGCGGTGGTGGATCCTTGCCATCCTCGCGATCGCGCAGCTGATGGTCGTCCTGGACTCGACCGTCGTGAACATCGCATTGCCGACCGCGCAGAGCGCGCTGCACTTCTCCGACGGCCAGCGGCAGTGGATCGTGACGGGCTACTCGCTCGCGTTCGGCAGCCTGCTGCTCATCGGGGGGCGCCTCGCCGACGTGCTCGGCCGCAAACGGATATTTCTCGTCGGCCTCGCCGGCTTCGCGATCGCTTCGGCAGTCGGCGGCGCGGCGAACGGCTTCACCATGCTGGTGATCGCCCGCGTCGTTCAGGGCGGCTTTGCAGCCCTGCTTGCCCCCGCCGCTCTCGCCCTACTGACCACCACCTTCACCGAGGCCAAGGAACGCGCCACGGCCTTCGGCATCTACGGCGCGGTCGCCGGCGCCGGCGCGGCGGTGGGTCTGTTGCTCGGCGGCTTTCTCACCGAATACGCATCGTGGCGCTGGACGTTATACGTCAACCTGATCTTCGCGGTGGCCGCGCTCGTAGGCGGTGCAATCCTGCTGCGGCACCGGGCCGCCGAGACCCGTCCGAAACTGGACTGGCCGGGCACGGCCACCGTCTCGGCCGGCCTGTTCTCGGTCGTCTACGGCTTTTCTCACGCCGAGACCGCCGGCTGGGGTAACGGCTTGACCATCGGGTTCCTGGTCGCCGCCGTGGTGCTGCTGTCGGCATTCGTAGTCATCCAGACCAGGGCCGTCCAGCCGCTACTGCCGCTGCGGGTGATTCTCGACCGCAACCGCGCAGGCGCATTCCTCGCGATGTTCGCCGCGGCAGCCGGCATGTTCGGAGTGTTCCTCTTCCTCACCTACTACCTACAGGGCTCGCAGCACTACAGCGCAGTCCAAACCGGTGTGGCTTTCCTGCCGATGGTGGGCATCCTGGTGGTCGACAGCGCCATCGTCACGACCGCCTTGTCAACGCGCATCAGCCCGAAGATCCTGGTTCCGGTCGGCATGCTCTTTTCCGCGGCCGGTATGTGGATCCTCACCGGGCTCAGCCTGACCAGCAGCTACGTCTCGCACGTCTTGCCCGCAACGCTGCTGGTCGGCGTCGGGCTGGGAACCGTGTTCGCGACCGGGATGAGTCTGGCGACGCTGGGAGTCGAAGCTGATGACGCGGGTGTTGCGTCGGCGACGGTGAACACCATGCAGCAGGTCGGCGGTTCGGTTGGAACGGCGTTGCTGAATACACTCGCCGCGTCCGCGGCAGCCACCTTCGCAGGTACGCATCTAACCAACCCGGCGGTTTCTCAGCTGGCCGCTGTGCACAGCTACGTGGTGGCCTTCTGGTGGTCGGCGGGCATCTTCACCGTCGGCGCGGCCCTGGTTGCGCTTATGCTTCGGCCGGGCGTGCCTGATTTCGATGCCAGTAGCGATGCGATGGTCGTACTCTGATCGGCAGTCACCAGCAGGTAATCGGACGGGAGGTTGCGCCATGACTACCGAGCAGGTCGCGACCCCCCGCCCGTTGCGCAAGGACGCCGCCCGCAACCGTGAGTTGCTCATCGAGGCCGCGCGCGAGGTGTTCGCCCGCCGCGGCCTCGAGGCGAGCCTGGACGACGTGGCCCACCACGCGGGTCTCGGAGTCGGCACCGCCTACCGGCACTTCGCGAACAAGTATGAGCTCGCGTCGGCGTTGATGGAGCGGACCATCGAAACGATCGTGAGCAGCGCCCAGCAGGCATTGCTGGTCGACGATCCGTGGGAAGGTCTCGTCGCCTTTCTCGAAGCATCGCTGGCCGTGCAGACGGCTGATCGCGGTCTGCGCGAGGTGCTGATGGGCGTCCACGATCCCCAGAAGATGGCGCAGGTTCATGACCGGCTCTTCGGCCCGATCAGCGAGCTGCTGCACCGGGCCCAACAGTCCGGCGCAGTTCGAGAGGACGCCGATACCACTGACCTCGGCTTCATCAACGGCATGATGTGCACCGTCGCCGATATGGCCGGAGACAGCTCGCCGGACCTATGGCGCCGCTACCTGACGATGTGCCTGGACGGCCTGCGACCCGGCGGCACAGCCTTCCCGACAGCGGCCCTGAGCGAACCGGAGTTCCGGGACGCCATGGCAAACCACAAACACATACTTACCCGGACCACCAAGGACACGTCCGCCGGCTGGGACGGTCCGCCGGCGACCTGAACCCCTCAGGGCAGTTCGGTTCGCTGATGAACGATGTCGACACATATTGTCGGACGGTGGCCCTAGAGTGCTGCGCATGAACTGGAAGATAGAGCTGATATTCATCCCGGTGTCCGATGTCGACCGCGCCAAGGCCTTCTATGTCGAACAGGTCGGTTTCCATCCCGACCACGACCACCAGGTCAACGAGCAATTGCGGTTCGTCCAGCTGACACCACCCGGATCGGCGTGTTCGATCGCGTTCGGGACCGGCATCACCCAGATGGCACCGGGCACCCAACGCGGGGTGCAGGTTGTAGTTCCGGACGCAGCAGCGGCCCGCCAGCATCTGCTCGACCATGGCGTGCAGGCCAGCGAGGTCGATGTTCAGCCTTGGGGCTCGTTCGTGACCTTCGACGATCCTGACGGCAACGGCTGGATCCTCCAGGAGCTACAACCGCGCCCGTGAGCGGCCATGGCTCGTGCAGGCCCGCGGCTCCGTACGGCTCGAGTGGCACTGGTTGGCAATCCAGCTAACGAGGTGTGCGAACCTGCTGCTGCCGATTAGGGGACGGTTCCGGGACTGAGTCATCCGGCGGCATCGATCGCTTCACCGCGACATAGAGGAGCACCGTCCCGACGATCTGGGCCAGGTGGTAGCAGGACGTCGGATCGAGGCGCACGGTCTGCAACATGTCGGGGCTGAGCGCCTTTGTCCCTGCTGCCGCAAGGCTCGCCGCAATCGCCACCAGCGCCGTCGGAGCCATCGGGTTCTGGTGGAAAGCCGCCCGCACCCACAGGACCAACACGCTGATCATCGTCAGGCTCTCGCACCACAGGATGGCCGCTACGCCTGCGTGCCCGGAGACCACCATGCCCACGTAGGCGAGGAATCCAACCGAGCGGAGCAGCCAGAACGCCCGTGCCCGGCCAGGACCCAGGACTTCGGCGACCGTTCCGGCGAGCACGTACGACACGCCGACGACGACGATCACGCTGACCACGCCCCAGCTCACGTCAGCCGCTCGGGGCCAACGCACGATCACGCCGTGGTGCACCGCGCCAAGTAATGCGGCCACCCCGAACCAGAAGAACGCGGCTCGCCAGTTTCCGTGCCTCGCGGGCGCGCGGGCTAGCCGCAGCCCCAGCAGTACCGTGACGAGCCCGAGCGCCAGGTCGGTCAGCGATTGCGCCGGCTGCGCGAGCATGCTCCCAACGCTACCTGCGGACCGATGGGTGAGGGCATGAAGCTGCGGGCAGGTTGTGCGGCGTGCCCGCTGACCTGGCGTGCCGGCAGACTTGGCGTGCCCGCTGACTTGGCGTGCCGGCAAGGGTGCCGTGACTCGCCAGGCCGTTATCCCTCGGTGATGTGTTCGGGCCGGATCGGTACCCGGCGCAAGGCTTTGCCGGTGGCCCGCCGAATCGCCGCTGCCACCGCGGGTCCGGAGGAGATGGTCGGCGGTTCACCGACACCTCGCACTCCGTACGGCGCGTGCGGGTCGGCGTACTCGAGCACCTCGATCTTCATCGGCGGCATGTCGAGGATGGTCGGTATCAGATAATCGGTGAACGACGGATTACGCACTCGCCCGTCGGTCACAACGATTTCCTCCATCAGCGCAAGGCCCATGCCCTGAGCGCTGCCGCCCTGGATCTGGCCGACGACGGCGTCCGGGTTGATCGCCTTGCCGACATCCTGTGCGGTGTCCAGCGCGATGACCTTCACCAGCCCGAGCTCGGTGTCGACGTCCACCACTGCGCGGTGCGCTGAAAACGCGTACTGGACATGGGCATCGCCCTGCCCGGTCTCCGGATCGATTGGATACGTCGGCCGATGAGACCACTTCACCGTCTCGTCGACGGCATCGGTGCCCAATACGTCCTGCAGGCTTGCCACCACGTCACCGGTGATCGAGACGATCTGGGCGCCATCCAAGACCAGCTCGGACAGTTCGAGGTCGAGCATTGTGCTCGCCCGTTCGAGGACCTTGGCCCGGACCGCCTCGCAGGCAGCCTTGACCGCTCCGCCGGTGACATAGGTCTGGCGGGAGGCCGACGTAGAACCTGCTGAACCGACCTGGGTATCCCGCGGATGTACGACCACCCGCTGGACCCCGAGTTCGGTACGGCAGATCTGTTGCTCCACCGTGATCAATCCCTGGCCGACCTCGGCCGCGGCGGTGTGCACGGTCACCGTCGGTTCGTCCGCGGTGATCTCCAGCCGCACCCGGGCAGTGGAGTAGTCGTCGAATCCCTCGGAAAAACCGACGTTCTTGTAGGTGACGGCGTACCCGATGCCGCGGACGACACCCTCGCCGTGCGTCGTGTTCGATACCCCGCCCGGAAGGCTCAGCAGGTCGAACTCGTCCTCGGACAGCCGCTCGGCGGGTAGCGGCATGTCCTGCACCAGCTGCAGCAACTCGGCGACCGGTGCCGCGGAATCGATGAGCTGACCGGTGATATTGCGGTCACCCTCGCGCATGCCGTTCAGTTGCCGGATGGCCACCCTGTCCATCCCCACCCGGTCCGCGAGCTCGTCCATCAATGCCTCATGGGCGAAAGCGGCCTGCACGCAGCCAAACCCGCGCATCGCACCACACGGCGGGTTGTTCGTGTAGACGCCGTAGCAGTCGACCTGCACGTTCGGGATGTTGTACGGACCCAAGCCAAGGGTGCCACCGTTGCCGACGACGGCGGCGGTCGAGGAGGCGTACGCACCGCCGTCGAACACTATCTCCGCTTTGGCATAGTGCAGCAGCCCGTCGTGATCGGCACCGAACTCGTAGCGAAGCGAGGCCGGATGGCGGTGCACGTGACCGAAGAAGGACTCTTCGCGGTTGTAGACCATCTTGATCGGCTTACCGGTGCGTAGGGCCAGCAGGCAGGCGTGCACGTGGATGGACAGGTCCTCCCGGCCGCCGAAGGCGCCACCGACCCCGGCCAAGGTCAGCCGTACCTTCTCCGGCGGAAGCCCCAGCGCCTGGCAGATCTGGCGTTGGTCAGCATGCAGCCATTGAGTCGCGACGTACAGGTCGATCCCGCCGGCGTCATCAGGAACGGCGAGACCGGATTCGGGGCCCAGAAAGGCCTGATCCTGCATGCCCACCTCGAAGTCGAGTGAGACCACGACCGGCGCTACCGGGTCCGGGTTACCTCGACGAATCTTCAGATGCCGCAACAGGTTTCCGCCGTCATGAACCTGCGGCGCAGCCGGCTCGAGCGCTCGGCGCCCGTCGGTCACCGCGGGCAGTTCCTCGTACACCACGCGGATCTTCTTCGCTGCCTGCCGGGCGATCTCCGGATGGTCGGCGGCAACCAGCGCCACCGGTTCGCCGTGATAACGCACCACCCCGGTCGCCAGTACCGGCTGATCGGCATGATCGAGGCCGACGTTGCCGCCTGGGACGTCCTCGGCGGTGAGCACGGTGTACACGCCGGACGTGGCCAATGCCGGGCCAACGTCGATCGAGACGATGCGGGCGTGCACATGCGGGCTACGCAGGGTGACGCCCCAGATCATCTCGTCCGCCCACAGGTCGCTGCCGAAGGCGAACTCGCCCTGGACCTTGAGCGTGCCGTCCGGGCGCAGCGGACTATCGCCGATCCGCCCGCGCAGTGCTGCCGTCTCCGAAGGCGCGGCCGGGACCTTGGTCGGGGCGCTGGTCATCTCAACCGGCCTGCTGAGCCGGCCGGAGTGTCGGCGAGCCGGTCAGCGGCCAGCCGGACGGCGTCGAGGATCTTCTCGTACCCGGTGCAGCGGCATAGGTTGCCGGCCAGCGCCTCGCGGATCTCCGGGTCGGTCGGGTGCTCGGTTCGGGCGAGCAGACCGTGTGCGGTGACCACCAAGCCCGGCGTGCAGAAGCCGCATTGCACAGCTCCACAGTCGATGAACGCTTGCTGAACCGGGTGCAGGCCCTGCTGGTCCGACAGGCCTTCGACGGTCACGATGTCGCGGTCGCAGACCTGGCCGGCGGCGACCAGGCAGGAACAGACCAGGATGCCGTCGAGGTAGACCGTGCACGAGCCGCATTCACCCTGCTCACAGGCATTCTTCGACCCGGGCAGACCCATCCGCTCACGCAGGACGTACAACAGGCTTTCGCCCTCCCAGACATCGTCGACCTCCCGTCGTGCGCCGTTGACGGTGGTAGTGATGCGCATCTGCTCAGGCCGCCCTTCGGTAGTCGTCCCACGCCCAGCTCAGGGAGCGGCGGGCCATCACGGCGAGTGAGTGCGAGCGGTAGGAGGCGGTGCCGCGGACATCGTCGATCGGGGACGCAGCTGAGCGGACGTAGTTGCCGAATTCGCGAGCCAGCTCCGGTGGCATCGTTGCGCGGGTCTCCCAGAGCCCGGCCGCGTCCAGGGCCTGGGCGAGAAAGTTCTCGGCCTCGTAGGCGCGGCGAGGTGTCGGCGCCGCGGACCCGATGCCGGTACCGACCGCCTTGCGTTCCGGGTGCAGGGCCAGGCCGAACGCGGACACCGAAATCACCATCGCGTTTCGGGTTCCGATCTTGCAGAACTGTTGCGGACCGCTGGGCGGGGTGATCAGGATGGCTGCGATCAGCTCGTCGGGGGCCAAGGCGTTGCGCTTGACACCGGTGTAGAACTCGGTCAGTGGCAGCCGCCGGGTTCCTCGTACCGACGCGAGCTCGACGTCCGCCTCGGCGGCCAGCAGCGCCGGATGCGCATCACCGGCCGGCGACGCGGCGCCGAGGTTGCCGCCGACCGTGCCCCGGTTGCGGATCTGCGGGGACCCGACGGTGCGCGAGGCCATCGCCAGGCCGGGAAGCAGCCTCCCCAGCTCGTCGATCACCCGGCTGTAGGTCACCCCGGCGCCGAGCCGGACTCGGCCGTTGTCGAAGGACCAAGTTTCCAGCTCTTCGATCCGGGTCAGGTCGAGCAGGAAGGCGGGGCGGTGGTGGTCGAAGTTCAGCTCCACCATCACGTCGGTGCCCCCGGCGATCGGGACCGCGTCCGGGTGTGCGGCCTTGGCCTCGAGGGCCTCGGACCAACTCCGCGGTTGTAGGAAGTCCATCCGGCGCCTCCTGTTCTGCACTCGGCTATCACGGTATAGCCGATAGTGAACCAGCCGAACGTTTCCGGCAGAACTATCCGCCGATCCAGGCGGGATCGGCGGATAGTTAGCCCGTGTGCTCGAGCCGGCTACAGCCCCAGGCAGAACCCGACGTCGTCGTAGTTACTGCTGTGCGCCCACGGGACGCTGTCCACCACCGTTCGGCCGTAGACGAACAGCTGAACGACGTACCCGCACTGGGCCCAGTTCCCGTCGGTCACCAGCTCCCAGGTCCCGGACGGAGCAGGAGAGGTCGTGGACAACGGATTGTGGCTCGGCGCCGGCGGGTTGAGGCTGGCCGGCAACGTGTCCAGGGAGTACGCCCCGAAGTAGGTATCGGTCGCCACGAAGGTGCCGACGACGGTGTCCCCGGGATTGGCCTTGTTGCAAGGCTGGCCGCCGGTCAGCGTGATGTCGGCGACCGGAGCCGTGTTGTAGATCCGGATCGCGTACCACGGCGTCGCGCCGATCGGGTTACCTACCGCATCGGTCATCTCCAGTCGGAGCTCGTACAGGCCGTCCACCACAGCGCCCCGGGTCTGCCATGACCCGAGCACGTTGTACTGGTTGGCTGCCGGCGACAGGTACGGGGTGAGTCCGGTGACCGGATCGGGGTGGCGGGTGGTCGATACCGTCCCGTTGCTGGTGACATAGGGATCCTTGACCGGCGTGCCCGACCCGGAGGTGCCAGCCGGTCGCCACAGCAGCCGGTACTGCCGACCCTGCGCGCTGAACGAGGCCGGCGCGGCGGCATTGGCCGTGACCACCCCGCCGAACGGGCATTGACGGGTGGCGATCCACGGATCGGCGGGGGAGCCCCATTCGGCGAACTGAGCCGGGCTGGCCGCATTGGATACGGTCAGGCCCGAGGTCGCGGTCTCGATCTGGTCGATGTTGATGCCACCGAGCACCCGGATCTCCGCGCCGTCGCTGACCCGCCGCCGCGGTTTGATCTCGATGTGGGTCTCGATCGCGTTGCCCCAGCGGGGCAGCAGGAACGGATTCGTAGTCGATGGGGCGGTGCCCCATGACAGCACAGCCCGAATCTTGCCGATCTTCGGGTCGGTGCAGGACCGCGCGTGCCGCGCGATCTCAGCCGGTACCGACACCCAGTAATGCAAGCCGCCCTTGGGGATCGGGTTGATGTCGTGGACGGTGACCTTGGCGGTCCCGACGTAGCTCCACTTGCAGGTGTTGTCGTAATCGGCCCAGAAAGCCACGTATTCCACGGACCCCGGCCCGCACAGTGGCCCGGAGAATCCGTTCGGCAGCTTGACCTGCAGGGTGGCCACTAGCTGCTCCCGGTTGTAATCCAGACCCAGGCACTCCAGCTTTTCGAAGCTCGTGTCCCCCTGGCCGTCGAGGAAGGCCTTGAGTACATCGGACCAATCGACGTCTATCTGGGAGAACTCGGAAATCGTGTCTGCGGTCAGGGTCTGCAGAACGGACTGCTCGCCGAGGGCTTCGGCCAGCAGCGGTGCGGCGAATCGATGAGCCGGCACCTCGCCCCGGCGGGCGATCTTGGCCTGTTCGACCAGCGAGAACGGTGCCGGGTCGGGCTCGGGCAGCGGGTGCGGCAGGGTGTACTGGAAATAGCTTGGCAGCTTGTGCTCGACCTCGAGCAGTTCCAGCAGGTCCTTGAAGATGAGCCGCAGCGGCTTGAGCTGGACGTGCCGGTCGAGCCGGTTGCCCCAGATGGGTGGCCAGTTGGGCTGCGATACCGGCGGTTGAACCTGCCAGGACAGGATGGCGCGAACCAGGGGCAGCACCGGGCTCGTGCACCGCCGCCGGTGCGCCTCGGTGAGCGGATAGGAGACGGTGTAGATGAGTGGCTTGGTGTGCTGCTTTGCGCAGTCGACCGAATCGGGTATGTCGTGGGCGTTGAACGAGGACAGCCCGACGTCCTCCCAGGTCGTTCCGTCGTCGTAGGAGAGGTAGAACCGAACCCACTCGGTCGAGCCGGAACTGCACAGATCTCCGCCGTAGCCGAAAGGCCGCCTGATCTGAACCGTTGCCTCGAGGACACCGGCATCCGGATTCAGCGCGGCGCAACCGAGCCGTTCGAAGGCGGTGTTCGCGATCAGCTCGAATACCGGCTCGAACCCGAGATTCGGCAGGTTGCCGAAGTAGTTGGGATTCTCGGCGAGAAGACGAGAAATCTGTTGCCGTTGCTCGGTCATTCGAGTGAGTTCCTCTTCGGCTGGCTCGACGGGCTCGCCTGGCTCGACCGATTCGGCGCCGGTGGCATGATTGTGTTCGGACATCGATAACCCCCCGGTAGCCGCCCGCGAGTGCCCGGTGTCTATTGACCGGGCAGCGAAGCCCGCGAGCTGACTGCCTGGAAAGCAGGAGGACACCGCAGCGGGGGTGATACCAGGCCGGAATGACAGCAGGCGGGTCCCAGCGATCCGGCCGCCGCCTGACCTCACCGGGTAGCGAGTCAGGTCATTGGTACGGTCAGAGCATGAGCAGCGACGCCGACCGTGGCCCTACCGACGAGCCCAGCTCCGATGAGGACACCCCTGACGAGGAAAGGGTCGAACACCGCGCACACCTTGAACCGGAGGAGCGCGCCGCAGGCAGTGATGATCCGCACCGCCAGGCCGAGATCATCCTCGAGGATTCCGACGAGCGCACGGAACACCCCGAGGAGACCAAGCACGCGTCGACGCAGACTCCTGATTGAGCATGGTGGAGCTGGACCTCAGGATCCTCGTTTACGACCATCCGGACGCGGAACGGCTGATCGCTGAGCTTCAGGCCGAGTACGTCCGACGGTACGGCGGTGAGGATTCCGCACCGGTGGATCCCGCGCAGTTCGCTTTGCCCGATGGACTCTTCCTGGTGGGCTATGTCCAGGGCGTACCGGTGGCGACGGGCGGGTGGCGCCGGCACGGCGCCGAGCATCCGGATACCGCCTGGACCGGCGGGGCCGCGGAGGTCAAGCGGATGTACGTAGCCCCCGGCGCCCGCGGCCAAGGCTTTGCGCGCGCCGTCCTGGGTCGACTGGAGAGCACGGCCGCCGACGCGGGCGCCGGCTGGCTGCTTCTGGAGACCGGGTCAAGGCAACCCGAGGCCGTTGCGCTGTATCGATCGTCCGGTTATCTCGATGTTCCAGCGTTCGGACACTATGCCGAGGCCGAGTTGTCCGTGCACCTCGGTAAGCCGTTGTCCGAGCGGGCACCTCGGCCGCCCGGCGAGGGCGACGTCAGCCGGCCTGGTTCCCTTGCCCATCCGACGCGAACGCCCTGACCGCAGCGTCGTTGAAGGCCGGCAGATCGTCGGGCTTACGGCTCGTCACCAGGGTCCAGCCCTGCGTGTCGGAGATGACGACCGGCTCGTCGGACCATTGACCGCCCGCGTTGCTGATATCGGTCCGCAGGCTCGGCCAGCTCGTCAGCGCCTTGCCCTTGACTACATCGGCCTCGACCAGCGTCCACGGCGCATGACAGATGGCCGCGATCGGTTTGCCCTGATCGACAAAGCCTTTGACGAGGGCGACAGCATCGGAATCGAGCCGTAGCGCATCCGGACTGGCTACCCCACCGGGCAGCACGAGTCCGGCGTAGTCCGACACCTGCGCATCGGCGGCCTGGACCTCCACCGGAAAGCTGTCGGCCTTGTCCAGATGATTGAAGGCCTGAGCCTCGCCCCGCTCGGGCGCGATCAGTACGGGTCGACCGCCGGCCTCCTCGATGGCAGTCCAGGGTTCGGTGAGTTCGACCTGTTCGATGCCCTCGTTCGCCACGAGGAAGGCGATTTTCATACCGCGGAGCGCTTGGGTCATGGTTCCTCCTTGATGGGATGTGGATTGTCAGGTCTTGAGCAGGCGTAACACGCCTCGTTCCAAGGCCTCCTGACGACGGGAGTCATCGGCCGGCCAGCGGTCGATCCGCGCGATCGCCTGGGCGATCCACGCCCACAGATCCAGACGTCCTGCCAGGCGGGCGGAATGACCAGTGCCCTGATGCGGGCTACCGAAACGGCATCGAGGGGAGCGCCGGTGGAATCGACGTACCGGAAGCCTCGCCCGGTGCGTCGTCGGGTCCAACCGCGGCTCGCCGGAGACACGGTACGGAGTCGGCTCATCGCCGGCCCTCTCGCTGGGCCGGACTCAGCTGATCAGTGGTCCAAACGTCGATCAGGAAATCACCCTCCAGTACCTGGATCGATGGCGACAACCCCAAGGCTGTTCCGAGCTGGTCATGCAGTTGCCGGGTGGGCTGCCGGCGCTCGTGGAAATCGTGGCGCCAGTGGCAGGCGGCCACCGTGAGGGCGCCGGCCGCCGAGCCGGCCACGTGGCTGCACAACTTCGTCCAGGCGTCCGGCGCGAAATAGTAGCCGAGCTCGCTGAGCACGATCAGGTCGAACCGTTGTGCTATCGGCCACTCGTCGGGCAGCAGGCTCCGCCGGACTTCGACGTTGGGCGCCTTAGCGGTGCGCTCGGCCGCGATCCGCACTGCCTCGGCGTGGTAATCGCTGGCCAGCAGGCTTTCACACCGCCCGGCCAACGCGACCGTCAGCTCGCCGGTCGCGCACCCCGGCTCGTACCCGGCACGGTAACGCCTGGCCGGCAGGCAGGCGAGCAGCAGTTCTCGTTTGCGGCTCTCGTAGAAACTGTCTCCCAGCCGCCACGGGTCAGGCCCGCCCGCGTAGAGGGAATCCAGATAGCCGGTATCGACCGGGTCGGTCATCGCAGGAACACCTCGCGATTCCGGCTGAGCCGCTGCAGGACGAAGTCCGGCAGGATGGCCGGTGCCCCGGTGCTGGCATCAGCGGACAGCTGGCTGGTGAAGCAGCTCATGGCTGTGATCTTGCGACGGTGTGCGGTGCTATCGAGGTGCAGCACCGCGCCGTCGGTGGTGGGCAGCTGTCCTCCCGACGGCGATGCCCAGTGCCAGCCCCAGATCGGCGCCTGCAGATGGACGGCATGGCGCGGGGGTCGCTTCGCTGCGATTACGGTCTGCACGGCGGACGTGGTCGCCTCGTGGTCGGGGTGCCCGTCGAAACGCCACGGTGAGATCACGACATCGCGGTCATGGATGAGGTCGTCCAGGTATCCGACCAGTCTCTCGCGCGCGGAGCCGATCCCGCCGTCCGGCAGGTCCAGTTCGCACACCAGATCGGTGCGGACGCCCAATTCCTGCAGTGCAGCACGACGTTCCGCCCGGCGTTGCTCGATCAGCTGGGCCGGCGGCCACTCGTCGGATCCGGGATGGCTGCCGCCGCCGTCGGACACGCCGATGATCAGCGTCGATCGACCCGCGGCAGCGGCCAACCTTAGTAGGCCGCCGGCGGCGATCACCTCATCGTCAGGGTGTGGTGCCACCACGACCAACCTGGTGCCTTCGGGAACAAGGTCGTCCAGGCCGATCGAGATCAGCTCCGACCAACCGGACCAGCCGTGCCATTCGGCTTCACGCGTCCCGGGTCCGGCGATCGTGCGGTCAGCCGTGGACGGGTCGCCGTGGACCACAGCGTCGATCACAGTGACCACTCATCGGCAGGCTCAGCAGGCCCGGTCGCTGTCATCCGGCCCAGCTCGGCCAGGTCGCGTTCGGCATGGCTTTGCCGGACGAACACCGGCAGGTCGGCGAACCGCTGGGCCAGAGCGCCGTCCCGGCACAGCGGTCCAGCTCCCAAGGCACGACCGGCCCGGTCGAGGACCAGGGCGGCGCTGTGTTCGGCGGCGGCGCGGGCGCGTAGGGCCACCGCCTGAGCATCGGCGAACGGGTTTTCATCTATCCACGCTGCTGATTCGCGCAGCAGCGCCCTGGTGGCGGCGACGTTGGTCGTCACAGCGCCGAGGTGAGCCGCCGCGTGTGGGTCCGACCGGCGCTCGACCAGCTCTGTCAGTGCGCTTACGAAGGGCAGTGTGGCCCCGTACCAGCAAGCTGCGATTCCGGCGCCCCCGTGCCAGAATCCGGGACGGCTGGTGTAGTCCCCGGGCCGGCCGAGTTGCTGAGCTTGCACTTGGTGGAAGAGTACGTCGCCACTATCCGAGCGGCCCATGCCGACCGCGTGCCACCCCTCATCGGTGACCTCGACTCCGGCCTGATCGAGACTCACCGCGAACAAGCATTGGTTGCCGTCTTCGTCCCACGCGGTCACGACCGCGTGATCGACCGTCCGCGCACCTGAGCACCAAGACTTGCGACCGTCGAGGCGAACGCCGGTGGCGGTAGGTGACATCGTCAGGCGGGCAGTGGGCGGTTCGGCCGCCCACGTCCCCCACGCCGTTGCCACGGGCGGTTCCGGTGCGCCGAGTTCAGCCATGATGGCAAGGGCATCCCAGTGACCTTCGAACAACTTCACCAGCGAGACGTCTTCGGCCGCGATTCGCGCCAGAGCGCGCCAGCGAACCAAGGTCTGGCCATGGCCAGGCAACGGGAGCGGAGCGGCTGCAGGTTCGACGAGCTCCCTGAGACGGCTCCCGATCGTGTCGAGTGAGATAGGCAAAGCGGCCGATGTACGTTGCTCAACAGACGACATCGGACAGCGCCTCCGCCTCGACCGCCCGGGCCAAGTCGGACAGATGTCCGGCGAAACCGTACGGTGCTCGCCCGGCGGTCCTGGGGCTGGTGACGACAGCCAGATCTGCTGCCCAGATCAGGCTCTGGCCGGTGGCTTCGAGAGCCTTGATGAGCGCCACGTCCTCATCGGAGGCCACCGGTGGGAACCCACCGCACTGCAGGTAGGCCGCCGCGCTCAGCGCGAGATTCGCACCATGCACATGATGATGACCGAGGACCGCCCGGTATGCGGCCAGATGGCGCCGCCGGACGCCGGGTGGGTGTTGGGACCAGTCGGCGACCTCGATGGTGCCCACGATCGCATCGGCTCCGGACGCGGCGTGCGCCAGTTGCCGGGATAACCAGTCGGCGGGAACCTCCGAGTCGGCATCGGTGTTCGCGACCCACAATCCAGCCGAGCCATAACGGTCGATCAGGGACCGCACCCCTTCGTCGCGGGTGGCGCCGACACCGATTCCCCTTCCGACAAACCAGGTGAGCCTTGCGAACCCCGAGGCGTCCTGGCTCCGCAAGATCTCCGCCGTGCCGTCATCACAGCGATCGAGCACCACGACGACCTCCACTGGAAGGTGACAGTGGGCAGCGGCGCGGGCGAGGCTCGACAGACAGCCTTGCAGCAGCGCTTCCTCGTTGTGAGCCGGAACCACCACCCCGATCCGGCTGACCGACCGCGGTACGGAACTCACTCTCCGAAACCGGAGGGTGCCGGTTTGGGGGGAGGAGGCGGCTCCACCGGACCACCTGGTTCGGGACTCGGCCAGGGTGGTGGCTCCGGCGGTGGCACCGGCGCCGGCTCCGGCGCGGGCGGGGGGTTTATCGGGGTGGGTTCAGGTGATGGCCCCACCGGTTCGGGGTTGGGGGGCGGTCCATCTGGTGGCTGCGGACCCGGCGGGATCGGCGGAATGGTCATATCGCCTCGATGTTCCGAGCGTGGCCTCGCGGGCTTCCGAGACGACCAGCTGACTCGGCTGCCTTTTGAGCCGTGTCTTCACGTTACGCAGCACGCGTGGGTTTGCAAAGTCGAACGGGGACGTGTAGTTAACGCTACCTTTACATTGCTGCTGTCTAAAATGATCTAGCGTTGCGCCGCCAAAGCATGGGTGCCGTTCTGATACTCGTTCTGGTGGACGCACGGCCGGGCTAAAACAGATGCCAGGTAGCTGGAGTCGAACGCGGCTCCGCGGAGGCAGTCGTTGTCAGCGCTGGATGTCCTTTCCGACGTATCCGAGCTACCCGTAGACCGCTCGAGTTCTGTGGTTGCCGGCCCAGCCGGACTTCCCATACGCCGCCCGATCTCCCTTGCTCAGCAAGGGAATTCTGTCGCCACTCGGCGACCGACAAGTGTAAGGAGGAGGCATGAGGATAGGCGCCAGTCTTCTGATCATCGCGGTCGGTGCGATTCTCAAGTTCGCCGTGACCAAGCAGGTCAGCGGCGTGAACCTGGGAACCGTGGGCATCGTCCTGATGATCGTCGGCGCGGCCGGTCTGGTCATTTCGCTGATTCTGATGACGACCAGACGACGCACCGATGTCGTTCATCACCGCAACGGCACGACGTACGTAGAGCCGGCAGATCCCGATCTTCCGCGCTACTGACGTCAACCGGCGTTCTACCCGCCGGATCCCTTGTTCGGCGTTATCACTATCGAAGGAGTAGCACATGATCATCCTCGGCCTCATCCTGCTGATCGTCGGCATCATCGCCAACATTCCAATTCTGACCACGATCGGCATCATCCTGATCATCGTCGGCGCAGTCCTCTGGATCCTCGGCGCGATGGGTCGCGAAGTCGGTGGTCGCCGGCACTATTACTGACCTGCATTTTCAGTCAGCCACTCCCCGCTGCGGGCCACACTTCAGGTGTGGCCCGCAGCGGCTTCTGTAGGCGGGTTGGCCGCGACACCTCGGCGGGCGGATCTCCGGCCTACCCGATACCGTGGGTATCACAAACACGGAAGGGCATCATCATGGCCGCACGTCGCGCCGCCATCCTGGGCGGTAACCGGATCCCGTTCGCTCGGGCCAACGGGCCGTATGCTCATGCCTCCAATCAGGACATGCTGACGGCGACCTTGGACGGCTTGGTCGCCCGTTTCGGGTTACAGGGCGAGCGGCTGGGTGAGGTCGCGGCCGGTGCGGTCCTCAAGCACTCGAAGGACTTCAACCTGACGCGCGAAGCTGTTCTGGGCTCGAGGCTGTCCCCCCGGACGCCGGCCTATGATGTTCAGCAAGCCTGCGGGACAGGGCTCCACACCGTCATTCTGGTCGCGAACAAGATCGCGCTCGGTCAGGTCGAAAGCGGTATCGCCGCCGGTGTGGACACCGTTTCCGATGCGCCCATCGCGGTCAATGAAGGTCTACGCCGAGTCCTGTTGGACGCCAACCGGGCCAAGAACCTGGCCGGCCGGCTCAAGGCGCTGGCGGGCATCAGGCCTTCGCAGCTTGTGCCGGCTGCCCCGTCGAACTCCGAGCCGAGAACCGGGCTTTCGATGGGCGAGCACCAGGCCATCACGACAGCCGAATGGGGAATCACCCGCGAAGCGCAGGACGAATTCGCAGTCGCCAGTCACCGTAACCTGGCCGCCGCATACGAGAGTGGCTTCCTCGACGATCTCGTCACGCCCTTTCTCAAGCTGAGCCGGGATCAGAATCTACGACCAGATACCACGATCGAACGGCTGGCCAAACTCGCGCCGGTGTTCGGCACGAGGAGCCCGAACCCGACGATGACAGCGGGTAATTCCACGCCGCTGAGCGACGGCGCGTCAGCAGTTCTGCTGGCCAGTGACGAGTGGGCGGCAGAGCACAAGCTCCCGGTGCTGGCTCACTTCGTCGATGCCGAGACGGCCGGGGTCGATTACGTCCACGGTGATCGCAAGGCCGACGGACTGCTGATGGCTCCGGTGTACGCGATGCCACGGCTGCTCGAGCGCAACAAGCTGACGCTGCAGGACTTCGACTTCTACGAGATCCACGAAGCCTTCGCCTCGACCGTACTGGCTACCCTGGCCGCCTGGGAGGACGAGGGTTTCTGTCGCCAGCGGCTCGGACTGCAGGCCCCGCTCGGCGCTATCGACCGAGCCAGGCTGAATGTGAGCGGCTCCTCGCTGGCCGCCGGCCATCCGTTCGCGGCGACCGGCGGGCGCATCGTCGCCAACCTGGCCAAGCTGCTGCACGAGAAGGGCTCGGGCCGCGGCCTGATCTCGATCTGCGCTGCTGGTGGACAGGGCGTCGTGGCGATTCTGGAGTTCTGACGTGGCTGACCGCTACCTGAGTCTGATCAACTCCCCCCTGGGCGAGAATGTGGCATCGTGGCTGAAGCTGCCCCGGCCGGCCGTCCTCCGCCGATACGAGGTCGGTGATCCGCTGCTACCCGGCCCGCTGTTGCTGGGTGGACTGGGCGGCCGGGCTGAGAGTGCATCCGGAGCGAGGGAGCTCCGGGACTTGCTCGTGAACGCCGGGGTGAGTGTCGTCGTGGCAACTGGAGCCGGTGGGACCGGGGACCCGGCAACTGCGTGGGCGGACGCGGCTGCCGACCCGCGGTGGTCGGCACTGGTCTTCGACGCTACGGCCGCGACGAGTGTCGCCGATCTGGCATTGCTTCGGGAGTTCTTCGCCGGTGGCTTGCGACGGCTCGGTGCCTCTGGTCGGGTCGTGGTGCTGGGCCGGGCACCGGACGGCGCAGATCCGGTCCAGGACGCGACGCGGCAGGCACTGGACGGGATCGTCCGGTCGTTGGCCAAGGAATTGAGAAACGGGGCCACGGCAAACCTGGTGCTGCTGGACACGACCGAGGCCGGCTTGGCGGTCGTCGAGTCGGCGATGCGATTCCTGCTGTCCGGGCGGTCGGCCTACGTGGACGGCCAAGTCATTCGGCTGGGCGGTGCAGCGGTGGCAACACCGGCAGACTGGAGCCGGCCGCTACAGGGCAAGGTGGCTGTGGTCACCGGCGCTGCCCGCGGGATCGGTGCCTCGATCGCCACGGTGCTTGCCCGCGATGGAGCGCAGGTGGTGGCGGCGGACCTACCGATGGCCGGCGAGTCGCTGGCCCGGGTGGCGAACCGGATCGGCGGCACCAGCCTGCAGCTGGACATAACCTCCGCGGACGCGCCGGAACGCATGATCAACCATGCCAATGCTCGGTTCGGCGGAGTGGACATCGTGATCCACAATGCCGGTATCACCCGGGACAAGCTGCTGGCGAACATGAAGCCAGCGCAGTGGGATTCGGTGCTGGCGGTGAACCTGGAAGCGCAGCTGCGCATCAATGCGGCGTTGCTACAGCCGGGCGGGTTGCGATCGGGCGGCCGCGTGGTGTGCCTGGCTTCGACCAGTGGTATCGCCGGTAACCGAGGTCAGACCAATTACGCGGCATCCAAGGCCGGCGTGATCGGCATGGTCCGGTCGTTCGCCCAGTCCTTCGCCGAGCATGAGGCGACGATCAACGCGGTCGCGCCCGGGTTCATCGAGACCGAGATGACGGCCGCCATGCCGTTCGCGACCCGCGAGGCCGCTCGCCGGCTCAACAGCCTCCAGCAGGGTGGTCAGCCGGTGGATGTGGCCGAGGCCGTTGGCTGGTTGAGCTGGTCGGCCAGCGGTGGCATGAACGGCCAGGTGTTGCGGGTCTGCGGTCAGAATCTCGTCGGCGCATGACACCGGCCGATCACCCGGTCCGTCAGCTGCCGGCTTCGCCGCACCTGGCACCGATGTTCGCTCGAGCCGTGTTGAGCGGATTGCACCGGCGGCCACGAGACATTCCAACGGACGTGAGCCGGCACCGTCTCGCACTCACCGAGCGGAGCATCGACCCGGACCACCTCGCGGCGTACCAGCGGTTGTGCGGATTTCGGGTGTCCGACCGGCTGCCTCCCACGTACCTGCATGTGCTGAGCTTTCCGTTGGCCGTGGCTCGCATGAACGAGGGGGATTTTCCATTCCCGCTACTGGGACTGGTGCATATTCGCAATTCCGTCCGGCAGGTTAGACCGGTCGAGCTCGACGAGACGGTTGCGGTCGAGGTCTGGGCCGACCCGGTGCGCGCACATCCCGCCGGGCACCAGATCGATCTGCTCAGTCAGGTCACTGTCGGCACGGAGACGGTGTGGACCGAGACCAGCACCTATTTGCGACGGGGCAAGGCAACACCGACGGCTGCCGGGGACCGTCGTGAGCAACCGCAACCGGAGCTGGGGACCGTGGCCAGGTGGCGGGTGCCCAAGGAGATCGGCCGCCAGTACGCTGCCGTTTCCGGTGATTGCAATCCCATACACCTGGCGGCGCTTCCAGCCCGCGCGTTCGGGTTCTCATCGGCCATTGCCCACGGTATGTGGTTGAAAGCGCGCACGCTGGCCCACTTCGAAGGCCGGCTGCCGGAGGCCTTCACCGCTGAGGTGGCGTTCAAGACTCCGGTTTTCCTGCCGTCCATGGTGGAACTCGCCGCGACGAGGTTGGACTCCGGCTGGCGGCTCGCGCTGCACGATGGGAAATCGATCAGGCCGCATCTCGCCGGGACGATATCGCCAACCTGAGGCAAGGTGGAACTGGGTTTAGAAGGTGGAACTGGGTTAAGTAAGTGTGCGGCCCTTCGCGAAATCTCGGTCTAGACCAAATATCAGGCTAGACACGGACAGATCTACGCGTCACTATGAAAGGGTACCTGTGCGTGCACGGGTAGTAACGAATTGAAGGCAGGCAGGACGGCCCGTTCAGTTCCCCCGGCTGAGCGTTGGCGAATCGTCCTGCCTGCCTCGTTTCGTCTGCGGTGCAGGCCTAGGGGCCGGTGGTGATCAACTGGCCGCCCGCCGCACCGATCGCGTCCCGCGCGGCTGCTCCGGACTCCGATGTGACCGGCACGGTCAGATCGGTGAGTAGCCGAACGGCAAGGCCTGCACGCAGCGCGTCGAGGGCGCTGGCCCGAACGCAGTGCGATTCAGCGATCCCGCATACGTCCAGCATGTCGATGCCAGCCTCGGTGAGGAGTTCGCCGAGGGGTCGGCCCTGCTCGTCCGTCCCCTCGAACGCGGAGTACGCCGCCGCATGCTGCCCCTTCTTGACAGCGATATCGCTACCGACCTCGCCGAGGGCTGCGGTCACGGCCGGGTGGATTTCCGCGTTCGCGGTGCCGGCCAGTCCGTGTGGTGGCCAGGTATCGACGAAGTCGGGCGCGTTCGAAAAGTGGTCGGCCGGATCGATGTGCCAGTCCTGACTGGTGATGAGGAGGCCGTACTCACCGCGGTGGGACAGGACGTACTCGGCAATCCGGAACGCGATCTCGTTGCCGCCGGGAACCGGCAGGTCGCCGTCCTCGCAGAACGTGGGCTGGACGTCGACGAGTAATAACGCACGCGGCATGAGTCCTCCTGTTGCTCCTAACTGGCCATGGTAGACAGACCTCCATGACTGAGGATCGGGCCGCGGCCGCGATCCGGGCGTCCGGACTTTCCCACGTCATCACTCGACATGGCCAGGTGTCCAGCCTGGCAGAGGCCGCTGCCGCTCGTGGCGTGGACGCGGCCGACATCGTCAAAACGCTGGTGGTCAGGCGCGGTGACGACGACTTCGTGTTCGTCCTGGTGCCCGGTGATCGATCGATCTCATGGCCGAAACTGCGGGCGCTGCTCGGCGTGAACCGGCTGTCCATGCCTGATCAGGACGTCGCCAGAGAGGTGACAGGCTATGAACGCGGCACCATCACGCCGTTCGGCTCGACGACCTCATGGCCGGTGATCGCCGATGAACGGGTCGCCGGTCGGACCGTCTCGATCGGCGGCGGAGCCCACGGCGTCGCTTTCACGGTTGATGGATCGGCGTTGATAACGACCCTGCAGGCTCGATCCGCTGATGTGACCGATCGGATGTAGGGGCCGTTCTAGGCGCTGACCTAGGCGCTGACCTAAGCGCGGACCTAAGCGCGGACCTAAGCGCGGCCTGTGACGGAGATGGGATGCCTCTCCAGCTGGGACTGTTGGTGCAGGGTGGGCTGCGCAAACGCGACTCGTGGCACGCTGCGCATCCCGGTTTGGACGTTGCTCCCGCGCAGCGAGCGGACTCCCGCGCAGCAAGCGGACTCCCGGGCACCGAGCGGACTCCCGGGCAGCGAGCGGACTCCCGCACACCGAGCCGCCCTGTGGCTTGCAGCGTGAACTCAGGCCACCCGGAGGCTCTCGCCGCCGACCGTCACCACATCACCCCTGCTCAGCTGCCGACCACGGCGATCCTCCGGCGCACCGTTGACCAGGACCCCGCCCCCGGCCAGCAGCAGTTTGACATCCGACCCGACCTCCACGGCATCGGCGAGTTTCAGGAACTGGCCCAGCCGGATACCAGCATCTCGGATCGTCACGTCGCGCATGCCACCATCATCGCGGTCCGCCTTACGGGCCGTCGAGGCGGTGTAGCAGACTTGTCCACATGACACCTTTCGGCATTTTCGTCCCGCAGGGCTGGCGCATGGACCTGGTTGGCCTCGGTGATCCGGTCGAGCAGTGGGAGGCGATGACCGCGGTGGCGAAGACCGCCGACGCGGGCTCGTGGGACTCCATCTGGGTCTACGACCATTTCCACACCGTCCCGGACCCGTCCACCGAGACCACCTTCGAATGTTGGACCACGACCGCCGCGCTGGCCCGCGACACAAGTCGCGTGAACATCGGCCAGATGGTCGGCTGCAACGGCTATCGCAACCCCGCCCTGTACGCCAAGATCGCCTCGACGGTCGATGTTGCCAGCCACGGCCGGCTGTACGCGGGCATCGGCGCGGGCTGGTACGAGCACGAATGGCGTGCCTACGGCTACGAGTGGCCAGAACTGAAAGACCGGATGGGTGCCTTCCGGGAAGCGACCGAGATCATCTACCGGCTCTGGACCGAGGACGAGGTCAAGTTCACGGGCAAGTACTACAGCGTGGACAAGCCCATCAACGAGCCCAAGGGGGTCCGCAAGCCGCATCCGTCATTGTGGATCGGCGGCGGCGGCGAGAAGGTCACGCTGAAGCTGGTGGCGCAATACGGTGACGCGGCCAACATCGGCGGCGGCGATCCGGAAACGATCCGTGAGAAGGCCGCGATTCTGAAAGATCATTGTGACCGGCTGGGACGAAACTACGACGACATCATCAAGTCGACCAGCTTGAACATCTTTCCCATCGATGCCGGTGATGACCCGCAACGAGCGACCGAGAAGGCACGGGGCGGTGTCGACTGGGATCGGTTCTCCGCCCAGACCATCATCGGCACCGAGGACGAGATTGCGGACAAGGTGGACGCGGCCTTGCAAGCCGGGGCGGACTACATGATCTTCTACGTCCCGGGTGTCGCTCATGACCTCGATCTGGTCGCCCGCGCGGAAGCCGTGGCACGGCGCTTCGCCTGA
>JAVEEN010000028.1 GCA_030840445.1 Pseudonocardiales bacterium
CTGGACAGGTGATCGGACGGAGGCGCCCACTGATCGGGCCAGGAGGCCGGTGGCTGGTTGTTTGCGGACGGCTGGGACGGCGGTGGCAGCGATGGCGCGGGCGGAGCCCACCAGGCCCCGGTCAGCGCTCGGTCCTCGGCGCGGTCACCGCCACCCTCGGCAGCGTCGTCGGTCCCCCCGGGCATCGCTAATCGACCGTCCTGCGCCCGGAGAAAGCTCGTCCGAGGGTGACTTCATCGGCGTATTCCAAGTCGCCGCCAACGGGCAAGCCGCTGGCCAACCGGCTCACGGTCACCCCCATGGGCTTGATCAATCGCGCCAGATAGGTCGCGGTCGCCTCGCCCTCGAGGTTCGGATCGGTGGCGAGGATCAGCTCGGTCACGGTGCCGTCGGAAAGGCGCTGGAGCAGCTCCCGCACCCGCAGGTCGTCCGGCCCGACCCCATCGATCGGGCTGATAGCGCCGCCGAGTACGTGGTAGCGACCACGGAATTCCCGAGTGCGCTCGATCGCCACCACATCCTTGGGCTCCTCGACCACGCAGATGACCGTGAGATCACGGCGGGGATCTCGGCAGATCCGGCACTCGTCAGCCTCCGCCACGTTGCCGCAGATCCGGCAGAACCTGACGTCGGCCTTGACCCGCCGCAGGATCGCCGCAAGCCGTTCGACATCGGCGGTGTCGGTGGCCAGGATGTGGAAGGCGATCCGCTGGGCGCTCTTGGGACCGACGCCGGGCAGTCGTCCGAGCTCGTCGATCAGATCCTGGACCGCACCTTCGTACATCACAGGCCGGGGATGCCCAGTCCGCCCATGCCTCCGGTCAGGGGACCGAGCTTCTCACTCGCCAACTGCTGGGCGTTGCTGTTCGCGTCCCGGACAGCCGCAACTACCAGATCCTGCAGGGTGTCGACATCATCAGGGTCGATAACCTTCGGATCGATCGTTACCCTCAACAGCTCGCCGCTGCCGGTCACTGTCGCCGACACCAGCCCACCGCCGGCGCTTCCCTCGATCTCTGTCTGCGCCAGTTCGGCCTGGGCGACGGCGAGTTGCTGCTGCATCTTCTGGGCCTGTTTCATCAACTGTTGCATGTTGGGCTGGCCGCCTGGTCGCACCGGATTCTCCTTCGGGATACTGCTGTCACGTAGGACTCGCCGCGCATGGTCACAGACGTCTGCGTCGGATAGCCTGCGTCAGCGTAACGCGGACTTCTGGCACCCTGTTGGTCATGCGCCTTCCCGCCGGTACCCGTTTGGCCGCGGTGCTCGTGTCCGGCATCGCGATCGTGACAATGGCCGGCTGTACGGCGGCACCTGCGCCCAGCGCCTCCCCGGCCGCGCTGGCTACCACCGCGGCGGCCGCATCGTCCTCGGCCCGTCCGAGCCCGTCGACGGCGAAGCCGAAGGCCACCCCGAAGCCGGCCAGGTCCTCGACAACTGCCCGCTCGTCGACGGCCCAGACTTCGGCCCCCCGGGTGCCCGCATCGCCAGCATCACCGGCGCCAATCCCGTCGGGCCGGGTGATCGTGCTGAACCCCGGCCACAACGGCGGCAATGCCGCGAACTCCGCGGCCATCAACCGCCAGGTGCCCGCCGGTTTCGGGCAGTACAAGGCCTGCGACACCACCGGCACCGAGACGAACGCCGGATATGCCGAGCACGCCTTCAACTGGGACGTCTCCTTGAGGGTCCGATCGCTGTTGCAAGCCAAGGGCGTCAAGGTGATCATGACCAGGTCCTCGGACTCCGGCGTCGGGCCCTGCGTGGACGAGCGGGCTCGGATCGGTAATCAGCCCGGGGTAGCCGCGGTGGTGTCCATCCACGCCGACGGAGCATCGACGTCCGGACACGGTTTCCACGTCTGCGAGGACTCCCGGCAACCGGGCGGTGCGGCTGTTGCGGCGCAATCCCATGCCCTGACAGTGGCGATGCACGATGCGTTGCTCCGTGGGTCGGGCATGACCGTGTCGTCCTATCTCGGCTCCAATGGCTATTACCCGCGCTCGGACCTGGCCGGCCTGAACCTGGCGACCGTGCCCGCGACCTTCCTCGAGATCGGCAACATGCGCAACAGTGGCGATGCCCAAGAACAGAGTTCCGCCGACGGCCGGCAGCAGATCGCGCAGGCTGTCGCCAGTGGCATCCTCGGTTGGCTCGCCAGCCGCTGAGCCACCGGGCCGCCACCGAAGCTGCGGAAGGGGTAGCTGCCGGACGGGGGTAGCTAGCGGACGCGATAGCTCCGGACGGTGGTAGCTAGCGGATAGGCGGATGACTTGGCAGGATTCAGCTGTCCATCGGACGGGCGCCGAGGCTGCTCTTCAGCAGCTCCATGGCGGCCGCCTCCGGGTCCACGCCGCCTCGGCCATGACCCTCTCGAGCATCCGACTCCTCATCGACGCCGTAGTCCTCTGGCGGCGGCTCGGCGGGAATGGTGCGCTCGCCGACCGGCGGCCGGGTCGGGCGCACCGGACGAGCCGAGCGAGCTGCTTCTGGTTGCTCGGCCGGGCCCTCGCCGGGCCGTCCGCCGTCGCCGGCGGGTGGTGATTCGGCCGATGACAGTACGTCCGGTTGACCGGCGGGGGTGGACGCAACCGGGCTAACTTCGATCTGCCAGCCCCCGCCGACGACACTGGTCAGCGCGTCCCGCAACAACGAGAGATTCTTATCATCGGAGATCATCTTGGCGATCGGCGCGGAACTCACCCCTAGCCGGATGAGCGTGCCCTCGACCTCGGTGATCGAAGCATGATCCAACAGCGCATGGGTACGACGGCTGCGTTGCTTGACCTGCTCCAGGACATCGGGCCAGATCCGGCGGAGGCCGGCGGAATCAGAGGTGGCCGATGAGGTGGCCGCTGAGATTTCCGATGTGGTTTCCGATGTGGTTTCCGATGTGGTGGCAACATTCGCGGCTGAAGCGGGAGCGGTCACGACCGGGACCTCGACGGATGCCGGCTGCTCGACGGGACGGGACTGCTCGTCCCGACGGGGCTGCTCGTCCCGACGGGGCTGCTCTTCCCGACGGGGCTGCTCGTCCGGCTGGCCAGGCGCACCGGGAGCCACCGCGGCCGCGGGTGGCACCGCGGTCGCGGGTGCAACAGGGCTCGCGGGTGCAACAGGGCTCACGGGTGACACGGCGGTCACCGGAGCGTCGGCGGTGAGGGCCATGCCCTGGCGCCGCTCCAGCCGCTCCAGCCGCTGCAACAGTGCAGCCGAATCGGCCGCGGCGTCGGGCAGCAACATGCGCGCGCAGAGCAATTCCAGCATCAGCCGCGGGGACGTGGTGCCGCGCATGTCGGTCAAGGTGGTGTGCGTGATATCGGCGAACCGGACGAGCGTCGCGGTACCGATCCGGCGCGACTGGTCCGCCATCCGGTCGGCTCGATCCGCGGGATAGTCGATCAGCCCCCTCTCCGCGGCGTCCGGCACCGAGTCGATGACCATGAGGTCCCGGAACCGCTCCAACAAGTCTGCGGCGAACCGCCTGGGGTCATGGCCCGCCTCGACGACCCGGTCGATCGTGGCGTACACCGAGGCCGAGTCGCCCACCGCGAGCGAGTCGATCATGTCGTCCAGCAGGGCGGAGTCGGTGACGCCGAGCAGCCCGACCGCCATCGAATACGTGACTCCTGCCGGGCCGGCGCCGGCCAGCAACTGGTCGAGAATGGACAGCGAGTCACGGGCCGAGCCGCCGCCCGAGCGCACCACCAGGGGCAGCACGGCGGGCTCGACGGTGGCGTTTTCGGCGACGCAGATCCGTTCCAGGTGAGCCCGCAATATGGACGGCGGAATCAGCCGGAAAGGGTAGTGGTGGGTACGTGACCGGATGGTCTGCAGGACCTTGTCGGGCTCGGTCGTCGCGAAGATGAACACCAGGAAGTCCGGCGGTTCCTCGACCAGTTTCAGCAAGGCGTTGAAACCCTGCGTGGTCACCATGTGGGCCTCGTCGATGATGTAGACCTTGTAGCGATCGCGCGCCGGGGCGTAGTAGGCGCGTTCACGCAGGTCGCGGGCATCGTCCACGCCACCGTGGCTGGCCGCGTCGATCTCGATCACGTCGATGCTGCCCGACCCGTTGGGAGCGAGATCCTTGCAGGAATCGCACACCCCGCACGGTGTCGGAGTAGGTCCCTCGATGCAGTTCAGACTGCGGGCGAGAATCCGCGCGCTGGATGTCTTTCCGCAGCCGCGCGGGCCCGAAAACAGGTAGGCGTGATTGATCTTTCCCGAGGTCAGGGCCTGCATCAGGGGGCCGGTCACGTGCTCCTGACCGATGACCTCCGCGAAGGTTGCCGACCGGTACTTGCGATAGAGCGCCAATGCCACCCGGTCAGGCTAGTCGAGGTCGGTGACAGCAGTCGGCGTCGCGGTCGGTCGAGCCCCGGTGGTCGGGCAGGTCAAGGCGCGATGGTCCGGCCGGGCAGAGCCGATGGGTCAGGCCCGAGGGGTCACATCCGGCGAGTCAGGCGATCGAGCATCACCCGGTCGACGTCGGCGTACTGGGCAATCGTCTCCTCGGTGACGGCCCCGCAATCCAGACCGCGAATCAGGTAACCGGCCAGCGCTTGCGCCGTCGGCGAACCCTCCATAATGCCGGCGGCCGAGCCGTCCAGATAGTGCTGCAGGCGGGTCGCCGCGGTCGCCGCGCCGTCGGAATAGAAGGCGAACGTGGCGGCGAATCGGGTGGGCAGTTGGGCCGGATGCCGGTCCACGCCCTGGTAGAAGCCGCGCCGCAGCGATCGAGTTACCAGGCCCGCGTGCTCGGTCCAGGCGCGGCGGACCTCGCGGATACCTCCGACCGGCAGCCCGGTGACCGCCCCGTCGGACAGGTGGATGCCGGTGCCTGCGCAGGCAACCTGCAACACCGACCGAGCGTGATCGGTCACCAGTGTCTCGTCTTCGGGCTGGATGATCTCCAGAGCCGCGGCGTACCCGGTGGCGGCGAAAACCACGCTGCGGCAGCGGCCGCCGGCCGAATGCAGCATCCGCGCCGCCACCGTCGCGCCATCCGGCCCGAGAACGGCTTGGGGACTGGCCACCTCGATCTCGAAGGTCAGGCGCCCGGTCGGCAAGGCGAAATGCGCTTCCAGCACCTCGCAAACCTCTACCAGTCCGACGACCTGAACCACGGACACGACGTTGGACACGGTGATTCGGAACCCGTCGGGCAATGTCGGCTCGGAGCCGCCGGCGAGCAGGGTGTCCAGGAAGACGTCCAAGGTCCGTATCGCGCGGTATCGGGTGGCCGCCACCAATGACGGAATGCGGATGCCGATCGCCAGCGGAGCGGTCCGCTCGCCGATCGATTCGGCCACCGATCGGGCGGCGGCGGCCACCAGCCGATCAGCCTCTCTGCCGCGGACGCCCAGCCCCGCTGATCCGGCGCCCTGGGCGAAATCGATGCGAAGATCCTCGATCGGCTCAGCCTGCAACTTCTCGTGAACCTGTTGTTCCAGATCGGTATGGACGACACTGTCGAAGCCAGGAAGCGGGCCGTATTCCTCCAACGACGTGATCGCCGTGACGCCCCACTCCCCGACCACGCCGGCGTGAAAATCCTGCGGTGCCAGATACACCGTGTGGACGGGCTGTCGACCGGGCATCGGACCGGGGTAGCGGGCCACCCGGACCAGGTCGTCCGCTGACAGCCGGTCCTCGAGCCGCGAGCCGATGCCCTCGCGCTGCACGAGCTACTCGCCGGCCAGGGAGAAGTCGGCGAAATCGAAGCCGGGTGAGACCACGCAGGCGACGAGGGTGGCCTGGTCGGCGGCGGGCTCCGCGGTCTGCCATTCGTCCGGCCGGACCAGATACTGACCACCTGCACCAAGTTCGCAGGAGAAGCCCGGCACCGGCGAGTCCTCGCTGCCGCCGACCGTCAACAACACCGGACCGCCACCCTGCCACAGCCACAGTTCCTGGGAGGTGACCCGATGCCAGGCCGATCGCTCCCCGGGTAGCAGCAGGAATGAAACACAGGTGACCAGGGGCCGTTCGCCCCGCGGGGTGCTCACGCTCAGCGGATGCCGCCAGGTCTCGCGGTACCAGCCACCCTCGGGGTGAGGCTGCATTCCGAGGGCTTGCGGATCGGAAACGACCAACTCTTCACCGATGCTCACGACCACGACCTTCCGATTGACTGTCGCCCATCCAAACACGGCCACCGTCTGACACGCCCGATGAGTTCGCGCTAGCGTGGCGCTACCAGCGGCTGACCGCCTCACCAGCGGCCACTGCGCGACGCGAGGGTCATCGGGAGGACCGCCGAGTGACAGCGCACCACGGTCCGATCGCCGTGCCGGAGTTCGATGCTGCCCCGCCGGCCGACGCGGCCGCCGAACTGGTGCCATGTTGCGGAAGCCGGCGGTGGGTCTCCAGTCTGGTGAAGAACCGCCCGTACGCCAGCCTGAGCCGGCTCACCTACGCTTCGGACGGAATACTGGCCGCCCTGTCGTGGCCGGATCTCCTCCAGGCACTGCTCACGGTGGCCGAGGCGCCCGATCAGCGAGCGGCCCTGGGGAGGGTGATCGCCGGCGGGCCGGCGCCGCAGGTGAGGCCAGGACCCGATGACCACGCGTTCGCCAACGCCCGCTCGAGCTACTTCGGACGGTTCGGCTACCCGTTCCTGATCTGCCCGAGCGGGCTCAGCGGCGAGGAGATGCTGTCGGCGTTGCGATCCCGGCTCGGTAATGACCCGGTGGCCGAACGCGAAGTGGTGCGCGGCGAACTGACCAAGGTCGTCCGGCTGCGCCTGGGTAAAGCGTTTTGCTAGCCGCTCGACCACCGCGCGCTCAGCGGCTGGCGGTGCCCCGACTGGCCTGGATCAGGGCGTCGAACAAGCGGCCGTCGTCGGATACCTCGGGATGCCACTGCACTGCGATCCGGAACCTGGCGTCAGGTTCCTCCATGGATTCCAGGGTGTCGTCGTCGGGATCCCACCCTGTCGCCACGTAGCCAGGGTGGCTGGTCACCGCCTGGTGGTGATAGGTCGGCACCAGGACTGACCTTCCGAGGATCCCGGCGAGCCGGCTGGCGGGGTCGATCCGGACGGCATGCTCGCCGTAGGTGGCCGGGCCGGGTGAGTGCCGATTGTGCCCGACCCGGTCGGGCAGATGCTGTTCCAGCGTGCCGCCGGCAGCGACGGCCATGACCTGCATCCCACGGCAGATTCCCAGCACCGGGAGGTCGGCCTGCTCCGAGCAGTTGGCCAGCGACATCTCGGCGGCATCGCGGTCCTTGCGGGAAGCCTGCACAGCGGCGTGCGGAAGCTCGCCATAACGCGCCGGTTCGACGTCGACCCCGCCGGCGAGGATCAGGCCGTCCACGCGGGCCAGCACCTGCACCGCCCAGTCGGCGTCCGCGTCCAGACGCGGTGGAATCAGCACGGCTATGCCGCCGGCCTCCTCGACTTTGGCCACGTACTTATGGGGGACCAGGGCCGCCGGCACCTCTTCCCAAGCGCCCCAGGAGGCGCGCTCAAGATAGCCGGAGATACCGATGATCGGACGGGGCATGCGGAGTCGTTCCTCCCTCGGGCTACTTTCGACGTCGAATTCGACGCCGGGATGTGGGTTTGAAGTACGCCGTTTGGCGGACAAGCTCAGAGCGGAGTCACATACGCCCCGGAGATACCGCCGTCGACGAGAAACTGGGATGCGGTGATGAAGCTGGATTCGTCCGAGGCAAGGAACAGCACCGCGTTCGCAATCTCCTCCGGCTCGGCGAACCGTCCGGCCGGGATGTGCACCAGCCTGCGGGCCGCGCGCTCCGGGTCCTTGGCGAAGAGCTGTTGTAACAGCGGCGTGTTCACCGGCCCGGGGCAGAGCGCGTTGACCCGGATCCCCTCGCGGGCGAACTGCACGCCGAGCTCGCGTGACAGCGAGAGCACCCCGCCCTTGGATGCGGTGTAGGAAACCTGCGAGGTCGCCGCGCCCATCACGGCCACGAACGAGGCGGTGTTGATGATCGAACCGCTCCGCTGCTCCAGCATGTAGGGCAGCACCGCCTTGCAGCAGAGGTATACCGAGGTCAGGTTGACCTCTTGCACCCGGCGCCAGACCTCGAGCTCGGTGGTCAGAATGGAGTCATCGTCCGGAGGCGAGATTCCCGCGTTGTTGAAAGCAATGTCGATACCGCCGTAGAGATTCTTGACGGTGGCGAACAACCCGTCGACCTGGGCCTTGTCGGTGACATCGACCTGGACGAAGCCGCCGTCCAGTTCGTCGGCGATCGATTCACCGTTGGTCTTGTCGACATCGGCTATGACCACACGGGCGCCCTCTTGGGCGAACCGCCTGGCGGTGGCCAGCCCGATCCCGCTCGCGCCGCCGGTGATGACGGCAACCTTGTTCTTCAAACGATCTGCCATGTTTCCCCCTTGCTCTGCGATCGTGTAACACTGACCCCCGCCAGCGAGGTCTGTGTTACACGATCGGGTCTTTAGTCTTGTGAGTAGAAGACGTTCTTGGTTTCGGTGAAGGCAGCCAGCGCGTCCGGACCTAGTTCCCGCCCGATTCCGGATTGCTTGAAACCACCGAACGGCGTCGAATACCGCACCGACGAATGCGAGTTCACGCTCAGGTTCCCGGCCTCGACCCCGCGACTGACGCGCAGCGCACGCCCGAGGTCCCGCGTCCAGATCGAACCGGACAGCCCGTACTCGCTGTCGTTGGCCTTCGCGATCGCGTCGGCCTCGTCGGTGAACGGCAGCACCGATACGACGGGCCCGAACACCTCCTCCCGCCACACCCGGTCCTGGGTCGAGGTCGGCAGCACGACGGTCGGCGGGTACCAGAACCCGCTGCCACCCGGCACGTCCCCGCGGAAGGCGACATCCACCCCATCGCCTTCGACGTAGGACGAAACGACCTCCCGTTGCTTGGCCGAGATCAGCGGCCCCATTTCGGCGTCGTCCTCAGCCGGGTTGCGAACCTTGACGCCCTGCACAGCGGGCTCGAGCAAGGAAAGGAACTTGTCGTACACCCCGGCCTCGACCAGGATCCGGCTGCGGGCGCAACAGTCCTGACCGGCATTGTCGAAGACGCCGTACGGCGCCGTCGCCGCGGCCTTCTCGATATCACTGTCGGCGAAGACGATGTTGGCGCTCTTGCCACCAAGCTCGAGGGTGATCCGTTTGACCTGATCCGCCGCACCCCGCATGATCTGCTGGCCCACGGACGTCGATCCGGTGAAACACACCTTGCGGACAGCGGGATGCTCAACGAACCGCTGTCCCACCACCGATCCCTTGCCCGGGATGACGGTGAACACACCTTCGTCGAACCCCGCTTCGAGTGCGAGTTCGCCCAGCCTGATCGCGGTCAGCGGAGTGAGCTCGGCCGGTTTCAGGACAACGGTGTTGCCCGCGGCCAGGGCCGGACCGAATCCCCAGCCGGCGATGGGCATCGGAAAGTTCCAGGGCACGATGATGCCAACCACACCGAGGGGTTCGGCGAATGTCACATCGATGCCGCCGGCGACCGGAATCTGCTTACCGATCAAGCGTTCCGGGGCCGCGGAATAGTAATTGAGCACATCCCGGACGTTGCCGGCCTCCCACCGGGCATTACTGATCGTGTGACCGGAATTGCGTACCTCGAGCTGGGCGAGCTCCTCCAGGTGCGCGTCGACGAGGTCGGCGAATCGCCGTAGCAGACGGCCCCGGTCGGCCGGCGACACCGCGCGCCAAGCCGGCCACGCGCTCGCGGCCCGGTCGATCGCCGCGTCCGCTTCTGCTACCGACGCCAGTCCCACGCTGGCCTCGATGGCTTCGGTGGCCGGATTGATGACGTGAAATTCGCCGCCACCAGTTTGCTGCAACAGTGAGCTCAACACAGTACCTTCCTACAGCCTTTCGAATCCGCGGACTCGCTCCCAATCGGTGACCGCGCCCTCAAACGCGGCCAGCTCGATATCGGCATAGTTGACATAGTGGTCGACGACGTCGTCACCGAAGAACTGCCGGGCCAGGGTCGAGGACGCAAACAGGTCCCGGGCCTCTCGCATGGAGGTGGGCACCCGTGGCTTGTCACTCAGGTAGGCGTTGCCGGTGAATACAGGTTCGAGGTCCAGTTCCTGCTCGATGCCGTACAACCCGCTGGCCAGCATGCCGGCCATGGCGAGGTAGGGGTTCACGTCGCCGCCGGGAACCCGGTTCTCCAACCGCAGTCCCGCACCGTGACCGACCATCCGCAACGCACACGTCCGGTTGTCGTGGCCCCACGCGATCGCCGTGGGGGCGAACGAACCGGGTTGGAATCGCTTGTAGGAATTGATGTTCGGCGCGTAAAGCAGCGTGAACTCGCGCATGGTGGCCAGGATGCCCGCGGCGAACCGGTCGAATGTCCTGGTCCCGCCGGCCGCGCCTCGGTCCGAGCCGTCCTCGGGACCGTTGTCGAAGACGATCGCGCCGTCGGTGCCTCGAAGGCTCATATGGATATGGCAGGAGTTGCCCTCCCGCTCGTCGTACTTGGCCATGAAGGTCAGGGATTTGCCATGAGCCGCAGCGATCTCCTTGGCACCGGTCTTGTACACCGAGTGGTTGTCCGCGGTCCGGATCACCTCGTCGAATTTGAAGGCGATCTCGTGCTGGCCGAGGTTGCACTCCCCCTTCGCCGACTCCACCGTGAGTCCGGCGGCGTACATGTGATTGCGGATGTCCCGCAGCAGGGGTTCCACCTTGGTGCCGCCGAGAACTGAGTAATCCACGTTGTACCGATTGGCCGGAGTGAGTTGCTTGTAGCCCAAATCCCAAGCGGACTCGTATGTGTCCTCGAACACGATGAACTCCAGCTCGGTGCCCGCCAGGGCCTCGAAGCCGGCGGCTCGGGTGCGTTCGGTGACCGCGGCAAGCACCTGGCGCGGTGATGGCCGGACAGGTCCGCGGCCGTCCAGCCACGACAGATCGCATTGGATCAAGGCGGTGCCGGGCTGCCAAGTCAGGCGCCGAAGCGTAGCCAGGTCCAGATCGAACATGAAGTCGCCATAGCCGGATTGCCAGGAGGACATGGCATAGCCCTCCACCGTGTTCATGTCCACGTCGACGGCGAGCAGGTAGTTGCAGCCCTCGGTTCCGTGGTCGAGAACGGAGTCCAGAAAGAACTGGGCGTGGATTCGCTTACCCTGCAGGCGCCCCTGCATATCCGTGAACGCGACCAGGACGGTATCGATCCGGCCCTCTCCGATATCGGTCCGCAATTCCTCCATCGAATACAGGGTCATCTCGCTCCGTTCGCCGCGGGGTGTCGTCCGATATCGTGTGAGAATTCATGCCCGGTCATCCCAGCAGACCACGCAATAGGGCCGAGGTGGCATCGCAGTGCTCTTCCATCGCGCCCCGTGCCGCGTCGGCATCTCCGGCCAGCACCGCGACGACGATGGCCCGGTGCTGATCATGGGAGTGCGAGATGTTGCGCGGCAGCACCGGAATGGCGCTCAGCAGGTCGTGCAGAGCAGCTTGCACGCGGGTCACGGCTTCGATGAGCATGGCCGATCCGCTCAGGGCAGCAACCGCGAGATGCAGCCGGGAGTCGGCGATCCGGTGCGGTCCGCCGACGGAAGCCGTGCTGACCGCTGATTCTGAGGCCACCAACCAGCTTCGCTGGTCGGACGACAGGTCCCGGGTTGCGGCGAGATAGGCCGCACCCGGCTCCACCACCCGCCGGAAGTCGAGGGCGTCATACAGCTGCGGTCCCCGCAGCTTCAGGGCGGCGGTGGCACCAGCTTCCTCGACTCCACCGGAATGGGTGCCGCTGTAGGTCACGACCGTCCCGCCGCCGCGTCCTCGGCGCGTCTCGACCATGTCGGCATCACGCAGGGCGGCGATGGCCTCGCGCAGATTGACCCGGCTCACCCCGAGCTGCAACGAGAGATCGCGCTCGGCCGGCAGTTGCTCGCCGACCGTGAAGACGCCCAACCGGATCGCGGCAGCCAGTCGCTCGACCGTCGACTCGAAGGCGTTGGCCTCTCGCGGTGGCCGCAGCACTGCATCGGGCAGCCGATGCGCACCGATGTCAAGAGATGCCATCGGTAAACTCCCTCGTCCTCAACCATTTCACTGAGCGATGAGCCATGACTCAGATCATGGCTGTAACTAGCTGGCGCGTCAATGGTTCGGATCTAGACCTTTGGTTTCCGAGTACCCGGCGACCGGCTCGTCAGAGTCGCAGTCCTGCGGGAGGATGACAAGGGCCCCCCGCGCACCCGCCAGAGCCTGCTTATCCTTGCTGCCTTCCGGCCCTGGGGAGGTTCACAGGATGAGCGCCACGCGAGGGGCCTGGCGAGCAGTCTACGGGACGCTACCTGCGGTCGCTGCCGAGCGAGCGGGTGGTGGGCGCGCTTCCCGACGCCAGGCGCGGAACGCGGCGGTGAGACCGGCCAGCCAGACCGTCCCCACCAGATAGGCGCCGACCACATCGGAGAGATAGTGCACACCCAGGGCGATCCTCGAGAGCCCGATCAGCAGTACCAGCACCACCGCCACGGCCACCACCAGAGCCCGCCAGCCCCGGCTGATCACCGGCAGGAACACAACCAGAAGGATCCCGTAACCCACAATCGCCGACTGCGCATGGCCGCTGGGGAAGGACTTGCCCGACGCGACTGCTACCGGGTCGTTCAGCGCCGGACGGGCCCGGTCCACGGTCGCCTTGATGAGATGGTTCAGCAGCGAACTGCCCACTCCGGCCACCACGACGAACGCGACGAGCCGCCACAACCGCCGGTAGGCCAGCCACGCGGCCGCGACGCCCAGGATCAGCCACCAAGCCCCCGGTGATCCGACGTCACTCACGACTCGCATGGCCGAGGTCCAGCCATGATGCGACAGCGCGTATCGATGAAACCGGTCGGCGGTCGAGCGATCCAGCCGGAGCAAAGTGGGGGACGACGACACCACCAGCGAGACCACGATCGCGAAGAGGACGGCGGTCACGAACACGCCCCCGAAGATCACGAGGGCGCGGGCGCCGAAGCGCCGTCCCGCCTGCACCTCGGCCTCGTCAGCTCCTAGCGGGGCGCCGCCGGCCGGCGGCCCAGGATGTGTCGACATCCCTCTACCTCTACTCCTTAGATTCTGATATCGCCGTGTACAGAGCTCGCCGTGTGCTGAATAACTGTGCTGCTACAGAGCTGTGCTGCTGAATAGCTGTCCTGCCACAGAGCTGTCCTGCCATCCCGCTGTGTTGGTATCGCCTGGGATCAGCCGTGGGGAACGCACAGCACGATGGCCCGCGCCATCACCTCGACCCGCATGCCGGCCGCGGCTCCGTCGAAATCACCGTCGTACTCGACCGGGAGTTCACGATCGGCCGTGATCGTCACGGTGGCTCCTCTGAAAACGTGGGCCCGGGAGCCGTGGTCGGGCTGGCGCCTGATCAGCCGCCAGATCAGCAGCGGCCAATCTGACTGGCGCCGCGGCGACAGCACGATCACGTCGGCCACGCCGTCGTCCGGCCTCGCATCGGGTAGCACAGCTATGCCGCCCTGCACCTGGCCGACGTTGGCGACCAGCACGCCCACGCCGCGCAGACGCACGGGCGGCGCCGAGTCCACCGTCAGTTCGAACCAGGCCCGCTCCGAACGCTTGAACGCCTTGGCCAGGCCGCCCAGATAGGCCAACCAGCCGATCCTGCCCTTGAGGTCGTCATCGGTATCCCGGATCAACGCGGCGTCGAAACCGAGCCCGGCCATCACGACGAATCGATGCTCTCCTGCCTTGAGCACATCGAGCGGACGGCGCCCGGGGCCGAATGCCACGTCGAGGGCATCGGGCAAGGTCAACGGCAGGTCCAGGTTGCGGGCTAACAGGTTCCCGGTCCCGATCGGCACCACCGCGAGGGCGACTCCGGCGCCGGATCCGTCGACGGCAAGGTCAGCCAGAGCTCCGGCACAAGCGGAAACCGTGCCGTCCCCGCCGCAACACAGGATCAGCCGGACGTCCGCCCGGACAGCCTCGACCACCATGCCAGCCCCGGGATCGTCCTCCGTGGTCTCCAGGTACAGCGGCTCGCCCAGGCCCGCGAGAGTGGCGCGTTGCGAGATCTCGGCCTTGAGATCGCCGATGTTGGCCACCGTGGTCGGGTTCAGGACCACCGCCACTTCGGTCATTGCGGACGTCATGATCGTCTCCGTAACAGCACCGCGCGGGCGACCATCAACCAGACCAGCGCGAACAGGGCTCCGGCGATCACATCGGTCGGAAAATGCATACCGCGATAGAGGCGGGACATGGCCACCGTGACCGGCATGACGACCGCCAGCACCAAGAGGATCCACCGCACCCACGCGCGGGCACCGACGGCTACGGCGATCACGGCCAATGACCCGTACAGGGCGACGGAGGCGGCCGTGTGCCCGGAGGGGAAGCTGGACGTGGGCGGCGCACCGTCCAGGTGCGGCACGTCGGGACGATCCCGGTCGACGAACATCGTGGTGCTGACGAAGATCGTGACCTCACCGATGAGGGCAACCGCTAGGAAGATCGATTCCCGCCAACGCCGCAGGAACAGCCGCAACACGATGAACACCACCAGGCCGATACCGATGACGGTGAGGGTCTCGGCGCCGAAGGTCGCGTAGTGCGTCGCGGTAGTGAGACCCCCGCTGCGATGACGCGACAGGGAACGCTCGACCGAATGATCCCAGCGCACCAACACCGAGTTCTCGAGCCCGTGGGTGAGCAGGTAGCCCACGGCGAGCAGCAGAGCCCAGAGGATCACCGCGGCCGGAATGAGCCGGGCCGCCGCGGACTTGATCACGGCACCGGAGTGGGCAGGTTCGTGCGTTGCGACCGCGCTCATACCCGCCGCCACAGGGCTTCGCAGTAGCCGTACAGCCCGAACGCGATCAGGCCGATCGCCACCAGACCCACCCACCAGCGTCCGTGCGACGAGTCAGCGAGTTGCCGGAGCGCACCGTCGAGTCCGCGGGCTTGCTTCGAGTCGTACTCCCAAGCAGCCTTCACCACGAAGAAGCCGGTGAGCGCGAAGGCCAAACCCCGTGCGGTCGTACCGACCGTCCCCAGGATCCAGACCACCCGGCGGCTCGAAGGCGGCATGTCGGCGAGCTTGAAGTACTTCTTGAACTTGCGCCTGACACCCTCGACGACCAGCACCAGTCCAATGACGATCACCACCGCGCCGGCGAGGCCCACCACCCAGCGTCCGGTCGGGTGCTGCATGATGCGGGCGGTCAAGAGCTGCTGCTCCCTCGCCTGACTCGTACTCCGCGCGTGGACCAAGAGGTTGAAGGCATTGACGGCGAAGAAGGCGTAGATCAAGCCGCGGGCCAGCGACTGCAGTCGTGGTCCGGCCTTCTTGCCGTCGCCGGCCACCCCGAAGGTCGCTTCGGTGAAGCGCCACAGGGCGTAGCCGGACAGGCCTATCGCTAGGACGAACAGCAGGACGAAGCCGCCGGTGTGCTTGGCGACTTCCTGCATGGCCCCGCGCTGATCGGCTTCCGGTGGCCGCTTACCGAACGCAAGCAACAGCGCGAAGATACCGATCAACAGGTAGATGGTCGCCCGTGCCGCAAAGCCCAATCGACCTAGTGCCTTGACGCCGTCGCTGTTTGCGGCGCGCTGCACAGAACTCTGAGTGCTCATGCACACCTCCGAGCCGTTGTGGAGAGTAAAACAGATGGCGGCCCGCAATCGCGGATGTCCGCCGTAACGAATCGGGAGCCAGCGCATGAGCGACGACCCGGCGCCGATGCAGGCGCTCGCGCAGGTGGCCGACACGGTCGACCGAGCCGTTCCGATGAGCGACGAGCCCGGCAATCGAGTGCTGGTGGACAACGCCAGACTGGTGCGGTGGGCGGCCCCACTGTTCGCGCTCTGTGCGGTGATCCTGCTGCCCTGGATCGTCGTCGCGGGCCTGACCCTGCCCTCCCGGCAGATCTCGGAGAACTACGACGTGGCCTGGGCAGGATATGACGTCCTGCTGCTGATCGGCCTGATCGCAACCGCGATCCTGGCCCTGCGACGCTCCAGATTGCTGCCCATCGCAGCCTCGGCGACCGGCGCCCTGCTCACCGCCGACGCCTGGTTCGATGTCCTGACGTCACCGTCCGGATGGGATCTGGTCCAGGCCGTGGCCATGTGCGTGCTGGCCGAACTGCCACTGGCCTTTCTGTGTTTCTGGCTGGCGTGGCACAGTCAGGAGGTAGCCGAGCAGCGGCTCGTGCTGCTATTGCGACATCCGAGGTCCCGGCCTGCAGCCACCCACGGTTCGGAGCGGTCGAGCTGAACCCGTATCCTCTTCGACGGAGGATTCGCATAGTGGCCTAGTGCGCACGCTTGGAAAGCGTGTTGGGGGAAACCCCTCAGGGGTTCGAATCCCCTATCCTCCGCCGATGTCGCCTTGGTCGCCCGCCGGGCTCGCAGCGCCGCCAGCTGGGATATCAGCGGTTTCCCGCCGGTAATTTCATGGCTGTCACTCGCACGTCATGCCGTCGTCACACACGGCCGCTTCACTTGTGCTCACAGACCACCAGTTCTCTGGGCGTTGGGAGAGGCGGATCACGTGAGCACACTGAATTTCGAATACTCATCGGTGCACGGGGCACTGGCCGCCGCCTATACGTGCGGGGCGCTCGCGGCCGAATTCGGGCCCGAACTAGTTCGGGTCTCGCTGGCCGCCGATGCTGAGGAACGGGGTTCGGCGCCGCCGCTGCTAGCCGAACTACCACTCGCCGAGGCCGAACAGTACCGGCTCGACACCCGCCTACTCGGAGTCGTCCACGACGGGGACGGCCCAGCCTGGGCCCTACTGACGTCGCATGTCAATCTGGAGCGCAACAGCCCGCTCCTGGTCCGAGCCCTCAGCGCCGTGCTCCAGGCCCGCCCCCACCGGCGGCCAGTGCTGGACGCCGATGCTTCCTACGCGAGTTGGGCCGCGGACTTCCCGCTCCGGGCAGCGAACATCCTGGTGATCGAGGACTTCGTCGCCGGCGCGGCCCCGCTGGCGGCATGAGCTAGCTCGCTCGACCTAGCTAGCTAGCTGCCGTTGTTAGCGGCTACGCCGCTCTTGGTGCCGTCGGGAGGAATCGAACCTTCCGCATCGCCCGTGCTCGACTGCCACGTCCGAAAACGTCGTCTGTCGGCGGAGACCACCATCGCATCCAGGGCCGGCAGCGTAGTCAACCCCGACGGGCCCTGGAAGCTTCCCCGGGCCGCTCATCGAGTGCTCCGCACCACACTCAGACCGCCCCGGCGAATCCGTTCTGGCGCCACGCCTCGTAGACCGCGATCGCCGCGGCATTCGACAGATTCAGTGACCGTCGCCCCGCAAGCATCGGGATCCGCACCCGCTCGGTGATCCGCGGACCGGCCAACAATTCCTCGGAAAGGCCGCTAGGTTCAGGGCCGAACATCAGCACGTCGCCCGGGCGGTAGGAGATATCAGCGAATGACCGCTTCGCCTTGGCAGTAAAGGCGAAAACCCGCGCCGCAGATGCAAGGACGGTCCAGGCCGCCTCGAGATCGGCATGCACCTGCACCGAAGCCAGGTCGTGGTAGTCCAGGCCCGCACGTCGCAATTGTGCATCGGACAGGTCGAAATCCAGCGGACCGATCAGGTGCAGCTCGCAGCCGGTGGCCGCCACCATCCGGATGGCGTTGCCGGTGTTAGGGGGAATCTTCGGCTCGACGAACGCGACGTGGAACATCCGGCTGATGATGCCAGCGTTGCCTTCCTGGGTGTTCTTAAGGGCGGTCGGCAGCTCGGTTACGTGATCCGCTACGAATTCCGGAAACCTCGCGGCATATATTGCGGAACTCAAACACTTCGGCGTATCTCGGCCAACAGGAAGGTCCCTCCCGGTGCAGATCGGCTCCAGCCACCAGGCGGTCCGGGACGTGATGGCGCTGCAACGCAGCCAGTCCGGAGCCGATGACACCCGCACGGTGGCTGAGGGACTGTGGGCCAACGAGGCGGTCCTGCACTCCGACCGGGAGGTACCGCTTTTCCTGTGGTGCCCCGAAGCGCTGCGTGGGCCTGAAGCGGTGGAGCTATGCCAGGCCCTGGCCGGACGGGCGAATGAGAGCTACCAGATCTCCGCCCGCACGCTGGCCCGACTGGCTGATCGCGATAAACCGGACGGCATGCTCTCGATCGTCGCGCTGGCGTCCTGGCGGCCGTCTGATCTCAGCCTCGGGAGCACGGCGCTCGTGCTGGTGGCCGACGGCATCGAACAGCCCGGCAACCTCGGCACCCTCGTCCGCACCATGGATGCCTGCGGCGCGGATGCGCTGATCCTGACCAACGGGAGAACGAAGCGCAACAACGTCAAGGTGTTCCGGGCCAGTCACGGCACGATCCTGCGGATCCCGTCCGTCTCCTTCGGGTCGGTCGCGATGGCTCAGAACTGGCTGGACGAACAAGGCTTCCAGGTCTATCTGGCCGACACCGACGGAGCATCTCGATATACCGCCGTGGGCTACGCCCGCCGGACGGCGATCGTGATGGGCAACGAGCGCTACGGCATCGCGGCCGAGTGGTACCGCGACAACGCAGCGAAGGTGTTCATCCCGATGCTCGGCGAGGCCGACTCACTGAACGTGTCGATCTCGGCCGCCGTCCTGCTCTATGAGGCCCGATCCCAGCTCGACGGCTGGCGTTAGCTCAGACCGGTGTCGCGACCGCCGCCGGTTGCCCGTTACGACGCACTTGGAGCACGGCCACGGCGGACAACACGGCAACCCCGCCCAGGATCTGGACCAGCGTCAACCGCTCGGAGTACACCAGGGCGGCCGATCCAACGGTCACCACAGGCTCGGTGCAGGACAGGATTGCTGCGACCGAACCGCCGACCAACCGGAGGCCGGCCAGGAAGGTCACGATCGCCACCACCGTCGGCACCATCGCGAAGACGAGGAGCCAGAGCCAGCCGCTCGCGTGCCGGGGCCCGTGCAGGGTGCCGGTCACGGCGGCGTAGCCGGCCACGCTGATCGTCGCGGCGGAGCACACTATGGCCGCCAGCAGGTACAGATCGAGATCATCCGGCAGACCGCCGGCCACGGTGATGTACAGCGCATAGGTGCCGGCAGCCCCGAGGGCCATCAGCACGCCCGCGAGCGACATCGAGCCGGCCCCGGCACCGCCGTGCAGCAACAGCACGAGACCGAGCGCTGAGCAGAGCAGCGCGATGATCTTGCGCGCCTCCAGCGATTCCCGTCCGCGCAATAGGGCGATCACTAGCACCAGTGCCGGATAGATGTAGAGGAGTTGTGCCACCACGGACGCGTTCAAACGGGTCAACGCACCGAAGTAGAAGGCGGACTGGAACGCGTAGCCAACAGCGCCGAGACCGACTGCCATAACCAGCGTGCGGGAGGACGGCCGCGACGGTCGGCGGGCCGGCTCGTGGACCTTCCAGCGAACCGTCACGATCAGCCAGAAGGCGATGGCGGCCAAAGCGAATCGCCCGGCCAGCAGTGATTCGACGTTGAAGCCGGAGCGGAACGCCTCCTTGGCTATGACCGCGGCCAGTCCGAACGACGCCCCGGAGATCAGGCACAGGGCGAGCCCACGCCTGGTGTCGCGCTGCGACGATGGCCGGACCGGGAGGAGAACGCTCACCCATCGACGGTAGGGCGACACCATTAGCAGAGGTAGTCTATGACTCCTTGGAAAATCGAAGGGAATTCCTTTGATCAGCCTTCATCAGTTCCGGTGCTTCCTGGCCACCCTCGAACACGAGTCGTTCACTGCGGCCGCTGACCTGCTAGGCCTGGCCCAGCCGTCGGTGTCCGAGCAAGTCCGGTTGCTGGAACGGTCCCTGGATGCCGAGCTCTTCCAGCGTGCCGGTCGCGGCGTCGTGGCCACCGAGGCGGCCCGCGTGCTCCGTCCGTACGCGGAGAAGGCGCTGGCTACCGTAGACGAGGCGGAACGTGCCGTTGCGTCGGTGCGCGATGTCATCACCGGCACTGTCCGTTTCGGGGTCTTCGGAACCGCGCGGGTCTACCTCACCCGTGATCTGGTCTCGGACATGATGGCTCGGCATCCCGGGGTCAGGCTGGAACTGATCGGCCAGAATTCCCTCGAGGTCCTCGATGCGTTACGGCGAGGACGGTTGGAGGCCGCCATTATCGCGCTGCCGATCGATGACGAGGGTCTGCAGATCAGTCCGGTGATGCGGGACGAGGTCGTCTACGTCAGCGCGGATCCCGCCCGCCTGGCCAAGCCGGTGACGCCCACCGAACTGGCGGCCGCGACCCTGGTGCTGTCGGAGGCCAGTTGGGGCAACACCGATTCGACGCGCGGGCAACTCGCGCGGGCGGTGCAGTCGGTCGGACGCACGCTGATCCCCAAGATCGAGGTCGAGGACGTGGAGTCCGCGCTGGAAATCGCAGCCCTCGGTCTAGCCGATGCGATAACGGCCAGGGGCATCCTGCACCGCCTGGCCGATCGCTTGCCGCCGAGCCTGGGCTGGGTGGGCCTGCGCCCGAGACTGTTCGACGAGTTCGCGATCGTGCACCGACGTGGGACGGAGCTGTCGCCGGCCACCCAGTCCGTGGTGGGTATGGCCGTCGAACGCATGAAGATCATCGAACGCGCGGTCCGGGCTCCGACCGATTGATCACCGGTGAGTGCCCGTCGCCGGTATTTGCTTGCGTAACCCCGCTGCCCCCTTCTCGTTGAAACCTCGACCACGCTACTCACGCGTACTTAATAGCGAGGACGGCTGTAGATGCCCCAAACCGGATCCAAGGCAAAGCTCGCGCATGGCTGGGGCCGGAGTGCAGCCGAGCGGAACCCAGCGACCGGAGTGGGGTTGTCCCGCACGGTTGGGCGCTGGGCTGCCGCCGCCGTTGCAGTCGGCGTCGCGGCCTCGATCATGATGCTGGCGCCGAACGCCTCGGCGACCGCTGCGGTGTCACAGTCGCGCGGCAAGTTTCTGAGCGGTCAGATCGGCGGCACCAGCCTCGACAACATCGCGTCCATCGCCGGCGAGATCGCCCAGAACTACGGTGATAGCCCGGTCATCAAGGCCAACTCGCTCGACGTGAGCGCCCTGAACAACGCCGTCAACCTGCCGCTCACCGGCGTCCTGCAACTGCCGGGCGGCAATGTGATGTCCTTGGGAGCAGTCAGGCAATACGCCCGGGCCCTCGCGGACGGTTCGGCGCGCGGCGCGTCCGGTGCGATCGACAACTCCGGCGGCATCGCCGCCGGTGGTCAGAACGGCTCGGCCCCGTCCAACGCCACCGCGGACCTGTCCGGCGCAGGTGGCCCCACGGCCGCCCAGACTCTGGGAAACCTGAAGCTCAATCTCGGGGCACTCTCGGCAGTCGCCGATCAGGAGAAAGGCGTGAACGGCGCTCAGACCGGTCAGTACCGGATCGAGGACATGGGACTGGATCTCACGGCGCCGGGACTGGCCAACCTCGTCAATCCGTTGCTGACCGACCTGACGACTCAGCTCGCCGGTCTGGGCACCCAGCTCAACGGTTCCCTTGGTGGCGTGGTCACCATCACAGGCCTCGACACCCTGAGCAATGCGGTGGACGGCCTAACCTCGGTCGAGCTGGCAAACGGCGCCATCACGGCCGGCCTGAAAACCGGTTCGATCCACATCGATGTCGCGAAGCTGCTGCAGTCCCTCGGCCTGGACCTGAACAATCTGCCAGCGAACACCCACCTGCTGCCTTACCTCTCGCAGGCGCTGGCCACGTCGCTGCCCACCGCGACCAGCACGCTGTTGAGTTCGCTGCAGACCAAGCTCACCAACGGAACCGGACAGCTCGGCCTCAAGATCCTCGGCGCCGACCTGGACGCCACCCAACTGGGCCTGGCCAGCCGGGTGTTGGACACCTTGAACACCAATCTGACCCAGGCCATCACCGCGGCGGCCGGTCAACTCGCCGGCCAGGTCTTCCTCCCGCTGGCCAACCAGTTCTCGTCCATGCTCGACATCATCGTCAACGGTCAGTCCACCAACGGCGGCACCTTCACCGAGCAGGCTGTGCAGCTCAACCTCGGCTCCGGTGCCGCGGGCGCGCAGATCGTGCTGGCCAGCGCCTCGGTCGGACCCGGGACGCCGACGGCCGCCACGGTGGCCTCGACGACTCCTGCTCCGACTCAGGCCCACCCAGCCGGGAGGTCAGACATCAAGATCGACGCCGGACGGGCTGACGCTCCGGGCCCCGAGTCCTGGCTGACTGGGGGCGGTGTGCTGCTGGTCGTCATCTCCGCTGCCGGCCTGCTCAGGCTGCGGCTGCGCTCGGCCAGGCTGGACAGATGAGCCACCTACCAACCCCCCGCGTCAGAGGCCAGCGGCTGGAAGCACTGTTCTTCACCGTCCTGGGCATCGTCGGCTTCGTCGTAGTCGTGTATGTCTTCTTCCCGTGGCATCGCAGCAGCGCTGACGTGCCGCTGCCCAAGACCGTGAGTGTGCCGGCAAAGAACCTGCCACCGGTCGAGGTGCCGGCCGATTTCGCCCATAACACCATGGCCATTCCGGCCCAACAGGCAACCGCGCCGATCGACGCCGAGAAGGTCGTGGGCGATGAGTTGAGCATCCCCGGCGACGTCAAGCGCGTCGGCTACTACACCGGTGGCGGCGCACTCGACGGCAAGGTCGGGCAATTGCTGATCGCCGGGCATGTCAACTACTCCGGGCAGGGCACCGGAGTACTCGGCCGGATCGGCTTCCTGCACGTCGGCGATGCGATCATCACGCGAGGCAAGGGTGCCCCGCAAGCCTGGCGGATCACCGGCTTGACCAGCTACCTCAAGTCCGAAGGACTGCCCATCGCCATCTTCCGGGCGACCGGGGTCCGCGGGCTGGCGCTGGTGACCTGCGGTGGGACCCTCGACACGCGGGCCCACAGCTACCTCAGCAACATCGTCGTGACGGCCGCTCCGGTCAAGGTCATCCTGCGAGGCTGATCGCCGGGGCAGCTAGCCTGACCGCATGCCGGTGATCACCGTGCTCGGCCCGCCCTTGAGCCCGGCCGAGGTGAACCTTGCGCTGAAGGCGGTCAACGCCGCCGCGGCGCGGGCCCTCAACCTGCCCACAGACGCCGTGCACAGCATGTTCTTGCCGGCGACGGCTGGGGCCACCGGGACCAAGACAGAACCCGCGTGGCCGGCAGCGCTGTTGCACGGCCCGGCCGGTGATGCCGCCGAGATGGCGGCGGCCAGCACGGCGGTCGCTGCCGTCCTGGGCGGTGTCTGGGGCCAGCCGGTCGAGCACACCTGGGTGCACTGGGTCATCACCGGCTGAGTCAGCGGCTGATGACCGCGCTCAACGCTCGGACTGTCTCGGCGATCGCGTCGCGAGCCGGAGCCAGGTACTTGCGTGGATCGACCAGCGACTCGTCAGCAGCCAGCGCAGCCCGCACTGCGCCGGTCATCGCGATGTTCAGGGCTGTGCCGACGTTCACCTTGACCACGCCCGCTGAAATCGCCCGCCGGATCTCGTCGTCCGGCACGCCAGAGGAACCGTGCAGCACCAGCGGAACGTCCAGCACGTTGGCTAACCGGCTGATCAGGTCAGTGTCCAGGGCCGCCGAGCGCGAGGTCATCGCGTGTGAGCTGCCCACGGCGACTGCCAATCCATCCACGCCGGTCGCGGCGACGAAGGCAACTGCCTCGTCGGGATCGGTGCGCACGCCGGCGGCATGCGCGCTGGCCATCGCTCCCGGCTTGCCACCGACATAGCCCAGTTCCGCTTCCAACCAAAGGCCATTCTGGTGCGCCCACTCGGCGGCCGCCCTGGTGGTGGTGACATTCTCCTCGTAGGGCAACGCACCGGCATCGAACATGGCCGAGGAAAAGCCGGCATCTGCGGCCTGCCGGAGTAAGGCCGAATCCTCCACGTGATCAAGATGCAGGGCAACCTCGACGGCGGCCGGTTCAGCCACGGCCAGGGCCGCGCGGGCGATGGGCAGCAACCGGCCGCCGTGGAACTTCACGGCGTTCTGGCTGATCTGCAGGATCACCGGGCAGCTTGCTGCCTCCGCGCCAGCCACGATAGCCTCCGCGTGCTCAAGGGTGATCACGTTGAACGCAGCCACCCCGCGTCCGGCCCTTTTGGCAGCTGCGACAAGATCACCGCTGGCAACCAGCGTCATGTTGTGCTCCGTTCCTCGATCGACACCAGCGGCCGCAACCGGTGCATGGTCGGTACATCGATCTCGCCGGCCACGTCGACCACCACGGCTGCGGCGGATATCGCCACGCCGTCGGCAAGGACGGTCGGCCAGCCGGGATCCTGGTCTGCCGACGTTCGAGAACAGCCGCGCGCCAAGGCAGCTACCAGGGAATCCCCTGCTCCGGTAGGGTTTCCGGCGATCCTTTCTGGACTGACCGCGCGCCAATGACCGTGTTCGGTGACCGCCAGCAGTCCGTCCGGTCCGCAGGACACCACAGCGTTGCGGGCGCCGGCGGACAGCAGCTCGCGCGCCGCCAGCTCTATCCGTTCCAAACTGTCCAGTTGGCGGCCAAGGAGGGCGGCCAGCTCGGCAGCATTAGGTTTCACCAGATAGGGACGGGCTATCAGGGCCGCGCCAAGCGCCGCACCATCGGCGTCGACGATCGAGCGAACCCCGGCCGCGTGCGCGATCTCGACCAGGTCGGCGTAGGCGGTGATCGGCACTCCGCGCGGCAGGCTGCCGGACAGCACGACCAGGTCGGCGTCGAACACCGACCGTCGGAAGAGCCCGACCAGCAGGGCCCATTCGTCAGCGGAGATGATCGGTCCGGGCTCGTTGAAGAGTGTGGCGTCCAGCGGGTCGACCACGGCCACCGTCCGCCGGGTCGGTTCTGCGGTCGGGACCAGTTCGGCGGGGATGTCGGCATCGTGCAGGTCACGTCGCAGTACATCACCGGCTTCGCCGCCCGCGAAGCCGAGCAGCCGGGCAGGTTCACCGAGCTGGCGCAGTACCCGGGCCACATTCACGCTCTTGCCACCGGCGCGAGCCCGGACCGCCGAGACCCGATGGGAGCTGCCGGGCACCAGCGCCGACACCGAGTAGGTGACGTCGACCGCCGCGTTGAGACACACGGTAAGGATCACGCGCGACATTCTTGCGCACCGAGGAGATCTCGCCGGACACCGGCCCGACGGCGGCGGACAATGGCGAGGTGACCGTGCCCGTGACAGCGCCCCCGCTCCGGCGGCCGGTGATCTTCGATCAGCTGTGGTGCGACCTCACATTCCTGCACTGGCCGGTCGACCCGGAGCAGGTCGCACCGTTCTTCCCGCCCGGCACCCGTCCAGATGTCTTCGAGGGCCGTACCTATGTCGGGCTGGTGCCTTTCCGGATGCGGCGGGCCGGGCCTGGACCGCGGTGGCCTATCCCCTACTTCGGCTCGTTCCTCGAGGTCAATGTCCGGTTGTACTCGGTGGACGAGCAGGACCGGCACGGCGTGGTGTTCCGTTCCCTGGATGCCGATCGGTTCGCGGTGGTGGCCGCCGCGCGGTGGGGCATGCGGGTGCCGTACGTGTGGTCCGAGATTTACGCCGACGAATACCGCCCGGTCGCGTCGGAGACCTTCCCGGTGCTGGATCAAGGGACCGTCCGGCACTACGGCGTCCGGCGGCGATTTCCCGGACCGGGACCGCGCAGCGATATCTTGGTGACGATCGGCCCGCCGGTTTCACCAACCGCGCTGGAGGTGTTTCTGACCGCTCGTTGGGGTATGCATTCGGCTTTCGCTGCCAAGGGATTCTGGACTCCCAACGAGCACGGACCGTGGCCGCTGCATGAGGCGAGCCTGGAGCGCCTGGATGACACGCTCGTCTCGGCGGCCGGCGTGCATCCCACCGGCAATCCGCTCCGGCCGTTGTGGAGTCCGGGTGTGCATGCCCGGTTCGGACGTCCGGTACGGGTTGGTTGATGCTCTTACTCGTCAAAGACCATTGACGAGCGCCCATCGTCAATCTAGTTTGACGGTGTGAGTGGAGCAGTGTCACAGGGCAGCCAGATGGTGGAGGCCGCAGCAGACCCGGATCCGGCGACCGGCCTGGCCGCCGTGGCGGCGCTGCGCGGGCTGGTGGAAGTGCTCGAGCAGTTGCAGGTCGACAACGCCCGCGCCCAGGGCTGGTCCTGGCGCGATATCGCCCGCGTGCTCGGGGTGAGCAAGCAGGCCATGCACTACAAACACGCCGGCCGGCTGCGCGGGGGGCACTGATGGCCAAGATGGCGCAGCGTCCAGCACCGGCCAGCCGACAGATCCTGCTACTGGCCGAGATCGAACGCCGCCGCCTGCGTCATCCCTATCTCGGCGCCGAACACCTGCTGCTCGCGGTCCTCGCGCATGCCTCGAACCCGGCGGCAACGATGCTCATCGCGCACGGCCTGGAGCTGGCCACGGCGCGAGCGCAGATCGCGCGCATCGTGACAGAGTCCGGCCCGGTGGTGCGCGACGACGCTGATCTGCTGCGCGACCTCGGCGTCGACGTAGGGCAGATGCGACGGCAGCTGGAATCGACGTTCGGCACGCTGGCGGTTCACGAAGCGGCCCGGCAAGTTCGTCGCCGTCCCCGGTGGCGCGGCCGAGCCCAGCACAGCCCGCTGTGCGGGCCGCCGTACCTGATCAAACGCGCGCAATTCATCGCGTGCACCACTGCCGCCAAACGCCGGGACGCTGAAATCCGCCCCGAGCACCTGCTCTACGGCGTGCTGGTCGTCGCGCGGGACGCGCTCGGCACTGGGCTGGGGCGCCGCGGCCGCCGAGAGCTGAGCCGCCTAGGCCTGCGCGGTGGAGCGCCGCACCCGGTCCAGTTGCTGCTGGCTGCGCACGGAATCGACCTCGACCGTCTCCGCGATGAACTGCTCGCCGATGCGGCGGCGACCTGACCGACGCCCTTTTTGGTGGTCAACTCGCGTTTTCCCGTGCCTGGGGCCCCAGAAACGCGAGATGATCACCAGATCGTTTGGCGGTGGCGGTGGGAACCGTCGGACCCTCGTCCCTCGGGTCCTCCTCCCAAATCCCGTAGCACTGATAACGAAAGGAAGGCCGCCCCAAGAGCAGGGCGACCTTCCTTTCGTTGGCGGTGGCGGTGGGATTTGAACCCACGGAGGTTTTTACCCTCACACGATTTCGAGTCGTGCTCCTTCGGCCGCTCGGACACGCCACCGCCGAAGACAATACCGTCAGCGGCGATCGGCGAAGAAATCGGTAAGAAGCTGCGCGCACTCGGCCTCGCGGACGCCGGCGATGACCTCCGGCCGGTGGTTGAGACGCCGATCCCGAACCACGTCCCACAAGGACCCGACCGCGCCGGCCTTCGGGTCCCAGGCGCCGAAGACCAGTCGAGCGACCCGTGACAGGACCACGGCACCGGCACACATAGTGCACGGTTCGAGGGTGACGACCAGGGTGCAGCGGGCCAACTGCCAGTCGCCGAGGACTGAGCCCGCTCGGCGCAGCGCCACCACCTCTGCATGTGCCGTCGGGTCCGTACGGGCCTCGCGTTCGTTACGCCCCGACGCGATCAGGACGCCATCCGGGTCGAGCACCACCGCCCCGATCGGGACGTCGGCCGAACGCAGCGCCACCCGCGCCTCATGAAGTGCCGCGTCCATGGCCTCTTCCAACGCAGCGTCGAACGAGGCAGTCACCCGCGGAGGGCTTCGAACTCGTCCAAGCAGCCGAGACGTTCGCACACCGACTCGATGAGATCGATGGGCAGCGTGCTCGGATGCACCGCCAGCTCGATGAGCTCGGGCGCTTTCAGCCCGAGGTCGGCAATCAGATCCGGGTCACCGAACGGAGCCGAGTCATGGGCCGCCAACCGGGCGGCGTCATCGACAAGTTCATCGTCGGAGAGCGGGTCGCCGCCTACCTCGCTCAGGCCGTCCAGAAACAGCGCAGCGAGCCGGTAATCGTCGGCCGCACGCCCGTTGGACAGGAATATTCGGACGACCTCGTCCTCATGGTCACCGACGGCATCACAGCGAATGAGGACTGCGTACTCGTCGTCCTGCTCGATCGCCAGCACTCGGACCGGTTCATCGAAGTCGCGCAGCAGATCCAGCGCGTCGTCCACCGAGTCGCAGCCGTCCAGGTCGATCTCGTCCACCCGCCAGCCTCCCCGATCACCGAGCAGCGCGCATCCGAAACGGCTCATCTCGGTACTACCGGGCCATCCGACCGGTCGCGGCGAGGGCCTCGCGGAACTGCTGCTCGAGGCCGATCCGGCTGATCACGCTGTCCAGCATTTCGTCCGGGTAGGCGTCCAGGTCGTCGAGGATCTGCTCCATCTCGTCCTCCGGCAACTCCAAGTCGGAGAACAGATCGAGCTCACCGATCGGCCAGACCTCGTCCAACTCGTCGTCCTCGGGCGGATCCTCACCGAGCCGCTCCAGGACCTGTGCCGCGAGCGGGAACTCCACGGCAGCCGTGAGGTCCGACAGCAACAGGTCGATTCGGGCACCGTGCAACCGGGCGATCAGAAAGAATTCCTCATCGACACTGGCCACCACGAACGGGCCGCCCTCGGGAGGCTGCGCGCGTAACGCCGACAGCACCGATGCCAGGTCCTCCAGCATGGCCGGAGGCAAGGCTTCGCACCGCCAACGTCCGCTGTCACGAAATGCCGCGACGGCGAAACCACTCTGAGCCATGGCCGATTGCCTCCGGCGCCCATCGTGCGGCGCGTTGTTGATGCCGTGTCGGATCGGTGGTGGATGGGATCGTATCGACGGATGTGGGCGTCCAGCTTAAATCTGTGCCCCACGATCCTGACACGGACTGGCGTCAAGGCAAAGTCCAAGCCGGTAGCGCAGTACCGGCTCCGATGATCATGGTCCGGAGTAGGCCAGATCACGTCTACTCGTCGGTTCGTTCCTATCGCGTGTCACTCCGGCTTCGGTTAGGTCACGCTGAGCGACTGAATGCCTTAATTCCCAGACCGCCCCGATAGGTTCGTCAGGTGCCTCGAACCTTCACCAGCATCGCCGTCCTCGGCCTCGGCCTGATCGGCGGTTCGGTGCTGCACGCCCTGTCGCGCAGCGGCTACCCGGTGATCGGGTTCGATCCTGACCCCGGTGAGTCCGGAGCCGCCCGCGGGGCCGGTTTCAAGGTCGCGCCGACGGCCGCCGACGCCGTCCGCGACGCCGATCTGGTCGTGTTGGCGATGCCGCTGCCCGAGCTGGACGACGCACTGCAGGCGATAACAGGGACGATCCGGCGCGATGCCGTCCTGACCGATGTCGGCACCCTCAAGGCCCCCGTCCTCGAACGGGTCCGGTCGCGGCTGCCCTGGGTGAGCTTCGTCGGCGGCCATCCGCTCGCCGGCACCGAGCAGTCGGGCTTCCTCGCGGCGGACGCGATGTTGTTCCGAGATGCTCCCTGGTCACTGATCCTCGAGGAGGACACCGACCTCGAATCTTGGCTGTCGCTGGCCATCCTGCTGTGCGATCTGGGCGCCAAACCGGTGCCGACGACGGCGGCCGAACAGGACACCGCGGTCGCTCGTGTGATCGGACTGCCGCACGTACTCGCCGAGGCCCTCGCACTGACCGGCCTGCACGGCGGCGAGCTGGGCCTGTCACTGGCCGCCGGCTCGTACATGTCGGGCAGCAGGGTCGCGCGCACCCGGCCGGAGCTGGTCGCCACCTGGTGCGACGGCAACGACGCCCTGGTCAGCGCCTTGGACGACGCGATCGCCTGGCTGCAATCGAGCCGGGATGCGCTTGCCGCCGGCGGGTCCATCATGCCGTTGGCCCGAGCCGGCCATCACGCCCGGATGGACTGGGAGCACCGAGCCTTCGTCCCGGTGGAGCTGGCCGCCGACGCAGAGTCGTTGCGGGCCCACGGCCGACTGGGTGGCTGGATCACCGCGGTGCTGGACGACGCCCACCTGGCTGAGGCCAGCCACCGTGACCAGCGCGGCAGCGGTGGCCAGCTCCGGCTGCTCGGCATGCGTCCGGTCTCCGACATGGCCGGTTTCGCGCACGAGTTCAATGCCTCCAACGGCACCCGGAGCGACAATGCCGATCTTGGCGCCCTGTAGCTATAAGTGACGAGCTACAAGTGACTAGCTACAAGTGACAATGACGCCGTGATCCGTTTACAGCCTGGCGTCCCACTCGTCGAGGTCGAACGCAGCGGGGTGGTCGAGTCCCTGCACTCCGGACACCTGGTGGTACTCGGACCGGATGGCAGCACCCTGTTCGCCGCCGGCGATGTCGTCCAGCCCATCTTCGGGCGGTCCTCCCTGAAGCCGTTGCAAGCTGTGGGCCTGCTCCGTACCGGACTCGAACTGGACCCTCAGGACCTCGCCCTTGCCGCCGCCTCCCACTCCGGCTCGGCGGTGCACCGCGACCTGATCGCCGCCGGCTTGGAGGCTGCCGGGCTGACCGAACAGGATCTGGACTGCCCACCCGACCTGCCGCTGGGCGAGCCGGAGCGACGCAAGTACCTCGCCGCCGGCCTGTCAGAGACCCGGTTGGCGATGAACTGTTCAGGCAAGCACGCCGGCATGCTGCGGGCCTGCGTCCGCAACGGCTGGACCGTCTCGGGTTACCTGTCTGCGGGCCACCCCCTGCAGCGACAGCTCGCGGTGACCGTCGCCGACCTCACCGGCGACCAGGTTGCCGCGACCGGCGTGGACGGCTGCGGTGCGCCGCTGTTCGCCGTGAGCCTGACCGGATTGGCCCGCGGATTCAGCCGGATCGCCCGGGCCGGCAGCGGGCCGGAACGCCAGGTGGCCGATGCCATGCGCCGCCACCCGGAGCTGGTCGGCGGTGAAGGGCGCACTGCGACCCGGCTGATGCAGGGCGTCGTCGGCCTCATCGCGAAGGACGGTGCCGAGGGCGTATTCGCCGCCGCCCTACCCGACGGCGGGGCGCTAGCCCTGAAGATCGACGACGGGGCGGCACGGGCCGCCGATCGTGCCGTGACCGTCGGACTACGCCGCCTCGGGCTCGGCGGTGCGGTGCTGGACGCCCTGCAGTCCGAACCGATCCTTGGCGGCGGTTCGCCGGTCGGCGCCATCCACCCGGTCCGCTAGAAGTAGCCTCCTCGCTATGACCGATGTGCAGTCAGTCCGGACCGAGCAAGCTGCGGCCCCCGCGCTGGCGAACACCATCTCACTTCCGGACCGCCTCGGGTACCGCATCAAGCGGGTGCTACTCGGACCGCCGCTGGTGAGCTCGCAGCTGCACGAGGAGAAGCTGTCCAAGCGGGTCGCGCTCGGCGTGCTGTCCTCGGACTGCATCTCGTCCTCGGCATACGGCACCGAAGAGATGCTGATCGTGCTGCTGGCCGTGTTCGGGCTGGCCGGTTTCCACATCCTGGCCCCGATGACCGCGGTGATCCTGGTCATCCTGACCCTGATGACGCTGTCCTACCGGGAAGTTGTCATGGTCTACACCCGGGCGGGCGGATCCTACGTCGTGTGCCGGGAGAACTTCGGCTACAAGACCGCCCAGGTCGCGGCCGTGGCCCTGCTGATCGACTACATCGTGACCGTGGCGGTGCAGGCCGCGGCCGGGGTCGCCGCGATCACCTCGACCGTGCACTCATTGGTGCAATACAAACTCGAGATGACCATCCTGGTCGTCGTGCTGCTCGCCTTCGGCAACCTGCGCGGCATCCGGGAAGCCGGGAAGGCTTTTGCCATTCCCACCTATTTCTTTTTCGGCGCGGTCTCGATCGTCATCATCACCGGTATCATCCGGGAGATCTTCGGTGACCTGCCGCACTACGCACTCGACCGGGTCGTCGCAGGGAATCACCAGCTCCCGGTCCACGACGCGGGCCACCCCATCCTGTCGGGGCTTGCCATCTTCTACCTCCTCAAAGCCTTCGCCAACGGTGGGTCATCCCTGACCGGGTTGGAGGCGATCTCGGACGGGGTCAGCGCCTTCAAGAACCCGCCGGGGCCGAATGCCCGTCGCACCCTCGGAATCATGTCCTCGATGCTGGCCTTCCTCGTGGTGGGCGTCGGCTGGCTGTCCATGCAGACCCACTCGGCACCGTTCCACAACGGCTCGCCGACCGTTATCTCGCAAGTGGCCAAGGCAGCGCTTGGCAACGGCCTGATAGGTCAGACCGGATTCATCATCGTCCAGATCGCTACCGCGTTGATTCTGTTCACGGGTGCCAATACGCCCTTTACCGGATTCCCGTTCCTGGCCAACTTCGTGGCCGAAGACTCCTTCCTGCCGCGCCAGCTGACCCGGCGCGGTCACCGGCTCGCCTTCAGCAACGGCATCTTGGTCCTGACTTTGTTCTCGATCATCCTGCTCATCATCGGCAACGCCAACGTCGACAAGTTGATCCCGTTCTACGCGCTCGGGGTGTTCACCGGATTCACGCTGGCCGGCTTCGGCATGGCCAAGTACCACACGATCCACAAGCAACCGGGTTGGAAGTACAAGTGGTGGATCAATGCCTCCGGCGGAGCCCTGTCACTCACGATCGTGCTCATCACCGCTGTGGTGAAGTTCACCGAGGGCGCCTGGCTCGTACTGGTGCTCGGACCGCTGCTGTGGCTGCTGCTGATGCGACTCAACGGGCAGTACCGGGCCGAGGCTCGGTCCCTGAACCTCATCACGGCGCTGGGCAAAGCCGGCAAGACCGGGGCCAACTACCCACGCCACGTCGTCCTGGTCATGGTTGACCGGCTGGATCTGGCCGTGATCCGGGCATTGCGTTACGCCGGTTCGTTGCGTCCGACGGAGTTGCGAGCGGTGCACATTTCGCTGGACAGCGACCGGGCCGACGAGCTGCAGCGCGAATGGATCGTCCGCGGGCTCGGTGACCGGGTGCCACTCGAGATCGTCGAGTGCCCAGATCGCCGGCTGATCCGCGCCGTGGGCGAGACCGCGCTGGGAGCAGTTGTCGGCGAGAGCGCCGAGGTCACCGTGCTGTTGCCTCGGCGGACGTTCCGGCGGATCTCCCAGCGGCTGCTGCATGATCGAACGGCTGACCGCATCGCCGGCGCGATGGCCAAGATCCCCCACGTCTCTGCCACCATCGTGCCGTTCGACACCACGCTGGACGCCGTGCAGGAGGCCGAACTGGAGAAGATGCGCAAGAAGGCCGAGAAGGCGATCTCGATGCCCACGGTCGACGCGCGCACCGAGGAGAGGCCAACCACGCCAGCCGAGATCGAGCCGACGGCGCCGGGCGAACGTAGGCAAGGCCCCGACGGCTCGGACGGCTCGCGCGGCGCTGAAAGCCCCATGTCCGTGGAGCGTGCCGGTACCTCAGATGCCGCCGCCGGAACCGATGGGGCCGAAGGCACGGACGGTAGCGGCGCCGGGCAGCTGAGCAAGCCGAGGGTTACCCGGACCGTGGACAGCGCGGTCATGCCCGACGTCGAACCGGATGAGCACGGCGTGATGCCAATTGCCGGCGTCAAATGGAAGCAGCGGGTGACCATCGAGGGCCGCATCAAGATCGTCCAGGTCGGCACGGCGGCCGGGAAGTCGCTGGAGGCCCAGGTCTTCGACTCGACCGGCGGCATGCGGCTGCTGTTCTTCGGCCGCACCCGGATCCCCGGGATCGAGCCAGGTTCCATAGTCCGGGTCAGCGGCACCGTGGGTGAGTACAAGGGCCACTTGGCCCTGGCCAATCCTCGCTACGAGTTGTTGCCGACCGACTCGGTCACGAAATAGCGGCTGCGCGCGGCGGAGTCGTCGCGGGCCAGCGCCCTGTGCTGATTTGGCCCCCGAGCTGATTTGACCCAGGTGCTGATTTGGCCCCCGAGCTGATTTGGCCCCCGTGGGAGACGCTAGGATGGTGCGGTTGTCCGGCCCGGGCTGGGCAACGGCCCGCACAGCTTGCCCCCATCGTCTAGTGGCCTAGGACGCTGGCCTTTCACGCCGGTAACACGGGTTCGAATCCCGTTGGGGGTACGCAGTCCGGAGGGTGTGTAGTTTGCACCCACGGGACCGTAGTAGAGTTTCGAAGGTTCGCCCAGCACGACGAGCTAGGGCGTGCAAGTAGGACCGCAGCAGTACCCAGCAGTACTGGCCTACCAAGGCCCCGTAGCGCAGTTGGTTAGCGCGCCGCCCTGTCACGGCGGAGGTCGCGGGTTCGAGTCCCGTCGGGGTCGCAACAGATCCGGTTCCCACCTGGGGCCGGATCCTTTTGTTGTGCCAGTGGTCGGCGAAGCACCGCCGAACGAGCCGTGGACGTATCGTCGCCGGAGATCGTCGCCGGAGTCGGCCGAATCGATCGAGGAGGGTGTCATGGCTGACCAGCCAACACTGGTGGCAGTAGCCCACGGCACCAAGAATTCGGACGGCCTGGCTGAGCTACGCCGGCTCACGAACATCGTCCGGACGAAGTTGCCGTCAGTGCCGGTCGAACTTTGTTACCTCGACGTGGTGGGTCCGCGACTGGCCGACACCCTGGCGGGACTGGCCGGACCGGCGGTCGTCGTGCCGCTGCTATTGGCCACCGGCTTTCACGTCAAGACAGATATCCCGGCGGCGATCGCGAGCCGGCCCGATACCGTCGTCACCGATCCGATCGGCCCGGACCCGCGAATCTCCAAGGTTGTCCAGCTGCGGCTGGAGCAAGCACGCGCCGGTTGGCTGGCCGACGATGAGGACGGTGCGGCGCCGGGCGACGTCGTCGTGGTCGCCGCCGGCTCCTCGGACCCGGAGGCCCGGGCGGAACTGGCCGAAGTCGCCGATCACCTACGAGCGTGGAACCCGCGGGCCGTCACGTTCGCACAGTTGACCGACGACGACCCGTTCGCGACGCTGTCGCCGAGCGTCCAGGTGGCGAACTACCTGCTGGCGCCGGGATTTTTCGACGACAAACTCCGGGGCGAGGCGTCGGGAGGCGTTGTCTCGAAGCCCATCGGCGCCCACCCGCTGGTCGCCACCGTGATCGTCGACCGTTACAGCTCGGGCGTCGGGCGGCTCGAGGCGCTGCGGGCCGCTCAGGCGGCCCGCACCTCGGCGATCGACGAATAGGCCGACGCGTCCCCCTCGAGCGAGTAGCTCTGTTCTCCTGCGACTCCGACGGGGACGTCGCCGGCCACGGTCACCCGGTTCAATCGGCGAGGCTGCCCGGAGTAGTTGTCGATCGCGTAGTGCTGGGTGATCCGGTTGTCGAACAGGACCAGCTGGTTCGGCTCCCAGGCGACCCGCAGAACATTCTCCGGACGGGTGACGTAGGCCTGCAGCAACCGCAGGATGTCGCGGGATTCGGTGTTCGACAGCCCGACCAGCCGCTGGGCGAATCCGCCTATGAACAAACCCCTTTCACCCGTCAATGGGTGAACCCGTACGACCGGGTGCACGGTGCGGTAGACGGTCGAGGTGAAGATTGCCCGGCGGTCCTGCGCACCTTCCTGTTCCAGGTTGGTCGGGACGGCGTAGTCGTAGTCGTTGGTGTGTTCGGCCCAGAGGCTGTCGGCGAACTGGCGGAGCACCTCGGGCAGGTCCTGGTACGCACCGGCCGTAGTGGCGATCAGCGTTTCACCGCCGTGATCCGGGACGGTGATCGATCGCAATGTGCTGGCCTGCGGCGGGTTCAGGACGAACGTGACGTCGGTGTGCCAGTTGTTGGCCCTGCCTTGTTCGCTGTCCACCGGCAGGATATTTGGTGCGCCTTCGACCGAGGCCACCGTCGGATGCGCCTTGGTCAGGTCACCGAAGTGCGCCGCGAAGCGCTGCTGAGCCTCGTCGTCGAGTTCAGCGCCTCGGAACACCAAGGCTTTGTGCTGGTTGAGGGCGTCCCGCAGGGAGGCCACCGTCGACGGGCTCAGGTCCGTGGCGAGGTCCAGCCCGTGGACCTCGGCTCCAATCCGTTCGGTGATCGGACGAATGGTCAATTCCGAAGGGGTCCTCTGATTGATCGTGACGGTCATGCTGCGTTCTCCTTCTCAACGGGTGCGGCCGGCGTGCTGCGGGCCACGGTGAATTGGTTGCTGGGACGACTGAGGCCGTAGTGCTCGCGCAGTGTCGTACCGGTGTATTCGGTGCGGAACAGGCCGCGGCGTTGAAGTTCGGGCACCACCAGGTCGACGAAGTCATCGAGGCCACCGGGCAACGTCGGTGGCATGATGTTGAAGCCGTCGGCCGCCCCTTCGGTGAACCAGTACTCGATCTGATCGGCGATCTGGGTCGGAGTGCCGGCGAATACCCGGTGCCCGCGACCACCGGCCAGGCGCTCGATCAGCTGCCGGATGGTCAGGTTCTCCCGACGGGCCAAGCCGGTTACCAGGTCGAACCGGCTCTGGGCGCCTTCGGTATGCGAGCCGACCTCGGGCAGCGGGCCATCCAGTGGGTAGTGGGAAAGATCGTGATCCAGCAGGTTGGACAACTGCTTCAGACCGTACTCAGGGTTGATCAACGAATTAAGGAGTGCTTCGGCCTCGTGGGCTTCTTCCTCGGTGCGGCCGATGATCGGGCTGATACCCGGCAGGATCTTGATCTGCTCCGGGGTACGCCCGTAGCGGCTCAGCCGAGCCCTGACGTCGTCGTAGAAGGCCTTGCCGTCCTCGAAGGTCTGCTGGGCGGTGAATACCGCCTCAGCGAATCGAGCGGCGTACTCTTTACCAGTCTCCGAAGAGCCGGCCTGGACGAGCAACGGGTGGCCCTGAACGGGACGCGGGGTGTTGAGTGGACCCCGCACCTGGAAGTGGGTGCCGACATGGTCCAGGGTGTGGATCTTGTCGATATCAGCGAAGACTCCACTGAACTTGTCGATCTGCAGGGCATCGTCCTCCCAACTGTCCCAGAGTTTCCTGGTCAGCTCGACGAACTCGGTGGCCCGCTCGTAGCGCAGCTCGTGATCAGGACGGGCATCGCGATTGAAGTTGCGCGCCTCGTCCTGGCCGGCCGAGGTCACGATGTTCCAGCCCGCCCGGCCGCCGCTGAGATGATCGAGCGACGCGAACTTGCGAGCCAGATGGTAAGGCTCGTTGTAGGTCGTCGACGCCGTGCCGATCAGCCCGATCCGATCGGTGACCGCAGCCAGGGCGGACAGCAGGGTCAACGGTTCGAAGCGGCTGTGGGAGTTCCGTTTGACGTTGCCCCACAAGGCGACACCGTCGGCCAGGAACAGCGAGTCCAGCTTGCCCCGCTCAGCGGTCTGGGCGATCTTGGCGTAATGCTTCAGGGTCAGCGCCCCTTGGGGATCGGTGTCCGGGTGACGCCAGGCCGCCTCGTGGTGACCGTTGGCCATGATGAAGGCATTGAGGTGTACCTGCTTGCTCATGGGACTTCTTTCTGTGTGGAGGGTGCATCGAGTCAGGGCGGCTCAGCGGGCGACGGCAGCACCGGTGCGCCAGCGGGAAAAGTGCCGTTCCAGGCGCACCAAGCCGTAGTTGACGACAAGGCCGAGCAGTGCTGTGGCGAGGATTCCCGCATACATATCAGGTATCTGGAAGCTGCTCTGGGCATTGATGATCAGGTAGCCGAGTCCAGCCTTGGCGCCCACCATCTCGGCAGCGATCAACACCAGGATGGACGACGTTCCGGCCATCCGTATCCCGGTGAACATGGTCGGAACCGCCGAGGGGAGCACGACCTTGGCGAACAACCGGGGACTCGACAGCCCGAGTGAACGAGCCGCCCGTACCAGTAGGGGATCGACCTGCTTGACTCCCGCCACCGTGTTCAGCAGGATCGGGAAGAAGCTCGCGTAGGCCACGATGGTGATCTTCGACGTCTCCCCGATACCGAGCAGCAGCGTGAACACCGGCAACAGGGCCAGCGCGGCCGTGTTTCGAAACAACTCCAGCAGCGGATTGAGGAAACTCTCGAGTGGTCGGTACCAGGCGATCAGGACCCCGAGCGGGATTCCCACCACGATGGCGAATCCAAATCCCACCACCGAACGGGTGAGGCTGGCCTGCAGATGATCGGCGAGCTGCCCGTTGCGGATCAGCTGCCAGCCGGCCTGCAGATCCTCATGCAGGGGCGGCAGGAACACCCGGGTCGATTCCGACACCAAGTATTTGGGACCGAACTCCCACAGCAGCAGGAACACCGTGATCGCCGCGCATTTCCACAGCGCCCGACCGACCGCACGTCTGACCCGGGCGAAGGTCAGCCGATCGACCCAGCGACGCCGTCGGCCCTCAGCGGCCTCAGCTGTGACCCGGCGATCCACGTCGGCGTCAGACGCGGCACTCGAGGTCGTGGGAGCCGGCGTAGCGGACAACACAGAGCCGGCCTGCCCGTCGGAGCCGTTGAGCGTCGTCGTCATCAGGCTGCCCTCTCGGTTCCATCCGGCTGGATCTTCTCGTGGCCGGCCTGCTGAGCCCGCCGGACCTCGTCACGTAGCAGGGTCCAGATTTGGTGGCGGTGTCGGCGAAACTCCTCGCTGGCCCGGACGTCCACCTGCGCCTCGATCGCCGCGGCCCGGTCGCCAATCTCGATGTCGACGACCTGTTTGAGCCGCCCGGGACGCGAGGTCAGCACCGCCACCCGCTGGCCGAGATAGACGGCTTCCTCGATGCCATGGGTGATGAAGACGATGGTCTTGCCGCTCGCTTGCCAGATACGCAGCAACTCGTCCTGTAGCTGTTCTCGGGTCTGGGCGTCCAGCGCGGCGAACGGCTCGTCCATCAGCAGGATGTCCGGGTCATAAGCCAGGCTTCTGGCGATGGCGACCCGCTGCTTCATGCCGCCCGACAGTTCGTGCGGGTACCGGTCGGCGAAGGCCGCCAGACCGACCAGTTCCAGAAACTCGCTCGCTTTCTCGGCCCGCTGTTTGCGTTTCAAGCCAAGGGTCTCCAGGCCGAATTCGACGTTGGCCCTCGCCGTCCGCCACGGAAACAGCGCATATTGCTGGAATACCACGGCCCGGTCGAGCCCTGGCCCGGTGATCTCCTTGCCGCCGACCAGTACTCGTCCGCTCGTCGGCGTGCTCAGGCCGGCCAGCAGATCCAACAGAGTTGTCTTGCCCGAACCACTTGGCCCGACCAGCGAGAGGAACTCACCTTCAGCAATGTCCAGTGAGACGTCCTCCAGGGCGGTGAGGGTATGGGCATCAAGCTGCTCCGCGGTCGCCCGCACGGTGAATTGCTTGCTCACGTGCTGCACGCTGATTTTCGGGATCGTCATGACGAGCGCCCGCTGGCCAGCGCATTCAACGAGTTCGTGTAGTACTTCGACGGTGTGAGCTGACCCGTGACGATGCCGCTCGAGGCCAGCCATGGTCCCCACTGGCTGAAGTCCTTGTCCGAGATGGCACCACCCTTGGCGGGAACGGCCACGCTCTTCCAGTATTGAAGATTGCCGGTGCCCTCGTTCCGCCCCCGACCATTGATGATCTTGGTGAAGTCAGCGATCACCCGCGCTCGCGGTGTGGTGCGCTCCCACTCGATTGCCTTGGCCACCCCGGTGACGAAGATCTTCGACGTTTCGGGATTGCGCTTGATGAAGTCGTTACGCAACACGTATTGGCCGCCGTCGAAGGCGCCGAACAGGGAATAGTCGCTGAAGAGTGACCGCAGGCCGCCCGCCGCTACCGCGTGATCCTGCAGCACGCCGTTCAGCGCACCGACCTCGACCTGCCCCTTGCGGATGGCTTCTTCGGTGTTGTTCGGTGGCAGCACGACCAGCTGCACCTGCTTGATCTCGTTTGAGGTCAGCCCGTTGCGCTGCAGGTAGGTGTCGATGACCGCCTCGGCGTGGGCACCGAGGGTGTTGACCGCGATCTTCTTGCCGATCAGGTCACGAGCGGTGTGGACGTTTGAGTCTGCCTTGACATAGAAGCCGTAGAACGACCTCGCATCCGAGCCGTAGTAGTTGATCACGGCCTTGACGGGCGCGCCGGCCTCGATGAGCTTGACGACCGCCCCGGAGAAGGCCCCGCCGAAGTCGGTCTGATTCGTCGCCGCGGACTGGATGTCCTGTGGCCCGGAGATGGTGTTTCCAACCCACTTGAGCTTGACTTTGCCGAGATATCCGAGGGCCTGGGCCAGCTCCGGCAGCGAGACCGCGTTGGCCGAGCCCTGGTAACGCAGCTCGGTGACCTCGGGCTGGCCCGGCGCGGCCGCACTCGCATTGCCACTTGTGCTGCAGCCGGTGAGGCCCACCGACAGCGCTACCGCGGCGGCCAGGGCGGACAGGGTAAAACTTCGCTTCATGACTTTCCTTTATCTCATAGTCGATCGGAAACATAGAGTTTGTGGCCACAAGAAGCAGCCGCTGTCTGATGGACAGGGCTCAACTGGCTGTGGGGAGCGGACGGTGCCGGTTAGCTGACTGCGACGGTCAGCGACAGACTGCGCTGCAGGTCTGCTTGAAGTCCACGTAGCGACGCGCTACGAACGGGACGAACGGCTTCACGAGCCAAAAGCTACTGACGCCGTCGACCGCTGTCAACTCGTACGTGATCTATTCCATCTAGAACGATAGGAATAGTAGACATATGGTCTTCGAAATCGTCGATCGAACCGGCTTCGGGCGCTTCCTCACGAATGCCGAAGCGGGCATACAGACCCCGCAGTGATCGCGGTGCCCACCAGTTGGCGTCACCGAGCAGGCGCATCGCCGCCGGCACCACGATCATGCGTACGAGCAGCGCGTCGATGACGATCGAGGTACCCATCGCAACCCCGATCAGTTTGATGAAGGTGATCGAAGACGCCGAGAAGGCGGCAATGACCACGATGATCAGGAGGGCGGCCGAGGTGATGATGCCTCCGGTGCGCTGCAGTCCGGTCGCGACCGCGGTCCGGTTGTCGCCCGTGAGGTCGTACTGTTCGCGTACCCGGGACAGCAGGAAGACCTCGTAGTCCATGCTGAGACCGAAGACGATGGCCAGTACCAGGATGGGCTGGGTCGCCTCGAGGGTTCCGGTCGAGGTGAAGTTGAGCAGGCCGGACAGGTGACCATCCTGAAAGATCCAGGTGACCACGCCGAACGAGGCTCCCAATGACAGGATATTGAGCAGAATCGCCTTCAGTGGAAGGAGAATCGACCCGAACGCGAAGAACAGCAGGACGAAGGTGGCCAGGCACACCAGCAGCCCCATCCAGGGCAGGATGCTGCCCACGCTGTTCAGCCGATCGAGAAGTTGAGCGGTGTTGCCGCCGATCAGCACCACCGCGACACCCGGTGTATGGGGCAGCGCTCGGATGGAGTTGACCAACGACTTGGCTTGCGGATCAAGCGATTCGCCGTGGTAGTTGATGTCGAGACGCGCCGTCGTTCCCTTGGTGGCGAGGATCGTGACATTGGTGGCTCCTGGCAACCCCTTTACCGCGTTGACGTACCCGACCAGGGCCTGCTGACCCATGCTCGAGTCGACCGAAGCCCTCAATTCCACGTCGGCGATAATCGGGCTCGAACCATTGCTGGGGAATTCGGTTTGCAGCCGGTGGCTGACTAGGCGTGCCTGCGACGACGTCGGCAGCATGCGCTCATCGATACCTCCGAAACGCACGTTCAGGAAAGGGAGCGCCAACACCACCAATACGATCGCGCTGGCCGCCAGATAGAGCACCGGCCGCCGCATCACGCTGTGCGCCAGGCGGAACCAGAAGCCCTCGGAATCGGCAGCGTTCCCCGGTCGGTTCGTTGACCCGCTTGTTGGGCGGTTGGTCGGGTGGTTGGTCGCCTTGATCCGCCGACGCCGGAGCGGGAACTTGTCGACTCGCGTTCCCAAGGTCACCAGCACGGCGGGTAGTACGGCGAGCGCTACGATCGCGGCGATCAGTACAGCGGACATGCCGCCAAATCCCATCGACCGCAGGAACGTCTGGGGAAACAAGGTGAGGCCGGCGAGCGCTACGGCGACAGTGATGGCCGATACCAGCACGGTTCGACCGGCGGTCTGCACGGTGCGACGCGTTGCCTGGACCGGATCGTGGCCGGCAGCGAGTTCCTCGCGGAACCGGCCGACCATGAACAGGCCGTAGTCGATGGCCAGTCCGAGGCCCATGATCGTGACGATGTTGATGGCGAAGACGCTCACATCGGTGAACAGCGCTATTACCCGCAGTGCGGTGAAGGCGCCGAGGATCGAGATTCCGCCGATCAGCAAAGGCAGTGACGCTGAGACAAGGCTACCGAAGATGACCGCGAGAAGGACGAGCAGGATCGGCATCGAGATCGTCTCGGCTCGTCCGATGTCGGCCTTGACCCGGGCCGAGATGTCGTCGTTGACGACCGCGGAGCCACCGATCTGGGCGGCGTAGCCGCGTTGGGCCAATACTGACTTCAGGCTGTCGTAGACGCTCACGGAGCGTCGATGGCCCGGATCGCGCAGGGTCAGCGCCGCATAGGTCGTGTGCCGGTCGGCCGTGACGAAGGCAGCTGACTTGGTGTTCCAGTACGTCCGCGTCGTGACGACCTGGTCGTCGGCCGAACCCGCGGTCGGGAAGTCGGCAACCGCACGACTGACATCGGCGGCGTAGGAAGGATCGTCCACCGTCTTGGCCGGGTTGGTGACGAGCAAGATGACGTCGGCGTCGGTCCGGCCGATCCGGTCGTCGAGTTGCTGGATGGCGCGGGCGCTCTCGCTGTGCGGGTCGTCGAAGCCACCGTCGACCACCCGGCTGAAGAGACCGGTGCCCCAGACCCCGGCGAAGACCATGAAAATCAGGCCGCCGGCGATGATCTGCCAGCGCCATGCTGTTACTCGGGTGCTCCACCAGGTCAACATGAGGTGATCCGTCCGGTCCTATGAACGTCGATCCGTTTCGTTAACGTTGTTCACTTGCGCGATACCCACTATCGTTCATCGGGTGCCCGACGTCAACCGTGTACTGAGCCGCCGGGATCGGGTGCGCGCCGCGACCCAATCCGAACTCACGGCGGCCGCCCGGGAGCTTCTGGTGACGGGTGGGACGGAGGCGGTCACCGTCCGATCGATCGCCTCGGCGCTGGGCATGACCGCTCCTGCCATCTACCGGTACTTCGATAGTCGGGAGGCATTGCTCGATGCGCTGATCGACGCGCTTTACGACGAGCTGGCAGCCGAGCTGATCGCGGTCCGCGACGCCGCCGGCTCCCTCGCTGGTCGCTTTCTGGAGACCTCCCGAGCGTTTCGGCGATGGGCCCTGGCGCACCGGGCGGAGTTCGGGTTGCTGTTCGGTGCGCCGATACCGGGCGTGGGCGAGCTGGGCGCGGCGGGTGAAGACCGCGGCCGGCGATTCGGTGCCCTGTGGCTCGAGCTGTTCATCGAACTGGCGGCCCGCGACCGTGATGTGGTGCGCTGGCGACGCCCGATACCGGAGCGGTTGCGGGCACAGGTAACGGACTACGTCGAGAGCATCGGCGGGGTGGTGGACACCGACACCGCGCTGCTGTTTCTGGCCTGCTGGGAACGGCTGTATGGCGCCGTGTGTACCGAGGTTTTCGGGCACCTGGCTTTCGCCCTCGACGATGCCGAGGAACTGTTCGAGGATCAGCTGCTGGACGTGGCCGAGCGCCTGGGAATAGGGCCATCCTGAGCCTGTAAGCTGTCGGAGGTTCGCGTGTCGGCCGGCGTGCCGGGCGGTCGCGAGCAGCAGTACGGCCAGGTAGCTCAGTTGGTACGAGCGACCGCCTGAAAAGCGGTAGGTCGGCAGTTCGATCCTGCCCCTGGCCACAATTCTTGATGAAGGCCCCGATTCTTGGGCCTTCGTCAATTCTTGTCACATTTCTTGGCGTCGAACAACGCTTAACGTACTGACGCCTGCGTATTCCTCTGTGTACGGACAGAGGGAGAAACGCCATGTCCTTGCCGTTCCTGGACTACCTGACACCGTCATTCGAGCTGCACCTCCGCGCCGAAGCGAAGGCCCGATCGACCATTCGGATCTACGTAGCCGCCGTTCGCCAGTTCGCGGAGTGGATCGCCGCCGCTGACCCGTCGGCCGTGTCATGGGATCGCGTGACCCGCGACCACGTGCGGGCCTGGTCGGTGGACCTGATCGACCGGACGAGCGCCGGCAACGCCTCGGTGCAGTGGCGGGCGTTGCAGCAGTTCCTGAAGTGGGCGGAACTCGAGGGCGAAATTGCGATCAGTCCGATGCGGGATCTGTCCGGGCCGCGGCCGGCACCGCCACCCGTACCCGTGATCGAGCTTGCGGACCTTCAGCGACTGCTGGCTACGTGCGCTGGCACGTCGTTCGTGGATCGACGTGACGAGGCGATCCTTCGCCTCTTCATCGATACGGGGATTCGCCGAGGCGAGATCGTCGGCCCGCGCCTTGATGATGTGCGGCTGTACGAGCGCGAGGCCGTGGTCACGGGCAAGGGCTCGCGAGTGAGAATCGTGCGGTTCGGTGCGAAGACGGCGAGGGCGCTGGATCGCTATCTGCGGCGTCGCGCACAGCAGGCCGGACTCGGACACATTCACCCGCATCAGTTCCGGCACACGTTCGCGCATCTGTGGCTGGACCAGGGCGGTGCCGAGGGTGACCTGATGGAGCTTGCCGGCTGGACCTCACGGCAGATGCTGACCCGCTACGGGGCGTCGGCTCGGTCGGCTCGTGCAAGGCGTTCGTACGACCGAATCGAGTTGGGAGACCGGCTGTGACCAACGAACGCCTATGCGGTTTTGCCGTTGTCGGAATTTCGGGCGCGGCTTCGGCGCCGCCTGACGTCGGCCGACCTGGCAGCGAGATTCGCGTAGTAGGCCTTGCGCGCATGCTCGGCGCGAATCGCGCGTTCAACCGGGTCGAGCTTGCCGTCAGGGTCGACCTCACGTTCGAAGCGATCACGGAATGCCTGGCGCGCGCTCGCGGTACGACCGGCACGGTCATCGGTCCTGGCCCACGACTGATGCACCGCAGACCTCGCCTGCAGACTCCGAACCGCATCAACCAATCGAACCAACCTCCACTCTCACAAAGGGATACCGAGCAGCGGATACAGCATCGGGGCAAGACCAGCTCAATACAGCTCCAAAACGAACCTCAACGAAGCACCACACTGTTGGCACTAGAGGAGGCACTCGTTTCGTTGTCACGAAACGAATGCCTTCGGGAGGCGTCGTGACGGGCCACCAAGCTGGTGAGGCGACGCCGCTGAACTGCGGCTGGTGCGGCGAGGAATTTGCATGGGGTCGCGTCGGCAGGAGACCGAAATGGTGCTCGGAATCGTGCCGGCACCGTGCCTGGGAACAGCGTCGCGCGGCCGAGTCAGGGCGGTCGGCAGTCGAGGTGGTCGAGCGCGTGGTGGTCCGCGAGGTCAGAGCCGAAGTCATGCCACGCGGTCGAGAGTGGGCGACCGTATTGCGTGAGCTGGCGCTACAGATCGATCGCGGCCGTGTCTACGACCGCGACCTGGACGCCATCACCGAGTCATTCGCCGAGGTCATGCGCTCGCTCAACCGCCGCGACGCCTGGCTCCGACGAGGGCAAAGCTGAGTGCGGAAATACGCACTACTTTGCCGGATGGCGGACGTTTCGTGTCAGCCTAAGTGCTGCTGCGCAGCGGCCATTCCAGTTGATCTTGGCAACCCGACGATTCGGTGCTGCGTAAGGTTTCGTTCCGTGCAGGAGCCTTTCGAGTACCTGGCGTGGCTCGCGAACAACGAGTTGCCGCCAGACGACGAGGACCACGAGTGGTGCGCTGTGATCATCGTGCTCGCAGACACGATTGACGAAGCCCAGAGCCGGGGTGACGAGCTGATCCGTGGGTTTTGTGAGGACTCCTTCGATGTATTCCTACGGTCGTCTGTGGAGCCGCACATCTGCTCGTTGACACCCACCACTGGCCAAAAGCACCCATGCCCCA
>JAVEEN010000032.1 GCA_030840445.1 Pseudonocardiales bacterium
GAGCCCACGAGGGGAGCTTCATGGCAAGCCCCCTGGTCGAGACCAAGCTCTACATCCCGAGGCTTCGGCGCAGTCTGGTCGCCCGTCCACGACTGAGTGAGCGCCTGAGCCGTGGATCAGAGGCCAAGCTCACACTGATCTCCGCCCCCGCTGGTTTCGGCAAGACGACGCTGCTGGCCGAGTGGCTGGCCGCCGCAGCCCCTGGTGAACGGTCCGTGGCCTGGCTCTCCCTCGAGGAGAGCGACAGCCAGCCCGCCTCGTTCTGGACCTACGTGATCACCGCCCTGCAGACGGTGATACCAGGCGTCGGCGCCGATGCGCTTGCGCTCCTGCAGTCGGCCCAACCGCCGATCGAGACCGTCCTGGCGGCGGTGCTCAACGAGCTCAGTGGCGTGCCGAACGACGTCGACCTGGTGCTCGACGATTACCACCTCGTCGACGGACTCGACGTCCGGGCCGGCATGGTGTTCCTGCTGGAACACCTGCCGCCGCAGGTACACCTCGTGATCAGTACCCGAGCTGACCCATTACTACCGCTGCCTCGATTGCGGGCGCGCGGCGAGCTGGTCGAGGTCCGGGCTGCCGACCTGCGCTTCACCCTCGACGAGGTGGCGGCCTACCTCAACGACGTCGTCGGGCTGGAGCTGACCGCGGTCGACGTCGCCACGTTGGAGGGACGGACCGAAGGTTGGATCGCCGCGCTCCAGTTGGCGGCGCTGTCGATGCAGGGGCGCGACGACATCGGCCGCTTCATCGCCGGCTTCGCCGGCGATGACCGGTACATCGTCGACTACCTGGTCGAGGAGGTCCTGCAGCGTCAGACCGAGCAGGTCAGGACGTTCCTGCTGCGCACCTGTCTGCTGGACCGGTTGAGCGGCCCGCTGTGCGATGCCGTGACCGGTGACTACGGCGGCAAAGCCATGCTCGAGGCGCTGGAGCGCGCCAACCTGTTCGTGGTCCCGCTCGACGACAGCCGCCAGCGTTACCGCTACCACCACCTTTTCGCGGACGTGCTGCGCACACATCTGATGGACGAGCGGCCCGACGAAGCCCCACACCTGCACCGCCGCGCGAGCCACTGGTACGACCAAAATGGGGAGCCGTCGCCGGCGGTCCGCCACGCGTTGGCGGCCGGGGACATCGAGCGAGCGGCCGACCTGGTCGAGCTGGCAATCCCGGCACTGCAGAGAAGCAGGCAGGAGGCCACCATCCGTGGCTGGCTCGACCTGATCCCGGACGAGGTGGTGCGCGTCAGGCCGGTGCTCGCGGTTGGCTTCATCGGGGCGTTGATGGCCGGCGGTGAGTTCGAGGGCGTCGAGGGGCGTCTGAGGGATGCCGAGCGGTGTCTGGAGCCGTCGACGGCCGACCGTGCGGAATCTCAATCGCGTTCGGCGGAGATGGTCGTCGTCGACGCGACTGAGCTTCCCCGCCTGCCGGGGGCGATCGAGATGTATCGAGCCGGGCTGGCGCTGGTTCGCGGTGACGTACCAGCCACTCTCAGCCACGCCCAGCTGGCGATCGACCGGGCTGCTGAGGAGGACCACCTGACGCGGGCGGCGGCGTCGGCTCTCTCGGGGCTGGCATTGTGGGGTCTCGGAGATCTGGAGGCCGCACATCGGGGCTATGCGGCCTGCGTGGAGGGACTGCAGCGGGCCGGGCACATCGCCGACGTCCTCGGATGTTCGATCACGCTGGCGGACATCCGTAGCACCCAGGGTCGCCTGGGCGAGGCGTTGCGAATCTTTGAGCACGCATTGCACCTCGCGTCGCAGCAACCGGGGCCAGTGTTGCGGGGAACGGCGGATATGTATGTGGGCATGAGTCAAATTGCCTGCGAGCGTGACGACCTGCATGCCGCCACCCAGCACCTTCTGCGCAGCCAAGAGCTTGGCGAGCACACCGGGTTGCCGCAGAACCCGTATCGCTGGCGGGTCGCGATGGCTCGCATCCGGGAGGCTCAAGGCGATCTGGCCGGCGCACTCAACCTGCTCGACGAGGCACAGCGCGTGTACATGGGCGACTTCTCCCCGAACGTGCGACCGGTTCCGGCGTCGCGGGCACGCGTACTGGCAACGCTTGGCCACGTGGGCCAGGCCCTCGGCTGGGCGCACGAGCAGGGCCTGACCGTGGCGGACGACCTGTCGTACGTGCACGAGTTCGAGCACATCACCCTGGCCAGAGTGCTCATGGCGCGGTACGCGATGGAGCGCGACACGAGCTCCCTCCACGAGGCCGCCGGACTCCTGGAGCGCCTACTGTCGGCGGCGGAAGCGGGGCAGCGGACGGGCAGCGCCATCGAGATCTTGGTGTTGCAGGCGCTCGCGCAACACGCCCGCGGTGACATCCCCGGCGCTCTGACGAAGTTGGAACGGGCGCTGGCGCTGGCCGCGCCAGCGGGCTACGTCCGCGTCTTTGTGAGTCACGGCCCACCCATGACCGATCTGCTGCGAGCGGCGGCTAAGCAAGGGATCTCTCGGAACTACGTCCGTCGACTACTCGCGGCCTGCGGTGAGCATGGGGACGCACCTCTCGGATCGAGCCTGATCGAGCCCTTGAGCGAACGCGAGCTGGACGTGCTGCGGCTGTTGGCAACCGACCTGGACGGACCCGACATCGCACGTCAGCTCATGGTGTCCGTGAACACCATGCGCACCCACACCAAGAACATCTACGCCAAGCTCGGAGTGAACAGCCGACGGGCGGCCGTCCGTCAAGCGAAGGAGCTCAGACTCCTCTCGCGCACCCGCGACCGCTGAGCCCCGACCCGGTGCTGCCGCTCGCACGCATCAGGTAAGAAGCCGCGCCGCAACCGCGCGCCGGCCTGCACAGCTGGCAACCCTGCCATGCATACTCTGAATAACCATCATCAAATGATTTCGTTGGACAGAATAACAGTGCTCGGGCATCGTCATTGAGGTCAGCATTTCGATGAGGAACACCGCCCATGACTTCAGTACTGCCGGCCTGGCGCGCGCAGCGGATCTCCCTCCCACCCGACGCCCGGGCGTTCTTCGCCATCACCACAGCCGGGATGGCCTCTTTCGCCCACGCAGCCTCGCTACCCGTTCGCTGGTGCCGCACACTTCCGGGTAGCTGGGGGTGCGGCGTGGACGGTGGCCATGAAGACACGGCTCGCCACCGTCAGAAGGATCAACGCATGCCTTCAGTGGTCGTTGCACTTGTGCCATCGCTCGAGCGGTCATCGTCGCGAATAGCGCCAACTAGACATTCGGCCCGTTAGGAGATCTCCGATGGCATCGACCAGTTTCTTGGACCTGTCCCGCTTCCAGTTCGCGACAACTGCCGCCTTCCACATGACATTTCCGGCGCTGTCCGTGGGACTCGCGATCTTTCTTGTCATCTGCTACGCGTGTTACTGCAAGACCGACAACCCGATCTACCTCCAGATGTTCCGCTTCTGGCGCAAGATATTCGCTGTCGGATTCGCCCTCGGAATTGTGGCCGGCATCGTCCTCACCTTCGAGTTGGGGCTCAACTGGGGCGGCTACTCCCGAGCCGTCGGACCTGTTCTCGGTCCGATCATCTGCCTCGAGGCACTAACGGCGTTCTTCCTCGAAGCGGGTTTCATCGGGATCCTGCTGTACGGCGAGGGACGGGTCAGCCGCAAGGTGACGTTGGTCGCCGCGTGCCTGGTCGCCCTCGGCGCATTGCTCTCCACGGCGTGGATCCTGGCGGCGAACTCGTGGATGCAGACACCAACCGGATACACAGAGATCAACGGGCAGTTCCAGCCCACCAGCTGGTATCACGTAATCTTCAATCCCGCTTTCGTCTGGCGTTTCCCCCACCAGGTGCTCGCGGTGCTGATCTCGGCCGCGTGGTTCATCGCGGCGATCGGGGCCTACTACCTGTTGAAGAACCGTGCGGCGGAGTTCGCCCGCAAGACGATGTCCATCGGGCTGCTGGGCGCCTCCCTGTTGCTACCGATACAGCTCTACGTCGGCGACAGCACAGCCAGCTACGTCAGCGCGGTCTACCAGCCGGCCAAGGTCACCGCCGCCGAGGGCAACTTCGCGAATGGCAACACCGGCTGGAATCTCATCGTGATCCCGAACCAGTCCAAACAGAAGGATGATTACACGCTGAGCATCCCGCACGCGGGCAGCGTCTTCGTATTCCACAACTTCTCGGGGACTACGCCGGTGCCGGGTCTGTCGCTGTTCCCGAAATCGATGCAACCCCCGGTGTGGCCGACCTTCTACGGCTTCAAAGTGATGATCTTCGCCGCGTGGGGCATGTTCTCGGTGGCGTTCATCGGGCTGGTGATGCGACTGCGCCGACGGATGTTCACCGAGCGCTGGTTCCTGCGGCTAGTGCTGTGGACCATGCCCGTCGGGGTGTTCGCCACGATCGCCGGCTGGGTGGTGTCCGAATCAGGGCGGCAACCGTGGCTCGTCAACGGAAAGCTCCTGGTCAGCAACTCACCCTCGTCCCTGAGCACCGGCGAGTTGATCGCCACCCTCGTCGGATTCTGGGTCGTCTATCTGGTCCTGTTCGGAGCATGGGTGCGACATGTCGTGCGCGAGGTTCGCAGGGGCCCGGAGGAGCTGCCCACGACCAGCGCGGACACGCCGCCGGCCAGTCCCCCGAGGCCATCAACGCAACTGGCGCCGGTGCTCGTGCCGCTCGGGTCGGAGTGATCGCAAATGGTGTTCTTCTGGATGGTCGTCGTTCTGCTCGCCCTGCTCGCCTATGTGATCCTGGACGGCTACGACATCGGGATCGGAACGCTCACGCTGTTCGAGCGGGACGGCGGCACTCGGCGCGACATGCTCGATGTGGTCGGCAACGTGTGGGACGGCAACGAGTCGTGGTTGATCCTGCTGGCGATGGGGCTGTGGGCAGGCTTTCCGGACGCGTACGCGACCGCACTGCCCGCCCTGTACCTGCCGTTGTGCCTGATGCTGTTCGCCCTGATCTTCCGGGGTTTCGCGATCGAAATGGCACTGCACCGGCCCGGCTTCGACCGGATCTGGGGGCGCCTGTTCGGCCTCGGGTCCCTCGTGGCGGCGTTCGCCCAGGGTGTCGTGTTCGGCGGCCTGGTAAGCGGGATCACCGTGGTGAATCACCAATTCGCCGGCGGTACCTGGGACTTCTTAGGCCACGGCTACCCGTTGCTGACCGGATGTGCCACCGTCCTGCTCTACACCTGGGCAGGCGCCGCGCAACTGCAGGCGAAGCTGGCAGGTGACGCACGCCGACGAGCCAGTCGCCAGGTGCGATTGTTGACCGGCCCGGTCGTGCTGGCCTCCGCGCTGAGCGCCGGCCTGCTGCCGCTAGCCAGCAACGCGCGCCTCCGCCTGGACGGTGTCGATCGATGGCTGCCCTTCGGCTACGGCCTGCTGATTGCGGTCGGTGCGTTCTACACGGCCTGGCGTTGGGCCGGTCGCAGCCCCAAGCAGGTCAGCTTCTTCGCCGCCGTCGCTGTCCAGATCGGCGGACTGCTGGCGCTGATCTGCCTGTACTTCCCGGTGCTCGTCCCGCCCTCGGTCACGATCTATTCGGCGGCCGCCGGACGGAACACCCTGGTGTTCCTCACCGTGATGATCGGCGTCATCGGACCGGGGACGGTCGGCTACGGGATCTACGCGCACTGGGTGTTCCGCAGTGCGCCAGCCGTCAAGCCCGTCGCTGAAACGCCACCCGCGGCCCCCGATCGTGCGGCGTTGTCGCCGACGAACTGAAATCGAACTGAAGGAGTCGCGATATGGCTGACCGCAAATGGCCGGCGTGGGCACGGATCGTCGTCGCCCTGCTGTTGCTGCCCGTCTGGGCCGCCGCGATCCTGGCCGCCGAGAACGATCTGAGCGGACTCGGCGCCTGGTTCGACCCGTTGATGATCGGGCTGATGGCCGTCATCGTCATCGCCGCATGGATCACCACCCAGCACTCGCAACGCTGATGCCGGCCACGCCGAACGCCGTGCTGAGCCGGGTGGATCCCGTTGGCATCACTCGGTACCCGGAGCAGCCGGCCCCGACGCCTCGACGCGCAGCGCGGTCCTGGTTGGCCGCCGCCCGACGGCACGGCCGGGCGTTCTTCGTCGCCGCGGGGGTGGCCGATGTGGTCGCCGCCGCTGCCACCGTGCTCGGCTGCTGGAACATGGCCAGTCTCATCGTCGCGGGGGTCGGCTCACGGCACCCCAGCGGCTTGGGAGGCGCCATCGCCGGGGTCGTAGTAGGTGCCCTCGGGGCAGCAGCCGCCGCCCTGATCGCCGCCCGACTGGCCGAAGCCGGCGCCGTCAGGGTCGAGACCGCCGTGCGCGACGAACTCCTCGAGTCGATGCTGCTCGGCGACGTTGACGACGAATCGGTGACTCCCGCCGGTGCCGCGACGGCGGTCATGGATCAGCTCCCACGGATCGGCACTTACTTTCGCGGATATGCCCGGGCCGCAATCGCCACCGTGACTGTCCCCGTCGTGATCTTGGTCGCGGTCTTCCCCGCGAGCTGGGTGGTCGGGCTGCTGCTGCTCCTGTCGCTGCCGATTGTTCCGATCAACATGGCAGTAACCGGTCTCGGGGCGACCGAGGTCAGCCGCCGGCAAATGACGCAGATCGGCGAGTTGTCCGGCCAGGTGCTGGAACGCCTGAAGGCCGCGTCTACGTTGCGGGCGCTCGGAGCCATCGAGAACCAACGCCGCGTGGTGCAGCGGGCGGCGCACGAACTGGCGCGCCGCACGGTGGCCGTGCTGCGCATTGCCTTCCTTGCCTCGACCGCTCTGGAATGGGTCTCGACGTTCGGCATCGGGCTGGTCGCCATGTACACCGGAGCCACTCTGCTCGGCTATGTCTACGCCGCCCCGCTACCGGTCCACATCGCGCCGCGCTCGGCGGTGTTCGTCCTGCTCCTGGCGCCTGAATTCTTCCTGCCCCTGCGCCGCTTCGCGGCCGCGTATCACCAGGGCCAGGAAGCGATCGCCGCCGCCGAGGTTCTCGGGTCGCTGACCCAAACTCGAAACCTCATTCCTGGCAGCGGATACTCGACGTGGACCGGCACACCGCCCCGGGTCGAGTTGCGCGATGTGAGCGTTCGCTATCCAACTCGCTCGTCACAGGCGCTGCGTGACATCACGTTGACCGTGCCGTCAGGGTCCGTCTTCGGCCTGGCCGGTGCATCGGGAAGCGGCAAATCGACTCTGCTCCGAGTAGCCGGCGGCTGGCTGGCCCCCACTGACGGCAGCGTGCGCCTCGACGATCGGCCACTGGGCCAAGGGGGGCGGGCGCTACTGATCGCGCAGCGGCCATACCTGTTTCCCGGCACAGTTGCCGACAACCTCGCCCTCGGTCAGCCGGACCTCTGCGCGTCCCGGATGTGGGAGGCGATCGCGCGGGCACAGCTGACATCGGTGGTGCGCAATCTGCCCCAAGGGCTGGAGACCGTGCTCGGCGAGGGCGGCTGGGGGCTGTCCGCAGGAGAGGCGCAACGGATCTCGATCGCGCGGGCCTTCCTCAGCGACGCGACGTTCCTGATCGTGGACGAGCCGACCGCCCATCTGGATCGGGACACCGAGCACAGCCTGCTCGAGCCGCTACGGGAGTTGCTCCGCGGGCGCACGGCTCTAGTGGCAAGCCACTCCGATGCGGTGCTGGATCTTTCGGATTACGTGATCACCCTCGAGGACGGACAGGTCCGTGCCTGAGCGTGCGAGAATCGCGTTGCGGCCGGGGCCGCTGGATGTCCCGAGCGGAACGAGCGGCCGATGAACGCTCGCGCGAAGAGGTTGTCGAATGAGTTCGCAGCCCCGCTCGGATCGACGTCGACGGCCCCTCGGCTGATGATCGGACTGCTGCTCGCGATAACCGCGGCGGTCGCGTCCGCCGCCCTGATGGGCCTGGCCGGCTGGTTCATCGTCAAGTCAGCCCAGACTGGCCTGTCCAGCACGTCGGGGTTCTCCTGGCTGTATCCCAGCGCGGGAGTCGAGGCCTTGGCCGTCATTCGGACCGCGGCCCGTTACGGCGAACGACTTTCCACGCATCGGTTGACGCTGGAACTGCAGGCCCAGGTGCGTACGCGGCTGTTCGCCTCGGCGACACGGCTGCCGATTGCGAAGCTTCGGTCCCTGCGCAGCGGTGATCTGCTCGACCGGGTGCAAGCCGACGTCGACACCCTCGACCGGTACGTTCTCGCTGTCGCGGTCCCAGCCGTTGTGTGCACCGTGGTAGGCGCCGGAAGCCTCACGGTGTTGACGATGGTGCGCCCCCTGTTCGGTGCGGCGGCCGGCGGCCTGTTGATCCTCGCGCTGGCCATCAACCTGACGATGGACCAAGGAAGTCGTCGTCTCGGCGGCCGGCTCGCGACGGACCGATCCGCGGCGCGATCACGCCTAATCGAGGCGATCGAAGGCCGGGCCGAGTTGGCCGGTTTCGGCGCGCGCGAGCTCGCGTACGACGAACTCCGCGGGCGTTTCGCCGAGCTGGATGTTCCCGCCCGGCGCCTGTCGGTCAGGAACGGTAACGGGCAGGCCGTGATCGCGATCGCCGCCGGGCTGGCCGCTGCCGCGATCCTGGCCGCCGGAGCGGGCGGCGTGCGGCCAGTGGATCCGGCGGTGCTCGCCTTCGCCACCCTGCTCACGCTGGCCCTGTTCGATGCCGCGAAAACGATCGGTTCGATCGGCCAGGAGGCGGGTCGGGCGCGCTCGGCCTGGCACCGGTTGCGAGAGGTGACCGGCCTGGCCCGAGTTGCCGGGCGTGACGTCGAGTCGACCGGCGGGCGTGACCCGGCGCCGCGGCGAGGCGGCGAGCCGGCCGACGCGCCGGTTGCTGCCGACATCGTGGTCCGCCGGCTGTCCGCCGGATACGGGACCGGTCCGGTGCTCAAGCTGGCCCAGTTGGACATCGGCGCCGGCAGCCTGGTCATTCTCGCTGGGCCGTCGGGTGCGGGAAAGACCACCCTGCTGTCCGTGCTTGCAGGCGAGCTTCCCGCCATGACCGGCGAGGTCCGCGTCGGCGGAGTCGATCCGCACGCCCTGAGTTACGAAGAGCGCAGCCGCTACCTCACCCTGGTCGAAGCGGACAGCGGTGTCCTCAGCGGCACGATCGAGGACAACCTACGCCTGGCCCGTCCCGGGGCTACGGACGCCGAGCTCGACGACGCCCTGCACGTCGCGGTCCTGTCGGAGTTCGTCGAGCGTTCGACCGACGTCGGACCAGCAGGCAGTTTCCTGTCCGGTGGGCAGCGCCGCCGGCTGGCTCTGGCCCAGGCCTACCTTCGTCGTCCGCGGCTGATGTTGCTCGACGAGCCGACGGAGGGCCTGGACGATGCGACCGCCGTGCAGGTGTTGGCCGGTCTGCGGGCGGCGTTACCGGGCACCACGATCGTGGCGGCGATCCACGGGCGCAATGCCGGCGACCTGATCGGGCACGCCGATCGAGTGATTCACGTGGCCGACGGTGAGGACGTCAGCGATCGGTTCAGGTGACGGATTCTGGCCGCAGTCCCGGAGGCGCACCGGGAGTCAGGCCGTGCAGTCCTCCGGATCATCGAGGTGTGGTTTGACGGGCATTTTCCCGTCCAGCAGCAGGCTGACCAGCTGCTCGGCGAGCAGGTCGGTGACAGGTTCGCCGCTGACCAGCGTTCGGTAGAACACGGCGCCGGCATACACGTCCAGCAACAGATCGGTGTCCACGTCCAGTGGGAGGTCACCACGGGCCGCAGCGCGGAGCAGGAGTTCGACGACTGCGGAGCGTCGTGGCCGGATGAGCTGGTCGCGGAACTGTTCTGCCAACTCCGGGTCGGACATCACGTCGGCAGCCAGTGCGGGGATGACCGCGCCGGCGGGCGTACGGGCGAAGGTATGCACGACCCGTCGAACGGCAGTCAGCAGGTCATGGCGCAGGTCGCCGGTGTCAGTCCGCATCGGCATGGGCAGAGCCGCACCGACGGCCTCGATGACCAGTGCTCCCTTGGTCGACCACCACCGATAGACCGTTGTCTTTCCGACTCCGGCACGGGCCGCGACACCTTCGATCGTGAGCGCGCCGTAGCCGGCCTCGGCGAGCAGGTCGGTGGTCGCGTCCAGGATGGCGGCGTGCGCACGTGGGCTCCGCCGACTGGCCGGCGCGACGCCTGCAGGCCGATCGGGTGCACGTTCGCTCATGGCTGGGGGCACTCCTCACAGTCGTGCGCAACGATACGTCGCGTCTTGACTCGGCGAAAGCGGGGGGCTAGTTTCGGGTTCGCCTGACAGTCCCGACTGCGACCGACCCTCCACCCACCGCTGGCGTCCAGGTCAGCGATGCCGATACTCCGATCCGGTATGGCAGGAGTCGTTCGATGATCGGTCCCGCCCTGACTGCTTCGGTAAATCGTTCGCCCGTTTTGTGGGCCGTGAACTGCGCTGACTCCTGCCGCATCGGTCCACCCGCCCGGCCCCCGCCGGCGCGTTCCGATGAGAAGAGAGAGAAAGACCATGTCCGAGAACCCGCAGCAGCTTCCCGCCACCGCAGAGGAGCAAATCGACCGAGCGAACGCGACCGGCCGCACTCCCATCGTGTTCATCCATGGCCTGTGGCTGCTGCCGAGCAGTTGGGACCGGTGGGCCGCCGTGTTCGAGGACGCAGGTTACGTGTCGCTGACCCCGGGGTGGCCTGATGATCCGGACACCGTGGAGGAGGCCAACGCGCACCCCGACGTCTTCGCCCACAAGACCGTCGGGCAGGTCGCCGATCACTTCTCGGCCATCATCGAGAAGCTGAACAGGAAGCCAGCCGTCCTGGGGCATTCCTTCGGTGGTCTGCTCACCCAGATCGTCGCCGGCCGCGGGCTCTCGGCTGCGTCGGTGGCCATCGACTCCGCTCCGTTCCGTGGGGTGCTTCCGTTGCCGGTATCGGCGTTACGCGCCGCCGCACCCGTTCTCGGCAACCCGGCAAACCACCACCGGGCCGTGCCGCTGACCTACGACCAGTTCCGCTACGCCTTCGCCAACGCGGTCGAGGAGGATGAGGCTCAGCAGCTGTACAAGGAGTTCGCCGTACCAGCCTCGGGGACACCGCTGTTCCAAGCGGCCACCGCGAACTTCAACCCTTGGACCCAGGCCAAGGCGAACTCCAAGAACCCCGACCGCGGTCCGATGCTGATCGTCTCCGGCGAGAAGGACAACACCGCTCCGCCGGCAATCACCAATGCGATCTTCAAAAAACAGAGCAGGAACCCCGGCATCACCGAGACCGTCACCATGCCCAACCGCGGACATGGCCTCGTCATCGACCACGGCTGGCGCGAGGTCTGCGACGTATCGCTGAACTTCATCATGCGCTGGGTCCAGTAGAACCCGCTGCCACCCCCCACCACCGCCGCCCCCGACCCCGTCACGACCGACTAACCGCCCAGGAGGGCCACCATGACCGTAGCCACCCCGTATCCCACGCAGCTCGACTTCCACGCCGACCCGCACATCGCGCGCTGGCGCCCACTCGTGCAATGGCTGCTCGCCATCCCACACCTGCT
>JAVEEN010000085.1 GCA_030840445.1 Pseudonocardiales bacterium
GTCTTCATTGGTCGGGATGTGATGGCACACCATTGCGGTTATCCGGGGTGCCAGGGGTTGCCGGTGGGGTGGCTGGTCCAGGGCTGGTCCAGGGCACGGCGTGCAGGCGTCGGCGGCTACCCAGCTCGGTTACTCAGGGGGTGGGACGCAGGGTTACCGCCAACGTCGGTCTGGTGGTGGGCTTCCTGGTGAATTAATGCCAGAGGCGTATCAGCGGAGGGCGGCTGCTCCTCTTGCCCTATGACGCCGGTCTGTAGGGAGCATTTCAGAGGGAGAGAAAACCTGGATCCCATCTCGTGCTGGAACGCGCCGGCGGCGGCGTTCGCGGTCCTGGCCCGTGGATGCGGACGCTGGTGGCCGCCGGGTCAGTAGTGACATGCGCCACACGTGCTGCAGCAACAACCGACATTTTGGGAGATGAAGATGACGAACCGTCTGTTCGTGCAGACCAACAACCCCGCGGGAAACCAGATCCTGGTTTATGAGCGGGCCGAGGACGGCGCCCTCACGCTCGCCGAAACCGTCGATACCGGCGGGGTCGGTGGCCGAAATGGCGGGGCTGGGTCTGATCCCCTTACCTCTCAGGGCTCACTCGTCTACGACGCGCACCACGGTGTGCTGATCGCCGTCAACGCCGGCAGCGACACCGTGTCCGTACTCGGCCTGGACGACTACCGTCTAAGCCCGCGTCAGGTGCTGGCCTCGGGTGGGACCTTCCCGGTCAGCGTGACCGTCCATGGCGATCTGCTCTATGTGGTCAACGCCCACGAGGCGGGCGCTATCACCGGATATCGGATCACCGACGGCCAGTTCCAACCGATCGAGGACTCCACCCGCTCCCTGCAGCTGACCCCGGTCACCGGACCGGAACAGTTCCTGAACACCCCTGGCCAGATCGGCTTCACCCCCGACGGGCAGCAACTGATCATCACCACCAAGAGCAACGGCAGCCTCATCGACGTCTTCACCATGCACACTGACGGGCGACCCTCGGACACCTTTGTGGCCAACCCCGCGGGGGTCCCCGTGCCCTTCGGTTTCAGCTTCGATGACTACGACCACCTGGTCGTGACCGATGCGGCCACCAGCACACTGTCGACCTACACGGTCCACTCCGATGGCCACGTCAAATCTATCGCCTCCCAACCGGACGGGGGGTCGGCCATGTGTTGGGTCGCCCACACGGCGGGGAACTTCTACGTCGCCGACAACGGCAGCCGCACCGTCACCGGCTACCACATCGATCAGGCGGGTACGCCCACCGTGTTCACTCAGGTCAAGACGAGGAATGGCCCGATCGATCTAGTAGGCACCCAGGACGGGAATTTCCTCTACGTCGAAGTCGGCACCGACGGGGGCGTCGACGGTTTCCGCGTCAAACCCGACGGCACCCTCGCCCAAATCGTCACCCTCACCGGTCTCGACGGTCTGGAGGGCATCGCCGTCACCTGACCGGGACTCGCGTTGCACCTGAGCTGGTAGTCGAAAAAGTCAGTAGTTCGAAAAAACAGCCCTGAAGGGGATTGACGGACTTGGAGGGCTAGCAACTCAGGCGCACAAGTGCACACGAAATGGATTACATGAGGGGGCGTGGTCGTGGCCATGATCGGAGGATCGAGGCGGGCGCCCACCGAGATGGCTGAGCGCGGTGATGTGCTGGCCGCGGTGGAGCGACTCCTCGACAACGCCTACGAGGGCAGGGGCGGGGCGTTATTCGTGCTCGGGCCGGCTGGGTTGGGCAAGACCACCGTGCTCGAGCACGCTATCACCGTGGCGAAACCGCGGTTTGCGGTTGGTGTGGGACGGGGCGACCTGGTGGAGGCGGTGTTGCCGTTCGGGCTGATCGGCCAGGCTCTCGATCCACTTCTGGACGGGAGGCTTTCCGGTGTGGGCATCGCGCTGGACGCTGACGGTGGTGACGCCGCCGACATCTCCCCGCAAGCCCGTTTCTATGGCATTCTCCGCGGTGTGCGGGAGGCGGCGGTCCGCCCGCTGCTGGTAGCCCTCGACGACCTGCACTGGTCGGATCCGGACTCGCTGACGGTGATTCATCTGATCTGCCGTCGCCTGGCCCGTCTACCGGTGGCGTTGATCGGCACTACTCGCCCGTGGCCGGCGGAGGCGGTGACCTCGGCGCAGGATCTGGCCGCTCAAGCGTTGGCCGAGATCGTGCCGCTGGCTCCGCTGAGTACCGGCGCTACTCGGACGCTGTTGTGTTGCCGAGTGACCGGGGAGGTCCCGGCCGCGGTTGTGGATCAGGCCATCGAGATGTGTGGTGGCAATCCGTTGCTGGTGAAACAGGCTGCCCTCGAGCTAAGCCGAAGCGGGAGGCTCTCGGAGGGGCAGGTCTGGTTCTCTAGGTTCGTCGGAGTTGGTGAGGCTGGGCGGCGTTACTTGCAGGCGGCGAGTGTGCTGGGTACCCGATTTCGGGCCGCCGTTGCGACGGAGGTGGCCGGGCTGTCCGTTACTGAGGTCGCCACCGAGATCGACGGCCTGTTCCGCGGCGGCCTGCTGCACGAAGCCGAGGACGGGTGGGCACGGTTCATTCACGCGCTGGTCCGGCAGGGGGTGTACGAAGACATTGCGCTTCCGGTGCGTAGAGACCTGCATGCGGCCTGCTTTCGCGTTCTGATCTCCTCCGGAGCTTATCCGGCGGAGGCCGCCGAGCATGCGGTGGCCGCTCACCTGGCCGGTGACGCTGAGGCGGTGGCCACGGTGGCGCGGGCGGGGCGTGAGGCGTTGCGGGTCGGCGCGGTTCGCACCGCTCGCCACTACCTGGAGTCAGGGATACGGCTCGCGGGTGAGCCCAGGCCGATGGGACTGCTCTTCGACTTGGGTACGGCGTTGGTCGCCGACGGTGCCAGCGAGGACGCGATAGCTGTTTACGAGCAGTTGTTGTGCTTTCCTGAGCTGTCCACCGCGGACCGTATCGCCGTCTTGCGCCAGCTCGGACACGCCCTGTTCATCACCGGCCAAATCGAGCGCGCCGCGGCCTGCTGTGAATCCGCGGCAGGTCTGGCCGAGGCGGACCATCCGGAACTTGCCGTCGGAGCCCTGCTTGACCAAGCCCTGCACTACCAAGCACACTCCGGCCCCCGAGCCGCGCTTCCGTGGGCGAACCGAGCCGCCGAGCTGGCCACCGCCCGGGGGGTCATGGAGGCCTCGGCGCAGGCGGCTTGGGGGGCGATCGCCTATCGCTGCGGCAACTCCGACGGCCTGGAGACGGCAGCGACCGCCATTACCCGCGTGGACCTCATCTCCACCTCGCGGCCCGCCGACCGGCACAGATATCAGCATCCTGCTCTGAGCTACGCGATCCTGGCCGTACCGGCGGAGCGGTTTACCGACGCCGAACGACTCCTCACCGATCTCCTGAGCTCAACCGAACGCCGACGCGAACCCCTCACTTTGCTGCTGGCAGCGATGGCGTGGATCGACGGTCTGTGCCGGCTGGGCCGGCTAAGTGAAGCCCTCGTTGTCGTCGATCGCCTCGACGAGCTCGCTGAGTTGTTCAAGTACGCTTCTCCGTTGGCCATCATGTACCGAGCGTTGGTCCTCCTGGAGCAAGGAGAGCTCGAACGCGTGGAGCGTTGCTGCGCGCAGCTGGCGACTACGATTCATCACGACCGTTACAGCCTGCATCGCGCCGATGGGTTGGAGCTTCACGTACGGGCAGTCCTTGCATACCGCCAAGGAGACGCCGAGACCGCCTGCTTGCTGTTTGCCCAGCTCGAGCAGTGGGCTGACCGCACTGGCGAGGCCGATCCGTCGTATATGCCGTGGGCGGCCGATGCGATTGCCGCCCACCTCGCCTGTGGCCGAGACAGCGAGGCACAGCACGTCATCGACTGGGTCGCGCAGCGTGCCGCGGCTTTTCCCACCCGGTGGCCGAAAATCGTCGTCGCCACCGGACAGGCCACCCTCGCCGAGCACGCCGGAGACCGAGCACTCGCAGAAAACTACTTCACCCAGGCGCTGGACCTCCACGCCGAGCTGCCCATGCCGCTGGCCCGGAGCCGGACACTGACCGACTACGGCGCCTTCTTAACCCGTGGTGGTGAGATTGCCCGCGCGCGGGTGCTGCTCGCGGAAGCGCTGCACATCGCTGAGGAATGCGGAGCCGGTTGGTATGCCAACCGGGCGCGGGTCGAATGGCGGCGGGCCGGCGGGCGTACCCGCACCCACAAACCCGACGAGCTTAGCCCCCAGGAAGCCGCCGTCGCCCAACTCGCCCAGGCCGGCCGA
>JAVEEN010000094.1 GCA_030840445.1 Pseudonocardiales bacterium
CCCCGCGTAACGGGATCACCCATGGCTGACGCCGCATCGCATCTATTCCTGTCGCCGAGCGGCCGGCGGGCCTATGTCTCGAACCGAGGGCCGGGGACGATTGCCGTTCCGGATCTGTCGTGCGAGCTAGCTGTGCTCATCGATGAGATCCCGTGTGGACGGACATCGCCACGCCAGTTCGCCTTCATCAAACAGAGGTTGTGGGTCGGCAATCAGCTGTCGGACAACGTGAGGTCCTATCGGGGTCCAGACCGGCGCGCAGGACGAACACATCGTCACCGACGAGTATGTGGACACGCTCATCCGGACGCCGACGTGCTTAGCCCCGTCGCCGGAAGGCGTCGACCGCGCCGTCGGTAATGAGCGCCCCGCTCGGTGGCGGCCCGGGCGGGCTCCACGAGCGCGGCCTGCAGCCGCCGGATGGCGTCCAGGTGATCACCGGTCCAGATGACCCGGACCGCAGTCGCGTTGGCCTGACTGTCAACGCTTCGGAGGTCACGGCGCACCGCGTCGATCAGTCGCCGGTCAGCCTCGATGTCGCGGTCGAGCGGATCCGGAGTCTCCGCCCGGCCGGTCAGGCTAGCCGCGAGATCGTCGTACCAACTCTGCACCAGGCGACTGGTCGATTGCAGTTCCTTCCTGGCCGCGGCCCTGTCGCCAGCTGCTTGTCCGTCGTCTCGCTGCCAAAGATCCACGATGGCATCGGCGGCCAGTCGTAGGCTGGCAACGCCGGTGACAAGGCCGGTGATCGCAGACAGCGGCACGGGCTTCGGGCCACGCTCGGCGAGATAGCTGCGGAACGTGTCATCCAGTCGGCGTGATGCTGCGGCTGCCTGGACGGATTGGTCGCTGGGCGCCGGCGAGTTTGCGAGGCCCGGCGCCTGATCGTCGCAGCGCAACAGGCCGAACTCAACAGCAGCGGTGAGAAATCGCGCGCTTTCGACATATCCCTCAGCGAGCGCGTTGCCCAGCGCGGCGGCCGCGCCGCGTGGCCAGAAGAGCAGCCCGACGACGAGGCTCACGGCACAGCCGATCGCCACGTCCTCCACCCGCAGGAGACCGACCCGCCATCCCGCCGGCGCGATGATGTTGAAGAGGATCACCAGCGTTACCGTGAATGCCGCCTGGCCGACGGCGAACGAGATCACGGCGGGTGCGATCCCGGCGAACAGGATTGCCACCGGCAACAGGAACCAGAGCAAGGCGGTGTTGGTGCCGATGGCAGCAATCATGGCCGCGCCGACGATGAACCCCGACGCCGTGCCCAGAAGGCCACGGACAACACTCTCTCCAGTGTTCAAGGCGTTGGAACGCAACACCGAAAGGGTGCCGAGCACGACCCAGAACGAGTGCTGCAGGCCGCTCAGGTTCGCGACGAACACCGCCGCTCCGAGCCCGACCGCCCCGCGCACGCTGTTGTGCAACCACACCGAGTGCCGCTCAGCGTGAGCTGCAGCGCGCTGTTGTGCAGCCGACAGCGTGCTGACCAAACCTGCGGGCTGGCGACCCAGCACCCTGTCCAGCCAGGTGCGTCGCTCAGCGGCTGAGGTCAGGGCGATGTTGCGGGCTATCTGCGACACGACAAAGCTCAGTTCCTGCGCCCGGAAACTTGGATCGAGGGCCGTCACGATCTCCCTGAAGCGCTCGTCGGTGGCCGGCCCGTCGGAGCCGTCGGGCACCCGCTGGATCGGCAATTCGGTGGTTGCGTTCTGCTCCATGGTGGCTAGCGCCTGGCGAAGCCCGGCGAGTGCCGCCTCCAAGGCATCCGGTTGGCCGCCCCGTACGGCGAGCAGGTCAGCACCGCATTCGAGCACCGACGCCGCTGCCCACTTGACCTCGGAAACCGCGCCGTTGACCTCGACCCCATGGGCGTGCGGCGCTGCCGAGTTGATCACGACGGCGTTCAACCAGTTCAGCTCGTCCACCAGCCGTACCACGGTCCGGGCAGGGGTACTCAGCCCGGTCGGGCGGTATGGAGTTGCCAGAAAGATCTTGTGCAACGTACCGACCGCGATGTCGGCCTGCGCGTCGGCTGCGTCAGGATCTACGCCGTCCAAGCCGCTGCCGTCGTCGCTGAGCTGACGGATCTCCGCGCGAAGCCGCGCGGCGAGGGCCCGGCATGCCTGCGAGGCCTGCGCGCGGAGGGGATCCTGTGCCGGTGTCGGCCACAGCAGCGCGACTGCGATCAAGGCCGCGACGGAGGCCATTGCCCAGCCTGCGACACGCTCCGGGATCGATGACACGGGTGCCTTCAGTGACACCGGCAAGATGAACGCCAACAACAGGGACGTAGTTGCCCCGGCCAACACCGAACTGACAACGCCAGCGAAGATGAGTCCGAACCCAACCGCGGCCATCGCCACCGCCGCCAGCCAGGGAGCGCGCGACGCGAGCGTCCCCCCACATACCAGCAGGGCACCCACGACGGACAGCGCCACCTGGGCCTGCAGGCGGTCGCGCATCGGTCCGCTGAAATCGACCAGCAACAGCAGAGCGAACGAGCCGAACGCCGCAAACGTAGCTATCGTCGCGTTGCCGATCACCTTTTCGCCCAGGGCAAACGTCGCAGGCATGACGACCGCGGTGCGTCCGGCGCGACGCAGCGCCCCCCAGCCGCGGTCACGCTCCCGCAGCCACAGCAGAAGGTGCATGTGCGATGTTCCCGCCTGCCACGCCAGTCTGGATGATTCAGCAGCCAACTCGGCGCCGGTCGAGCAGGCGCATTGCAATCTCTGCGGGACCAATCACTCGGACTCGCTGCGCCGCGTTCATCGCTGCCGCATGAGACCAGCTCGCCTGGCCGGCCTGTTCAGCGGACCTGATCAGGCGCCAGGTAGGCCGTCATCCAGACAGAGGATATTTCCCTCGCTGTCCTTGAACCAGGCAGCTTTCCCCATACCCTCAATGGTGGCGACGCCGTCCTTCCAGGAGACACCCGGCATGTCGTATTCCTCGAAGGTGACATCTTTGGCTTTGAGCTCACGCACTTCGGCCGCTACGTCATCGACGTGCCACTGGGCGATGGTGTGGCCGGCTTGCCCGGCGTATTGCGTCTCGTAGACGCTGAAGGTCGACCCGCCGGCGGTCTTGTAAACCAGCATGACGCCATCCATCTCGAAGGACGGCGTGAGCCCCAACTTGCCGGCGTAAAAATCGCGCGCCCTTTTGAGATCACCGGCTGGGATGTTGGCCGTAACTGTGCTGTTGTTAAGCATCACGCCTCCCGATTCGGACTCCTCCGCGTCGGCACCCTCGTGTCGCAGTTCGCACGTTAGACCTAGTGGCCACCTACGACAAGGAGCCAATGTGCGGGGGCGAATCGGGGTTGGCTTGACTGTCAATCGAAGCGGGCGCTGTCTGGTTGCGGTCCCGGCCGACAGTCGGCCGGGACCGCGGATGAGGAGGGCTAGTCGCCTGGCGGGCCTGCCGGGGGTGAGCGTTGCCGGGACCACTCGGCAATACCGGGGTGCCATAGCCTGTTCGGCGGCCTGCGCTGGCCGGCGCTTGAACTCGGCCGCGAGGCAGGGACGGCACGTTCGTCGGCGGAGTCAGCGCCGGGAGGGCGCGCTGGAGTGCCCGGCCACTCCGCGGCGATGATCACGTCGAATTCCGCCCGCAGCAGGTCCTCGTCCCCGCATAGCAACGCCAGGAACTGCTCGTCCTCGGTGAGCACGGCATTCGATCCACTGGTGGACATCTTGACCGTCACGGCCTCCCTTCAGTCGTTGATGGCGTGGCGGTCTTCGCCCTTGTTGCTGATCACGATCCTGCGGGGCTTGGCCTGCTCGGCTACAGGGATGCGCAGGGATAGGACCCCGGCGTTGTAGGTTGCGGCGATGTTGTCGGTGTCGAGGTTGTCACCGAGGATCAGCTGCCGACTGAACACACCGCGGGGACGTTCCGCAGCGATCATCTCAGTTTCGCCGTCGCGCGGCGGACGCTCGGCCCTCACGGTGACGACATTGCGCTCGACATCAAGGTCGATCGAGTCCAGGTTGACCCCGGGCAGGTCGAACTCGACCACAAACTGCTCTCCGTCCCGCCAAGCGTCCATCGGCATCACCGAGGGCCGGGCGAGCGTACCGTTGGTCCCCATCACCTGCTGGGTAAGCCGGTCCAGTTCACGGAATGGGTCGGTGCGCATCAGCATCGTTTCCACCTCCATCGTCTGACTCTGATGCTGTTGTTGGCCACCAGATGACGACTGTCGATCTGTGGCAGGCGCTATAGATTTGTTGTAGCACGCGTGGCATATTGTTGCAAGTGTCAGTTGCCAGCGGAAGGGATCTCTCGATGAACGGCCCGAATCCTGACGTCGAGCAAGCCGTGTATGGCATCTCGGTCGCGGCCGAGTTGGTCGGCATGGGCGTCCAGACCCTCCGGTTGTACGAGGCTCGCGGGCTGCTGGAGCCGGACCGCACCGACGGCGGCACCCGCCGATATAGCGGCAATGACCTCGTCCGGTTACGCCGCATAGGCGCCCTACTCGATGCCGGTCTCAATCTTGCGGGCATAGCCATGGTTTTGGACCTGGAGACACAGAACGCCCAACTGCGAGCCGACAAGGAGGAGGAGCAATGGCCGAACACAGCATCGATCCGACGGGGGAGGTCCCCGAGGCGGACCGCCTCGAACAGGCAATCCCAGCCGACCCGGAAGCGGTGAGCGACGAACCGGAGACAGCGCTGATCCCCGACGAGCTGGCGTCCGACGCGGACGTCGTGGACCCGGCGGACCTTGTCGATCCGGCGGATCGTCTCGAGCAGGCGATGCCAGTGGACGGCGAAGAGGACGACGACTACCCGCGCGGCTAGCCCGGTGCTGGTGGTCGCGGCTATTTCGGCGGGAGCGACCGGGCGTAGCTGACCCCTGAACGCACCCACCGTCGGAGGTCGGCCTCGGTTTCGAGGGCTGCGACGTCGATCCGCAGCCAGCCATCCATCTCTCGGCCACGCATCTCGAAGCGCCGCGCGTGGGGCTCGCTGATCAGGGACGCGGACTGCGCAGGATCGACGCGCAACAGCAGGCCGCCTTGGCCACTCGCACTGACTGCCATATTGCCGTCGATCAGGAATGCAAGGCCGCCGAACATTCGCTTCTCGGCCAGGCCGTGCTCTCCCTGGACAACCTCCCGGATCCGGTTGGCTAGTTCCTCGTCATACGCCATGGGTCGAGTATCGCGTGGCACACCGACAACGGTGTCTGCCGATCTTGCATGAGAGCCCTGTAACGGTGGCAACTGCCACACGAGATCGGCGTTAATGCAACCGGGCCCCAGCACGTCCATGGCCGCATTTCCCATCACGCCGAGACTCTGGATGCCGACGGCGGTGCGATCACCCTCGGCCAAGCGTTTGCAGACATCGCCACCGTCGTCATCGTGCAAAGCGCCGACCTCAACTCTCGAGCAGGTGACCGCCAATGTGCAGCGGGCGCTGCAGGCCCGCACGACGATCGAGCAGGCCAAAGGTGTCCTCACGTATCAGCACAACCTCGACATGGCAGCCGCGTACGAGCTGCTTCTCAGCCCGGCTGCCGCCGACTCGAACCTGACAGCTACGGCCGCTAACGTCATTGGCCAAGCGCAGCGGCGCAGCGAGGGCTGGCGAGAACACGACGCGGGCTGTGCTGGCGCACCGTGCGGAAGGCTTGTCCGACAGAAGCGGTAGCGGCAGCCCGAGACGATGGCCAAAGATCTGCGCCGAACACGCCCAAACGGCCCGCTCCCTTGCAGGGGAGCAGGCCGTTTTCGATGCGCGGCATGCGCTTACAGTTCAACGACCGGAGACGTGCAGGCACAGGCCCCGGTCGCGATTGCTCTGCGAGCCAAAAGGTAACTAATACCCGTGAGTAGTAATGTCAGGTGTGACCGAGATCCAGCTGCCGATTCCACCGTGGCTGCCGATGCGTGGCTGCTGACGCCACCCCTTCGGGGTTGCGACCACTCGCGATAACACGCTAGCGTCCGAGATCATGACGCTCGCTGAGTTCTTGCTGGCCCGGTCGGCGGAGCGAGATCAGATCATTCGCCGTCACGGCGCAGGCGATCCGTATGTCGAGGCCGAGATTGCGGCGAGACGGCAACTTCTCGCGCTGTGGACGGGACAGGAAGCTCATGCGCCAGTGGTGGACGGCTGGCGGGAACGGATGAAGGACGCCGCGCTCGCGGACGCGGCCCGCTTCTACTTGGCCGTACTGGCCGAGCCCTACGACGACCACCCCGACTACCGCGAACAATGGCGGCCTATGCCGCCGGAGGCTACGGCCGGGGCCGGGACGTACCTGTAAGAACGTAGCTGGCTGGTAAGAACGTAGCTGGCTGGGCTGACCCAGCGGGCCCGCACTGGTCAGTCCAGCAGGAATCGTGCCGAAAGCGCATACCGCAGCAGCACAACATCGTCGATCCGACGCACCTCCGCCAGCCTCGCCCGCCGCTCCGGATGCCACGGAAACCGGCCGTCGCTGACAAACCGTCGGGCCCCTGAGTCGCCCACGAAGAACGGTGCTACCACCAGCTGCAGCTCATCTGCGAGGTCGGCCGTCAAAAACTGGGTGTGCATCATCCCGCCGCCCTCGACCATCAGCCGCTGCACGCCGCGGGCATAAAGGTCCTCGCTGAGGCGCCGCATATCAACCGGCTCGCCGCCGTCGACCACGGTCGCCACCGAGCCGAGCCGATCCCGAGCCTCGGCTACCGCCGCACTGGCGCAGTACACCAGTTTCTCGGTGTCACCGGCGGTGAAGAACTTCGCGCAGGTGTCCAACTGCCCACGGCCGGTCACCGTCACCTTGATCGGTGAGGGCTGGCGGCCGCAGGCGACCCGCTTGTCTCGCCGCTGCTGAGCGCGGACCAGTAGCCGCGGGTTGTCCTTACGGACAGTGGCCGCGCCAACCAGGATCGCGTCGCACGTAGCGCGCACGGCGTCGACGCGGTCCAGGTCGGCGTCATTGGACAGCAGCAGCCGCTTCTCGGTCGCGCCGTCGAGGTAGCCGTCGATCGATACGCTGCAGCTGAGCAGGGTGTACGGCCGGTCAGCCATGCGCGGCGCCTTCCTGGCTGGCGGTGATCCACGGCCGCCACCGCGGGTGAGCCGCCGCGCCCGGGGCGGTACGAAGCAGCCACGACGCGATCAAGACACCCGCACCAGGAAGATTGGCGACGAAAACCATGACGCCGTACACCACGGCGGTGGCGACGCCCTGAGCCGCGCCCAGCCCGGCCGCGCCGAATGCCCAAGCGGCCACGCCCTCACGTGGTCCCCACCCGCCGATGTTCGTGGGGACGCCCATGGCCAGTAGCACCAGCAGCGCCAGCGGCAGCAATCGGACAGTGGACGCCGTCGATCCGGCGGTCCGCGCGGCGATCAGGAAGGTCATCGTGTGGCCGGCCACGACCACGGCGGAGGCGAGCACGATGCCGGGACAGGCGCGCCGCGCCAGCAGCCCTTCGCGGAGATCGGCGGTTGCCGCGCGCAACACCCGCGCCCAGCGCGAGGATGCGCCGTGCGGCATTGCCCGGCTCAGGACTACCGCGCCCAGTCCGCCGGCGATCACCGAAATGACGACGACGGGCATGAATGAGCGCACGGGCGACGGCAGCAGCACCAGCACAATCACCGCCAGCATCATTTGCACCAACTGTCCCGCCGTGCGTTCCCATGCGACGGCGCGCAGGCCCCTGCCTACATCACCGACGTGGCGACCGTGGCGCACTGCGCGGTGGACGTCACCCACGATGCCGCCAGGCAATGTCGTGTTGAGGAATTGCGACCGGTAGTAGGCACCGATTGCGGCAGGCAGCCGCACGCTGACCCCGAGACCGCGGGCGACCAGGCTCCAGCGCCACGCGCAACAGACGGTGGTTGGCAGTGCGATGGCGGCAGCCACTGCCAGCGGCAACCAGGCGGTTCGGCGCATGCCGTCGAGGAATGGGCCGGTACCGAGGCTCAAGACGAGTACGGCCAAGGTCGCTGCGCCGCCCAGCAGCCGCGCCCACGTCCAGAACCGGCCGCTCATACCGCCAACCGCCCTCCGCCAGAGTGCTCTGGGGACCGCTGCGAACGCCGGCCCGCTTGCCCTTCGTGCTGGTATACGCGCGTGGTGGCGCGCCGGTTCACCGACTTCGCGCAGCACCCAGCCGAGTGAACCACTCTGCCGTCAGCGCGGCCTGCGCTACGCCGAGGTCAACCATGATGCCCCAGGTCGGCCAGGATACGGGAGATCCGAAGGGAGGT
>JAVEEN010000098.1 GCA_030840445.1 Pseudonocardiales bacterium
AACGACCTGTACCGCCGCGTGATCAACCGCAACAACCGCCTCAAGCGACTGATCGACCTCGGTGCGCCCGAGATCATCGTCAACAACGAGAAGCGGATGCTGCAGGAATCCGTCGACGCGCTGTTCGACAACGGCCGTCGTGGCCGTCCGGTCACCGGCCCGGGTAACCGGCCGTTGAAGTCGCTGTCTGACCTGCTCAAGGGCAAGCAGGGCCGGTTCCGGCAGAACCTGCTCGGCAAGCGCGTGGACTACTCCGGCCGTTCGGTCATCGTGGTCGGTCCACAGCTCAAGCTGCACCAGTGCGGCCTGCCCAAGCAGATGGCCCTGGAGCTGTTCAAGCCGTTCGTGATGAAGCGGCTGGTCGATCTGAGCCACGCCCAGAACATCAAGTCCGCCAAGCGGATGGTCGAGCGTGCTCGTCCGGTCGTCTGGGACGTTCTGGAAGAGGTGATCCGGGAGCACCCGGTGCTGCTCAACCGCGCACCGACCCTGCACCGGCTCGGCATCCAGGCCTTCGAACCGCAACTGGTCGAGGGCAAGGCGATCCAGATCCACCCGCTGGTCTGCACCGCGTTCAACGCCGACTTCGACGGTGACCAGATGGCGGTTCACCTGCCGCTGTCGGCCGAGGCCCAGGCCGAGGCCCGGGTGCTGATGCTGTCGACCAACAACATCCTCAAGCCGGCTGACGGCCGTCCGGTGACGATGCCGACCCAGGACATGATTCTGGGCCTGTACCACCTGTCGACCGTGCGCCCGGAGCAGATCGGGCACGGCCAGGCCTACTCCTCGCCGGCCGAGGCGATCATGGCCCGCGACGCCAAGGCGCTCGGGCTGCAGGCTCCGGTCAAGATCCGGCTGCAGGGCATCACCAATGTCGACAACGGCAACGGTGAGCCGTGGGTTGCCCCGGAAGGCTGGCAGGCCGGCGAGCCGCTGCTCGTCGAAACCACGCTGGGACGCACGATCTTCAACGACACGCTGCCGGCCGACTACCGGTTCGTGAACTACGAGGTGACCAAGAAGGAGCTCGGCCAGATCGTCAACGACCTTGCCGAGCGCTACCCGAAGGTCGACGTGGCCCGGGCGCTGGACAACCTGAAGGCGGCTGGCTTCCACTGGGCCACCCGTTCGGGTATCACCATCGCGATCGATGACGTAGTCACCCCGCCGCGCAAGGCCGAGATCCTCGAGCGCTACGAGGCGGACGCGGAGAAGATCGAGAAGCAGTACCGGCGCGGTGTGATCACCGTCGACGAGCGTCGTCAGGAGCTCGTCGAGGTCTGGACGAAGGCGACCAGCGAAGTCTCCAAGGAGATGGAAGCCAACTTCCCGAAGACCAACCCGGTGTACATCATGGTGAACTCCGGTGCCCGCGGAAACATGATGCAGATGCGGCAGATCGCGGCTATGCGTGGTCTGGTGGCCAACCCCAAGGGTGAGATCATCCCGCGTCCGATCAAGGCCAACTTCCGTGAGGGCCTGTCGGTGCTGGAGTACTTCATCTCCACCCACGGCGCCCGCAAGGGTCTCGCCGACACCGCGCTGCGGACGGCGGACTCGGGCTACCTGACCCGTCGTCTGGTCGACGTGTCGCAGGACGTCATCATCCGTGAGGACGACTGCGGTACCGAGCGTGGCGTCAAGTTGACGATCGCGGCCGCGGGTGCCGACGGCCGGCTGATCAAGGACAGCCACGCCGAGACCAGCGTGTATGCCCGGGTGCTCGCCGAAGACGTCGAGGCCGATGGCGTGGTCGTCGCCCCGTCCGGCGCCGATCTCGGTGACGTGCTGATCGAGGAGCTCGTCGCTCGCGGCGTCTCCGAGGTACGGGTTCGCAGCGTGCTGACCTGTGAATCGGCGCTGGGCACCTGCGCCAGCTGCTACGGCCGCTCGCTGGCCACCGGCAAGCTGGTGGACGTCGGCGAGGCGGTGGGCATCATCGCCGCCCAGTCGATCGGCGAGCCCGGCACCCAGCTGACCATGCGTACCTTCCACACCGGCGGTATCGCCGGTGACGACATCACGCACGGTCTGCCCCGCGTCGCCGAGCTGTTCGAAGCCCGCGTCCCCAAGGGCGTGGCACCGATCAGCGAGGCCACCGGACGGGTCCGGATGGAAGAGGTCGAAGGCACCGGCAAGGGTTCGGGTCGCAAGCTCATCGTGACCCCGGACGACGGCACCGAAGAGATCGAGTACCCGATCCTGCGGCGTGCCCGGCTGCTCGTCAGCGACGGCGACCGGGTCGAGGTCGGCCAGCAGCTCGTCGCCGGTGCGGTCAACCCGCACGACGTGCTGCGGATCATGGGCCCGCGCGAGGTGCAGCTGCACCTGGTGCGCGAGGTCCAGGAGGTCTACCGCAGCCAGGGTGTGGCCATCCATGACAAGCACATCGAGGTGATCATCCGGCAGATGCTCAAGCGCATCACGGTGATCGACTCCGGTGCCACCGAGTTCCTGCCTGGTTCGCTGATCGAGCGTGCCAAGTTCGAGGCGGAGAACCGTCGGGTGGTTGCCGAAGGTGGCGAGCCGGCTTCGGGTCGTCCGGTGCTGATGGGGATCACGAAGGCCTCGTTGACCACGGACTCGTGGTTGTCGGCGGCGTCGTTCCAGGAGACCACCCG
>JAVEEN010000118.1 GCA_030840445.1 Pseudonocardiales bacterium
AGAACCCCACCTCAGAACAGCCCCCCACAGCGCAAGCCAGATCCGACGGCGGCTCCGCCGCGCCGAAGAAGGCGGTCCGCAAGACCCCGGCCAAACGCGCTCCCCGCAAGTCGACGAGCGCCGACGGGGCCATCCCGACCGGAGCTATCGAACCCGGAGCCAGCGAAGCCACGGCCACCGAACACGCTGCTAGCGAAGCCGCACCCACCGAACCCGCAGCCGGCAGCAGCAGTGGCGCGAAGGCTGCAGGCACCAAAGTCGCGGCCGTCAAGGCCAGATCCGCCAGGACCGGCCGCAAGGTGGTGGCCAACGAGGCCGCCGGAGGCCTCGGTGCTGATGCCCCGGCCGAAGCCGAAGCTGCGCCCGACGGCGGCACCTCTGTGGCGGGCGCATCGGCGGCCGATACCGGCGCCGAGCGCCCCAAGAAAGCGGCGCGGCCCCGCAAGGCCGCTCCGAAGAAGGTTGCCCCGGCCACCATTGCCGACCCGTCCGCCAACGACTCCGGGTCAGGGGAGGCGCCCGCAGTCACGGCGCCCGCCACGATCGATAACGGCGGATCCCACGCTCAGCCCGGCGCCGCTGAGCCTGCTGTGCCGCCTAAGCGGACACCGCGCAAGCGGGCCAGCAAGGCTGCGTCCATCGCGGTTGCGACACCGCAAGCCGGATCGGAGGTCCCGGCGGGTGATGTCCCGGCCGCTGATCTCCGAGCAACTGATGTCCCCGCTGCCGAGGTTGCGGCAGCTGAGGTCGCAGCAGTCGTAGCTCCCGCTGCGCCCTCCATAGTCTTCCAGCCGCCATCAGATTCGGCTCCGCCGCAGCGCCGCCGCCGCAGTTCGGCCAAAGCGACAGCCAGCCTGGCTGAGGCAGCCGCCGCTCAGCCCGGCCTAGTCGATGACAGCGAGAATCACACCGGCGCCCACGCCAGCGCCCACACCAGCGGCGGTGCTGGCGCGCCGGCGTCGCCGACGAACGCGGTCGAGGACGCTGCCGACCCGGATGCTCCGGAATCCGACAGCAGCGACACCGGAGCCGACGACGAATCTGGCGAGGGCGGCAACGGCCGCCGCCGCCGTCGTCGTGGACGCCGGGGGCGGGGCAGCCGTACCGGCGACAACCAGAACGACAGCGTCGACAAGACCTCCGAGGACAGCGTGGCCGAGGCCGCGTTGCTCGATTCGATCGAGAACGACGACGATGCAGAAGACGAGGTCGATCACGCGGAGGAGGTTGCCGAGGCCGCACTGTCGGCCAGTGCCCGCCGCCGCCGCCGCCGTCGCCGCTCGTCCGGCAGTGACGACGCCGCTGGATCGGATACCGGCGCCGACGACGATCCGCCCAACACTGTGGTCCACGTGCGCGAGGCGCGTTCCTCCGGTGGCGGACGCGGCAGTGAGGCAGACTCCGACGGGGTGCGTGGCGTCAAGGGCTCGACCCGGCTCGAGGCCAAGCGTCAGCGACGTCGTGACAATCGGGACTCCGGACGGCGTCGCGCGCCGATCCTGACCGAGGCCGATTTCCTCGCCCGCCGCGAGGCCGTCGATCGAGTGATGGCCGTTCGCCAGACCGGTGACCGGACCCAGATCGCCGTGCTCGAGGACGACATCCTGGTCGAGCACTACGTCACCCGTGCCAGCGCATCCAGCGCGGTCGGCAACGTCTACCTCGGTCGTGTGCAGAACGTGCTGCCGTCCATGGAAGCCGCCTTCATCGACATCGGTCGCGGTCGCAACGGAGTGCTCTACGCCGGTGAGGTGAACTGGGACGCAGCTGGTCTCGAGGGCAAGTCACGGGCGATCGAGAACGCGCTCAGTTCGGGTGCCATGGTGCTGGTGCAGGTCACCAAGGATCCGATCGGTCACAAGGGTGCCCGGCTCACCAGTCAGATCTCGCTGCCCGGCCGCTTCGTGGTCTACGTACCCGGCGGCGGAATGACGGGCATCAGTCGCAAGCTGCCCGACGTCGAGCGCACCCGGCTGAAGGCAATTCTGAAGAAAGTCGTTCCCGAGGACGCCGGCGTGATCGTCCGGACTGCGGCCGAAGGCGCCTCCGAAGCCGACCTGGTCAGCGACGTCGAGCGACTGAAGGCGCAGTGGGACTCGATCGCCAAGAAATCCGAGAAGTCCTCGGATTCGCCGAGTTTGGTCTACGGCGAACCGGACCTGGCCATCCGGGTCGTTCGCGACGTGTTCAACGACGATTTCAAGAAGCTGGTCGTCGCGGGTTCGGACAGCTACGCCACGATTTCCGACTACGTGTCCGACGTCGCACCCGATCTGGCCGATCGGATCTCGCTGCACACCGCGGAATCGGACCTCTTCCACGATCTGCGGGTCGACGAGCAACTGACTAAGGCGCTGGACCGCAAGGTGTATCTGCCCTCGGGCGGCTCCCTGGTGATCGACCGGACTGAAGCCATGGTCGTCATCGACGTCAACACCGGCAAGTACACCGGCTCCGGCGGCAACCTCGAGCAGACGGTCACGCGAAACAACCTGGAAGCCGCGGAAGAAATCGTGCGGCAACTGCGGCTGCGCGATGTCGGTGGCATCATCGTCATCGACTTCATCGACATGGTGCTGGAGAGCAACCGCGACCTCGTGCTGCGCCGACTGACCGAATGCCTCGGGCGGGACCGCACCAAGCATCAGGTCGCCGAGGTGACCTCGCTCGGGCTCGTGCAGATGACCCGCAAGCGCGTCGGCGAGGGCCTGCTCGAAGCGTTCAGCGAGCCCTGTGAACACTGCAAGGGCCGCGGCGTGATCGTGCACACGGATCCGGTGGAAGGACGGCCTGGCAACGCCGTTGCGATGACGTCGCTGGAGGAGGAGCCTCGCGGTCGCGGTAAGCGCGGTCGTAAGGCCAAGGCCGGTCCGGGCGCCGAGGTGCCGGATGCTGCGGCTCAGGCCGTGGAGGCTGAGAAGCGCCGGGCTGCCGCGAGTGCGATCGCGGCCATTGCGGCGGCCACCTCACATCATGACGAGACCGGTGCCGACCTGCAGTCGCGTGCCGACCTGGAACCAAGTGCCGACCAGCTCGACCGCGTCGTGCCCGCGGCGGTCGCCGAATCCGGCGCAACGCCGGACTTGGCGACCGAGCCGTCCGAGCCGGTATCCAAACCGACGTCAGTCCCGGCAGTGGCTGCGACGTCGGCCGCCGGCGAGAGCGCGCCACCGGCTGGGACGGCAGCCGCCAACGGCCGTCCCCGTCGACGGCGGGCCGCGAGCCGTCCGGCCGGGCCACCGGCGGCTGTTACGGCAACCGCGTCGGTCGGTGAAGACCGGTCGGCCGGGTAGCCGCTTTGCTTGCAGGGGCCGTCGTACCGTAATCTGTACAACGGCCCACAGCCCGACGGGAGTGGGCCGTTACTACTGTGTAGCTGAGCACCACCTACCGTCAGCGGCCGGATACCTTCGGCGCTGGCCAGGTGCCGGTGCGCACCCTAGATTTCGATAGCTGTTCGACAGGAGTGAATTTACGATGTACGCCATCGTCAAAACCGGCGGCAAGCAGTACAAGGTCGCGGTCGGTGACGTCGTCACGGTGGAGAAGCTCGACGTTGCCGCCGGCGCCAGCGTCGCTCTACCAGCCATCCTGCTCGTCGACGGTGAGGACGTCACCACTGACGCCACTGCACTCGCTGCCGTGTCGGTCACCGGTGAGGTCCTGGGCCAGATCAAGGGCCCGAAGATCAAGATCCATAAGTTCAAGAACAAGACCGGCTACCACAAGCGGATCGGTCACCGTCAGAAGTTGTCGCAGGTCAAGGTGACCGGTATCGACAACGGCAGTACTGCTAAGGGAGAGAAGTAACCTCATGGCACACAAGAAGGGTGCATCCAGCTCCCGCAACGGTCGCGACTCCGCCGCCCAGCGACTCGGCGTCAAGCGCTTCGGCGGCCAGCTGGTCAATGCGGGTGAGATCATCGTTCGTCAGCGTGGTACCAAGTTCCACCCGGGGGACCTGGTCGGCCGCGGCGGCGACGACACGCTGTTCGCCCTTGCTGACGGCAATGTGCTTTTCGGCGAGCGCCGCGGACGCAAGACAGTCAGCATCGTCCCGGTCGAGGCCTGAGAGCCCGCACGACTGGTACGCACCGACAGTTAGCTTTCTCGCACCAGAGCGGGCCCGGGATGCCGGGACCCGCTCTTTTGCGTTAGAGGCGATGTTGGTCACCAGCACGACACCAACGCATCGCCACGACCTCGGCTCTGTCGAGGTCGTGGGCGGCGCACGAACCCCGAGATCCCTCGGACGGCCAGAGATAGGAGCACCGGCGTGGTGAGTTTCGTTGACCGGGTGGTCCTGCATGTGACCGCCGGAAATGGTGGGCACGGCTGTGCCTCGGTCCACCGGGAGAAGTTCAAGCCGCTGGGCGGCCCGGACGGCGCCAATGGTGGCCGTGGCGGGGACGTCGTGCTGATCGTAGATCCGCAAATTCACACCCTGCTGGACTTCCACCACCACCCGCATCAGAAGGCCGGCAACGGCAAGCCGGGTGCGGGCAAGCATCGCAATGGTGCCGACGGCGGGGATCTGGAACTGCTCGTCCCAGAGGGCACCGTGGTCCATGACGCGAACGGCGAGGTCCTGGCTGATCTGACGGGTGCCGGCACCCGGTTCGTGGTCGCGCACGGCGGCCGGGCAGGCCTGGGTAATGCCGCGCTGGCCTCCACCCGTCGCAAGGCGCCTGGGTTCGCGCTGCTCGGCGAGCCCGGCGAAGCCTTCGACGTCGTCCTCGAGCTCAAATCCATGGCCGACGTCGGCTTGGTCGGATTTCCTTCGGCGGGCAAGTCCTCGCTGATCGCTGCTCTGTCGGCCGCACGGCCCAAGATTGCCGATTACCCGTTCACCACTCTGGTCCCCAACTTGGGGGTCGTAAGCGCCGGGGGCACCACTTTCACGATCGCCGACGTCCCCGGCTTGATTCCCGGTGCCGCCGAAGGCAAGGGACTCGGATTGGATTTCCTGCGCCACATCGAACGCTGTGCGGTGCTCCTACACGTCCTGGATTGCGCCACCCTCGAACCGGGCCGAGACCCGATCAGCGATCTGGAAGCGATCGAGAGCGAGCTCGGGCAGTACGAGTCGGCCCTCGGCGATCTTCTGGAGCGTCCGCGACTGGTCGCCCTGAACAAGGTCGACGTGCCCGAAGCGGCAGAGCTTGCCGAATTCGTGACCGAGGAACTGACCTCGCGCGGGTACCGGGTGTTCCCCATCTCCGCGGTCTCGCACGCCGGGTTGCGCGAGCTGAACTTCGCCATGGCTGCGATGGTCGAGGAGCACCGCGCCGGTCAGGAAGCCCTGGCCCCGGCGCGGATCGTCATCCGGCCACGCTCGGTCGACGATTCCGGCTTCAGCGTGGAGCCCGACCCGCAGGAGCCAGGCGCCTTCCTCGTGCGCGGAACCAAACCTGAGCGCTGGGTCCGCCAGACGCAGTTCGACAACGATGAGGCGGTCGGCTACCTGGCTGATCGGCTGGCCCGGCTCGGCGTGGAACAGCAGTTGGCCAAGCTAGGCGCCATGCCCGGCGCGACCGTGACCATCGGCGACTACGTCTTCGATTTCGAGCCGACCGCGGGTATGGCCGACGAGGCCTACCTGCCGACCCGGCGGGGGTCTGACGAGCGGCTGGAGGATGTGAGCCGCCCCAACGCCGACGATCGTCTGGCGGCCAAGAAGGCGCGCCGGGCCCATCTGTCCGATGACGAGTTGTTGGTGGAGGCCCGGATGGCGCGCGGAGCGTCGGCCGATGACGAGGACTGAAGCAGTGGTCGTGACCCGGTCGGCGCTGGCCACCGCGGGGCGAACCGTCGTCAAGGTGGGTTCGTCTTCGCTGACCTATCGCGGTCGGCTCGAGCCTGCGCGAATCGAGTCGTTGGTGGACGCGCTTGCGGCCCGCCGCGCGGCCGGTCAGCAGGTCGTGCTGGTGTCCTCCGGAGCCATCGCCGCAGGCATCGGGCCGCTGGGACTCAAGAGCCGGCCGCGTGATCTGGCCACCCAGCAGGCGGCGGCGAGCGTGGGACAACTCCTGCTGGCCGAACGCTATGCCGCTGCCTTCGCTCGGCACGGCCTGACCGTGGGACAGGTGCTGCTCACCGCTGACGACCTGCATCGGCGCGGTCACTACCGCAATGCGGTCCGCACGTTCGAACGGCTGCTGGCGCTCGGCGTGATCCCGATTGTCAACGAGAACGACACCGTGGCCACCCATGAGATCCGATTCGGTGACAACGATCGTCTTGCCGCGCTGGTGGCCCATCTCGTCCAGGCTGACGCGTTGGTCCTGCTCTCCGACATCGACGGCCTGTACTCCTCCGATCCCCGAAAGCCGGGTGCCGAACTGGTCTCCGACATCAGCAGCGTCGAGGACCTCGCCCTGGTCCGGGTAGGGGGTGTCGGTTCGAATATCGGGACCGGCGGGATGGCAACCAAGATCGATGCGGCCGGTATCGCCACCGGAGCAGGCATTCCCGTCCTGCTCACCGACGCGGCCTCGATCTCGGCGGGTCTGGGCGGTATCGGTGGCACTTTCTTCGCACCACAAGGTCGACGAA
>JAVEEN010000129.1 GCA_030840445.1 Pseudonocardiales bacterium
CCCCCGGCCACCCGTAGCTGCGACCGTCGGCCTCGACCGAGCCGGTGATGTGCTGGCCGGCTGGCGCCCGGCGGGATCGTCGCTAGGTCCTTGTCTAGGTGATCCACTTCCCTTTTCGGGGGCTACAGCGCGGGTTATGGCGAGTTGATCACCAGAATTTTCGATCAGTGAATCTGCTACAGGCACCGATCCGAGGCCGGGCAGTGCTCCGGTCTCGATGACATCCAGGGCGACGTCACGCAGTTTCCGGTGGCTATGTTGACTCGCGATTCGCAGTACGTCGAAGGCTTGCTGCTTCGTGACCAGTTGGGTGGCCATCAGGATTCCCATCGCTACTCCGATGTCCCGGTTGCTGTCCAACGCCGTGCGCAGATGCTGGTTCTCGTCGTGTTCCGCGGCCCGGGCGAGCGCGACAGCGCAGTGCGTCGCCAGCACGTCGAGCACCGACGTGTCGAGTGAGGCGAAGGCGGCAGGCTTGCGCGAGTAGAGGTTCAGGGCACCGATCGCATCATCATCTTCGAGGAAGAGTCGGTGCGACATCATGCTGACCACATCGGTGGTCTCCGTTGCCCGGCGACCGAAGGACGGCCACCGATGATCAACAGCCAGATCGTCCGACCTGAGAACGTGACCGTCCGAAAGTGCGTCGAGGCACGGGCCTTCGCCGACTTCGTACTGAATGGCATCGACCCGCAACGGAAGGTCCCCGGTGGAGGCAACCGTTCGATATTGGGAGTTGCCCTGCTTGACGGTGATCGCTGAGTACTCCGCACCATCGATTGTCCTAGCCGCGTACTCGACAATCGCCTGCAGGGTAGCGGTGAGAGTCGGTTTGAGGGCGAGCTCACGGGCCAACGCGGCGAACTCGTCGGCTCGTCGTCTCTGCGGCATCCCGGCACTTCCGATCTGAGTTCAGGCAGTCTTGGCGTTCACCGTCGAGACCCAGCCTCACCGAGGGAGAATCGCACTCCAATCGTAACCCGTCCGGAAAGCCACGATCAGGACGGATTCGTGGCGTTGGGTGCGAGGTAGAGCGAACTGGAAGGATCTCCTCATGGCATCGCGCGCAGGCATCGTCGTAACCGGCACCGAAGTTCTCACCGGCCGGGTGCCCGATCGGAATGGACCATGGTTGGCCGAACAGCTCCGGATCGTCGGCGTGGATACGGCCGAGGTGATCGTGGTCGGGGACCGACCGGATGATCTGCGGTGGTCGCTGCGAGCGCTGGCCGACCAAGGCCTCGACCTGCTGATCACCACCGGCGGTCTGGGGCCCACGGCCGATGACCTGACCGCTGAGATAGTCGGCGAGGTCCAGGGCCGGCCGTCCTTTGTCGACGCTGAACTTGAGCGGCAGATCGGTGCCATTGTGGCCCGGCTCAGCGCAGAACGCGGTTGGCAGCTCGATGCCGCCGCCACCGCCGACAGCGTCCGCAAACAGGCTCTGGTACCGGCAGGGGCAAGCGTATTGAGCCCGGTGGGCACTGCCCCGGGGCTGGTGGTGCCGATTGCCGATGATCGGACCGGGCCGCCTGTGGTCGTGCTGCCAGGACCTCCGCCGGAGCTTCAGGCCATGTGGCCCCTCGTGCTGGCCGACGCCACCGTGCAGTCGGCGCTGGCCGGCCGCAGCGAGCTGGCGCAGCAGACCCTCCGGCTGTGGGGAACCTCGGAGTCCGAGATCGCGGCGACATTGCGGGAGCTCGGCACGCGGCTGGACGGTCTGGAGATCACCACCTGCCTACGTGACGGTGAATTGGAGATCGTGACCCGCTTCGGGCCGAGCGCTCAAGACAGGTACGACTCGTTCGCGGCTGCCATCGGCGAGCGCTACCCGAAAACGCTGTTCTCGACCGACGGGCGGACGGTCGACGACCTGGTCGCAGACCGGCTCATCGAGAAGAACCTGACGATAGCGACGGCTGAATCCTGCACGGCCGGTATGCTGGCCGCGCGGCTCACGGACCGCGCAGGCTCATCGGCCTACCTCCTCGGCGGCTTGGTGGTCTACTCGAACGCAGCCAAGCAGGAGCTGGCCGGCGTCAGCAAGGACCTGCTCGATCAGGTCGGAGCGGTCAGCACGGAGGTTGCGGTGGCCCTGGCCGAAGGCGCCCGAGATCGATTGCACGCCGACCTGGGCGTAGGCATCACGGGCATCGCCGGTCCGGGTGGTGCGACCCCGGGCAAACCGATCGGACTAGTGCATCTCTGCGTTTCGGGCAAGGGGCGAACCATGTCGCGACGTATTCTGGTGCCCGGGTCGCGAGCGGCTGTGCGCACTCGATCGACGGTCGCAGCCCTGCATCTCATACGGCAACTTTTGACCGAGTGAGATGACGTGCCGGCCGTTCCTCGATCTCGAGGGGATCCTCGAGGGGCCATGCCGTCGTCAGCGGAAGTCCCGGTAGCGGCCGGTTAGCACCGCGATCGCCGCGAACAGCTCTCTTCCACGGCCACAGGGCTCGGTTGTGATGCGATCAAGGGCCCAATCAACTGCCTGCAGGTATGGATCGGCCACCGGGGACCGTCCACCGCAGAGGCAGCCGAACGCAGCCGCTCGAGAGAGCGCAGGTGCCGCCATGCGGCAGACGTCGGGCGGTATTGCGCATGCCGAGGTCTTCATGGTGGACCTTTCGCGAGCCTATTGTCCGCTTGGCCCGTAGCTGCCAAGGCGGTCGCCGGGTGGCTCGGCTGGCCACAGCCGTGCAGCCCCGATCCCTCTCAGCGTCGCGCCCAGACAACACTGCACACATCAGGGGAATGCCTAGGGTTTGGCCAGAGTTGCTGACCGGGTCCCCGATACACCCTTGATAGACATCCGGCAGGACCGCAGCATTGGACGGCTCGAGCCGGGGAATCCAAGTGATCAACTCCCCTTTCCCGCGCCTGGGAGCTTGTTGCGTAGTCGGTGTGTCTGCCGGTGGCGGGTCGTGGCCTGGCGGGAGAATCTGGTGGTGGTTTATGGATTTCGACCGGTGGGCCGGGATCAGCGGTTCTTGATGGCTG
>JAVEEN010000131.1 GCA_030840445.1 Pseudonocardiales bacterium
TGTCATGGTTGCCTGCTCTTCGCGCGAGCGCTCATCGCTGGATTCGCTCCGCTCCTCGCTCGTTCCTCGCTGCGATGCTCACTCATGGTTGCCTGCTCTTCGCGCGAGCGCTCATCGCTGGATTCGCTCCGCTCCTCGCTCGTTCCTCGCTGCGATGCTCACTCATGGTTGCCTGCTCTTCGCGCGAGCGCTCATCGCTTGCATTCACGCCCCTACGGTCGCGGGCGTTGCCACCTGCACCGCGCCGTCCCGGATCAACAACGGCAAAGGCTCCAGCATCTGAGGCGGCTTCGAGCTATCCGTCCCGTCCAGCCCGACACCGCCCCGCCGCACATCGAAATGCAGCCCGCATCCTGGACATCTCAGCACCGCGGCGCCGATCGGGCCCCCGGCGAGCCGGTGCAGGGCCGCGCCGGCCAATCCTGTCGCACAGGACGGACATCGGTCGCGGAATGCGAAGAGATCAGATCCGATGCGGCACACCGCGACGGCCACGCCCGCGACGTCGCGTCCTTCGGCCCGACCCTCAATCAGCTCGTCCGCGCGATCGAGGACTTGCCAGGACGCGCTCGGCGTCGCCGGCTCCGCTGATGTTCGTACCCGCAGGCTCGAGATCGGGATGACCCCACTCGCCGGGGCCGAAGCGCTGGCGAGTACCTCGATATCGGTGACCTCAGGTGCCGCGTCACGCACTGCGCCTTCGACTGCCAGTTCCAGAGTGGCCGCGGACGACGAACAACCGTCACAGCTTCCGGTCAGGCGAAGCCGGACCACCCCACTCTCGGTGATGCCGACGAGTTCGACATCACCACCGTGTGATCCGAGGTAGGGCCGCACCGAATCCAGCGCCCGCGCCACCCGCGTCGAGACATCGAAGGGATGCAGGCCATGCACGAGTAACAGGCCGGAGACCAGTGGATCGTCAGCCAGCGCTTCGAGCGCGACGTCATCCAGCCGACCCGCTTCGTGCAGCACGTCCAGCAGCCGTCCCAGGCCCGCGCCATAGAGATCCACCACTACGCGGACGAGCTCCTCGGCACGTTCGGCGGCCAGCGGCCCGGCGGCCTCGCTGGCCGTGAGCAGGGCCTCGATGCGCTCGCTGCTGACCTGCAATTGCGTGGCCGCGCTGACTTCGGGACCAGTTCGTTCGGGCTGGCTCATCCGCTTTCCTTCTTCGCGACGACGGTGGTCTGGATAACGACGAGCTAATCGGCTCCCACCGCGCCGGTCGGGGTGTGCACCCTCTCGAGGGTCTTGCCCTCGCCGAGGTACATGTGCACGCCGCACGGCAGGCACGGATCGAAGCTGCGGACGGTGCGCATGATGTCGATGCCCTTGAAGTGCTCCCGATCGTTCTCCTCGAAGATGGGTTGGCCCTGTACGGCGTCCTCGTAGGGACCGGGTGTCCCGTAGCTGTCGCGAGGACTGGCGTTCCACGGCGTCGGTGGGTAGGGGTGGTAGTTGGCGATCTTCCCGTCGCGGATCACCATGTGGTGCGACAGGACACCGCGCACGGCCTCGGTGAAGCCGCAGCCGATTCCCTCGTCCGGCACCTCGAACGACTCCCACGTCTTGGTGTGCCCGGCCCGGATCTCAACCAGCGCCTTCTCGGCAAAATGGAGGGCACATGCTGCGGCATAGGCCTGGAAATAGGTGCGCGCACGGTTGCGCTCGATGGTGTTGCTCCACTGCGGGATCTTCCACTCGAAGGTGACCGGGGGCTTGAGGATCGTCTTCGGCAGGTTGATCTGGACGCTCGAACCCGTCGACTTGACGTAACCGATGTCGACGAGACCGGCAAGAGCCGTCGACCACAGCCGCGCGAGCGGGCCACCGCCGGTGTCCAGCGCGAGGTAGTCCTTGCTGTCATACCACCGCGGCGACATCACCCAGCTGTACTTGTCATCGAGGTCCCGCTTCCGGGGGCGCGGGTTTGTGTGTTGATTCCACGGGTGCCTGCGGTCGACCGGATTGCCGAGGGGATCGTACTTGACGAACATCTCCTGGCCCTCCCAGTCCTCGTAGTAGGAACTGCCGAGCAGGATGCGGATGCCCAGATTGATATCCACCAGGTCCGTGGTGACCAGCTTGCCGTCCACCACCACGCCTGGCGTGACGAACATCTTCCGGCCCCACTGCGTCATGTCCTTGTAATCGAAGTTGCAGTACTCAGGGTCCTGGAAGGAGCCCCAGCACCCCAGCAGCGTCCGGCGCAGTCCGACCTGCTCATAACCGGGAAGAGCCTGGTAGAAGAAGTCGAAGAGGTCATCGTGCATCGGGACGACCTTCTTCATGAACTCGACGTAGCGCATCAGCCGGGTTATGTAGTCGGTCATCAACTGAATGGTTGCGACGGTGCCGACCCCACCCGGATAGAGGGTGGACGGGTGGACGTGACGTCCTTCCATCAGACAGAACATCTCTCGGGTCCACCGGCTGACCTGCAGCGCCTCGCGGTAGAACTCGCCGGTGAACGGGTTGAGCGACCGCATGATGTCGCCGATGGTCTTGTACCCGTGGTCGCCGGCGTGCGGCGCCTCGGCATGGTTGGCCTGTTCGAGCACGCCGGGGTTGGTCTCGGAGACCATCCGCTCGCAGTAGTCCACGCCGACCAGGTTCTCCTGGAAGATGTTGTGGTCGAACATGTACTCTGCCGCTTCGCCCAAGTTGACGATCCACTCGCCGAGGTGCGGTGGCTTTACCCCGTAGGCCATGTTCTGGGCGTAACAGGAGCAGGTCGCGTGGTTGTCCCCGCAGATGCCGCAGATGCGACTGGTGATGAAGTGCGCGTCGCGAGGGTCCTTGCCCTTCATGAAGATCGAGTAGCCGCGGAAGATCGACGAGGTGCTGTGGCACTCGGCCACCACTCGTTGTTTGAAGTCGATCTTGGTGTAGATGCCCAGGCTCCCGACGATGCGAGTGATCGGGTCCCACGCCATCTCGACGAGATCGCTACCGTTGCTCGCGCTCCTGCTGTGCTGCGGCGACGCCTTCGTTGAGGTCATGCCCGGGTCCTCTCGCACTGATAGATCCTGTAGATCCTGCTGAAAGTCCGCGCCAGCTGACACGGGCAACGGTTTCTTGCGACACGTGAAGGCTGCATGAGGGGGGACTACCAGGTACGTCGGGCACCGGTGGTGAGCGTGTCGCCGCGATGACGCCACTTGGGCTCTTTGTCGACCGTTCTGGTAGTCACGCTGCGCAGTTTGCGGATGGCCGTCCCATAGGCACCGACCGCCGTGGTCGAGATCTTGCCACCCGGCGGCTCGTCCATGAACGGCATGAACTTATCCGGGAATCCCGGCATCGTGCAGCCGATGCAGATGCCGCCGACATTGGGGCAGCCGCCCATGCCGTTCATCCAGCCGCGTTTGGGGACGTTGCACTTGACAACCGGACCCCAGCAGCCGAGCTTGACGATGCACTTCGGTGAGCCGTACTCGGTGGCGAAATCGCCCTGTTCGTAGTACCCGGCCCGATCGCAACCTTCGTGCACCGTCTTGCCGAACAACCAGGTGGGCCGAAGGGCCTCATCCAGCGGAATCATCGGCGCCTGACCGGTGGCTTGGTACAACAGGTAGGTCAGCGTCTCCGACAGGTTGTCCGGTTGGATCGGGCAGCCCGGCACACAGACGATCGGTAGGCCGGCCTTGGACTTCCAGTCCCACCCGAGGTAATCAGGAACCCCCATCGCCCCCGTTGGATTCCCCGCCATCGCGTGGATTCCCCCGTACGTGGCGCAGGTTCCGGCCGCGACGATGGCGAGGGCCTTGGGCGCCAGCCGGTCCAGCCACTCGCTGGTCGTAACCGGTTGACCAGTAGCAGGGTCGTTGCCGAACCCGCACCAGTAACCTTCATCCTTCAGCGACTCGTTGGGGATCGATCCCTCGACGACGAGCACGAAGGGGTCGAGTTCGCCCCGGTCGGCCTTGAAGAACCATTCCAGGAAGTCGTCCGCGCCCCCGTTGGGCCCGCACTCGAAGTCGATGAGCGGCCAATGGACGGCGATCTTGGGCAGGCCGGGCAAGGCGCCGAGCGCGATCTCCTCGATACTGGGCTGGGTCGCCGCGGTGAGGGCGACCGAATCGCCGTCGCAACTGAGCCCGGCATTTATCCACAGGACGTGGATGAGGGTGTCTTCGGCTTTGATCGCTTCGGCTGTTGGCATCGGCGCCATCCCCAACGAAAAGGACCTGCGATTGGAGGCCCTGTCACGTCGTCGGAGCCAGTGGTCTGCGGCGTACACGACGCATTGGTCTTGCTACGCCGCTCTCCGCGGCCTGTCAAGACGGGGTAGCTGTCAACCTGGTTACAAGCAGTTCGAGCCGGCCATACCAGGCGATCATTCCGTCACCGTGGGTAGCCGACACAGTAAGCAGCTGCGCGGCCGGATTCACCTGTCGGACGTTCTTCTCGAACTCGGAGACTTCGACATCGAGGTACGGAAGCAGATCGGACTTGTTGATCAGGACGAGGTCCGCGGCGGCGAACATCTGGGGATACTTCAGTGGCTTGTCGGCTCCCTCGGTCACCGACGTGACCACAACCCGGTAGGTCTCGCCCAGATCGAAGAGCGCGGGACAGACCAGGTTGCCGACGTTTTCCACGACCACCAGCGAGCCGGGCGACGGTGCGAGTTCGGCCAAGCCTCGGGCCATCATGTCGGCGTCGAGATGGCAGCCGGCGCCGGTGTTGATCTGCACGACCCGGCACCCGCTTGCCCGGATGCGTTCACCGTCGAGCAGTGTTTCCTGATCGCCCTCGATGACCGACAATCCGAAGCGAGGGCCGACCTCGGCGATGGTTCGCTCCAGGAGCGTGGTCTTTCCCGATCCGGGGGCACTCATCAGATTGACGACCGCGACCTGCCGCTCGGCGAGCCAGGCCCGGTTGAGGTCGGCCTGCCGATCGTTCTTGGCCAGGATGCGCTGTTCCAGCAATACTGTGCGGCCGGACAGCTGCGAGTGCCCGGATCCGTTCGGGTGTGGGTGTTCATGTTCGTGCGCGTGTTCTGAGTGATGTTCGTGTTCGTGTTCGTGTTCGTGTTCGTGTTCGTGTTCGTGCGGGTGTTGGTGGTCGTCGCGGTGCGCAGGTTGGCGGCGTTGGCCAGCCTGCGGCGCGCCGACCGTGGTGAATCGGATCTGCTCCTCGCGGCCGCAGCCACACGTAGCGCACATGATCAGGCCACCTTTACCGAGCTGATCAGCAACTGGTCGCCACTGATGACGCGGACGTCCGCGCTACCGCAGGCACAAAGCAGTATCGGACGGCTCAGGCCGAACTCCATCCGGCACGTCTCGCACCAGGCCAGGCCGACCGGCTCGACGATCTCCAGTTCGGCACCGTCCAACGCAGTGTCGGCGACGACCAGTTCGAAGCAGAACCGCAACGCGTCAGGCTCGACACCTGACAGCTTTCCCACCTGCAGGACGACGAGCGACACCCGGTTCTCCGGCAACCGGTCGAGCACAGCATCGACCACACTCTGAGCGATGGCGAGTTCGTGCATAGGCATGATCATTTCGTCGGCGACCGAACCACGGTTTGGCGCTACTACCCAGGTGGAAGCTACGCCGCATTGGCCGGGAAAGCATCCACCAGCGCTAACCGCCGCTGCTGCTGCCCAGCCCGGCCACCAGGTTGATCGTGGTGGCGAGGATGACCGCTCCGAACAGGTAGGACAGCAGTGCGTGCCGTAGCGCGGTGGCTCGGATGGCCGGCTTCTGAAGATCGGTGTCCGAGACCTGGAACGTCATGCCGAGGGTGAAAGCCAAGTAGGCGAAGTCGCTGTACCTGGGTGGAGTGGGCTGGTTGAAGTCCACGCCGCCGTCATGGCCGGTGTAGTAAAGGAGTGCATACCGCAGCACGAACACGGTGTGCACGACGAACCAGGACAGGGCAACGGTCGCGACCCCGGTGGCGGCCAGAACGTCCTGACTCGGGCCCTTGGCCGAACTCGCCTGGAGCAGGAAGAAGCCGACGGCGGCCAGACTGGCCACAGCCGCGCTGAGCACGATTACATCGCTGACAGGCCTGGTCGGATCCTCCCGGGTGGCATGAGTTGCGGTGGCCTCGGCTCCCATCGGCCAGATCTTGAGCCAGGTCCAGGCCAGCAGGGTGATCGCCAGGGCGTCCCATCCGATGGCCGGAGCGTAAGTCGGCGCGCCTGCCAGCAGCGTGATCACGGCGGCCACGGCGCCGACCAGCACGGAGCAGCCAAGACGAAGGCCGGTCCCCTCCGCGTGTAGCGATCGGGGTCGGTCCGAGGGGTGCTGTGGGGTGTCCGGAGCGCTGGCCATGTCCGGACCCTCTCAGCCGACCGCCTGCATCGAATTCGCCACGCCGGGCGAGGTCCGAAAAATTACCAGGATTGCTGGTGATCAACTCGCGAAAACCCGCGCCCATGGCCCCAAAAGGGCGGGTTGATCACCAGCGGAATCCCTATGGCTGCGGCGTTGCGGCGGCCCGCCCCGATCCGCCCAGCCGCCCCGATCCGCCCAGATGCCCCGATCCGGCTAACGGAATCTGCAGGGCAGTGGACCGTGCCTTGATCAGCTCGGTGATTGCCTCAGCCGGTTGGCCGCTGACGATGCTGTGTTCCGCGCCGGAAGTCAGCGTCGCCGTGGCGGTCATCGCGGACGCCCCGCGTGCCACGATGGCGGCCTGCGCCAGATCCCGAGCAACCGACACGACCAGATCCTGCTGGGTGAAGCTGTACTTGGCGGTGTCGGCCATGGCAGCTCCAACCTTCTTCAGCAGGGCCAAGACCTCATCGGCCTTGCGCGCCGAACCGTCAGAGTTCCAATACTTCGCGGTCAGCACCGAGTTCAAGGCCTTGACCGCCGACGAGGTCCCGGGCTGCACCTGGAGCTGATCCCGAACCTTCTGCAATCGGTCCCGGGCCGAATCCGTGCGCAGACCCCAGCCATACGGATACAGCGGGTCGTAGTTCTTGTCGCCCACATTGAGCGGCAACTGGCTCTCCGCCTTGACCCACGTGACCGGGAGCCGGCCGGTGAACGCCTTGTTGCCGAACAACACGTCGGCGACGCCGGCCCCTTCGGAACCGGGCAACCAGGACGCGACGATCGCGTTGGCCTCGGGCACGATGCCGGTGATGTCCAGCGGACGCCCGGACACATCCAGCACGATGCACTTCATGGCGGCGCACACCTTGTCCACCGCGTCGCGATCGCGCACGCTCAACTGCAGAGTGTGACCGTTGACGCCGACGTCGCCCATGCCTTCGGCATACGGGGTGTCGCCGACGGCCACGATGCCGACGTCGTAGCCGGCCGTCGGCGCGCTGGCGTCACCGGAATACGTCACCGCCGCCTGCGGCGCGACCTGCTTGATACCGGCGAAGATCGACGTGCCGCCCGGGATGTTGCCGGACTGACCCTGCCAACTCAGCGTCCAGCCACCGCTCTGGTTGCCCACGTTGTCGGCCATTGAGCCGGCCACGTACATCTTGGCGGTCTTCTTCACCGGCAGTAGGTTCTGGTCGTTCTTGAGCAGCACCTGGGATTCGGCCGCCGCGGTCCGGGCCACTGCGCGGTGCGGCGCCGATCCGATGGTGTCGGCGTTGGTCCGGTCCGCGAACGGGTGGTCGAACAGTCCGAGGGCGAATTTCTGACCGAGGATCCGGGACACAGCATCATCGATGCGTGCGGTGCTGACGTCACCGCTGGTGTTCAGCGCCGTCAGGTCGGTGATGAACCTCTGGTAGTTGTTCGGCACCATGATCATGTCCAGGCCGGCATTGATGCCGATCTTGACGTCGTTCTGGTAATCCGGGCTGATCTGATCGATAGCGGCGTAGTCACTGATCACGAAGCCCTTGAAGCCCAGCTGGTTCTTCAGCACGCCCGTGATCTGGTCGCCCCGAGCGTGCATCTTGATCGGGGCCGCGTCCTGGCCGAGGATCTGCAGCGACGAGTACGACGGCATGACCGAGCCGACGCCCTTGTCGACCGCGGTTTTGAAGGGCGCCACGTAGAGCGCATCGAGCTGGGCCTGCGTCACGTAGGTAACGCCCTGGTCGATCTTGTAGTTGCCGGTGGTCGAGGAGCCGTACTTCGTACCGCCATCACCGAGGAAGTGCTTGGCGGTAGCCAGCACGGCGGTGTTCTTGGCCAAGTTGCCGTTGCCCTGCAGGCCGTCGATGATCGTCTCGAGCTGGCTGACCAGCGCCGGATCCTCACCGAAGGACTCATAACTGCGTCCCCAGCGGGGATCGCGGGTCACGCAGACGCACGGCGCAAAGGCCCAGGGAATACCAGTGGCCCGGGTCTCGGTCGCGGTCACCACTCCTTCCGCGGCCGCCAGCGCCGGGTCGCGTGAGGCACCGATGCCGATGTTGTGCGGAAAGATCGTGGCTCCGGCGAGGTTGTTGTCGCCGTGGACCGAGTCGATGCCGTAGATGAGTGGAATCTGCAGCGGCGTGCTCAGCGCCTGAGTCTGGTAGCCGTCGACCATGTCCGCCCATCCGGTCGCGGTGTTCGATGCGGGCACCGAACCGCCACCGGACAACAGCGAACCCAACTTGTACTTGGTGATATCGCTGCCGTTGCCCACTGCAGCCCGTTCGGCCTGGGTCATCTGACCGATCTTGTCCGCCGCCGACATCCGCGACATCAGGTCAGCGACCCGGGTGGCGCTCGGCAGAGATTTGTTCAGGTACGGCAGGCCATGGGCGTTGATGACCACGGTAGGGGAGGAACCGCGCAGGGTCGCGCCGTCCGCGCTCAGCGTGACGGGAATCGTCTTGGCGACCGAGGCCGGCGTACCCCCGGTGGTAGTCACCGAAATGTGCTGGGAGGTGGCCGATGCCGTTCCGGCCGGGAAGTTCAGCGTGCCGGTCGCGGCGGTGAAATCGGTGCCGGCGACGGCGGTTCCGCCACCGAGCGTGTACGTGACGGTCACTGGCGCCGCGGTCGGCTTACCGTCGGGGGTGTTCACGCTGACCCCGACCGACGCCGTCGCACCGGCATCGACCAGGTATGTGCTTGGCGCCGCCGTCACGCTGGGGGTGGCGTTTCCGTACACAGCGAAGTCATCGAACACCAGGTGGCCACTGGCCGCCGGCAGGTTGACGGCCAGGCCCCACATCGTGGTCAGGTTCAGGACTCCGTCCGTCGGGGCGCCCGGTGGCTGGTAATCGCCGCGCTTGACCAGGTTGGCGAACGGGGTTTGCACGTGTTGCCAGCCGGCGGTGGAATCGGTGAAGAAACCCTGCCACAACTCGGAGTGCTCGCCGTCACTGCCACCGTCCTTGATCTCGTACTCGACCCGCTGTCCGGAGCCGGTTCCCTTGACCCAGAAGCTGAAACCCGCGTATCCGGACCAGTTCTCCGGTGCCGCGAGGTTGTCGCTGAAACCGCCGTAACTGGTGACGCTGTAGGGGACGTCAAGTGCATGGTTTCCGGCGGGCGCCCCGGGGCGGTCGGCGGCCGCCTGAACCGTGAGCACCGGCGTGCTCGGGCCATCCCCGCCGAAGGGGAAGATACCCGGCGAGCTGGTGGTGATGGGCACGTTGCCTTCGAAGTCCTCGACGACCGGTAGCGGACCGGCGACTGCCGATGCGGTAGCGCCGGTGAACACCGTGAAGAGCCCGGTGACCAGGGCGGCACAACCGATGGCCGCGACCGCGCCGGTGCGGGCCGAGCGGCCGCGTCCGGAGCTGGACGGCAGAGATGTGGTCCGTGTTCTGCGCATCGTCGAGGCACCTCTCGATTACTCGGGGTAGGTAAGAATGTGCGCAGAGTAGCGGGATCTAATTTATCCGGTCAATAGTCGTAACAGGCCGCTTCACGCGGAATTTGTCCGGATATTGGGCCGTAGATCAGGCATAATTGACCGACTCGATCCCGAATCGCGCCTCCTGCTTCTATGCTCGGCCGGTGGCAGATCCGAATCAGCGCTCGACCGATGCCCTGCGGGAGTTCAACCGGGGCCGGATTCTGGATGCGCTGAGCCGCACCGGTTCCGCGACGAGGGCAGAGATAGGTGCGACGACTGGCCTGGCCCGCAGCACCGTCACCGATCTCGTCGGTGAATTGCTCGCCGAACAGCGGTTGCTCGACATCGCCGGTGATCAACTGACCGAACGCCGGGCCGGTCGCCCGTCCCGCCGTCTGGTGCTGGCACCTACCAGCGACCTGTCCATCGGAATCGACTTCGGGCACAGTCACTGTCGGACCGGCGTGATCGACGCCCTCGGACGTGTCCTCGCCGTTCGCTCGGCCATTCTCGACGTCGACTCCTCGCCGGTCGGCGCGCTCGAGCGGGCTCGTGCGATGGTGGCCGAACTCCTGTCCGGGCTAGGCACGGATCGCCACCGGGTGGTCGGGGCTGCCATCGGCCTGCCGGCGCCGGTGAACACGGTCCGGGGCACTGTCGGACCAGGAAACGTGTTACCGCAATGGGTCGATCGCCATCCGGCCGACGAACTCCAGGCCGCCCTGGAACTACCGGTGCAGGTCGAGAACGACGCCAACCTCGGGGCACTGGGGGAGATGGCATTCGGCGCGGCGCGCAGCTTCACCGATGTCATCTACGTGAAGGCCTCGACCGGCATCGGCGCCGGCCTGGTGCTGGGCGGCCGGCTCTATCGCGGATCCACCGGCCGGGCCGGGGAGATCGGGCATGTACCGATCGATCCTGCCGGGGCCGTCTGCCGCTGCGGCAACCGGGGTTGCCTGGAATCCGTGGCCTCGGTGACCCAGGTGTTGGCGATGTTGCAGCCGGCGCATGAGGAGACTTTGACCATGACCCGGCTGGCCGAACTGGTTCGGCTCGAGGACGCCGGGGCCAACCGGGTGCTCGGCGACGCGGGGCGGTTGATCGGCCGTGTGCTGGCCGACATGGTCAACAATCTCAATCCGGGTGTGGTGGTGCTCGGCGGTGAGTTGGCGTTGGCCGGTGAACCGCTTCTGGTCGGAGTCCGGGATTCACTTGACCGCTTCGCCCAGCCGGATATGGTCAGAGACCTGGCCGTACGAATCGGGACGCTCGCCGAGAACGCCCAGCTGATCGGCGCAGGTGCCCTGGTCCTTTCCCCTGACAGGAGTTCCTGATGGACCTCCGCAACGGGGACCTCCACAACGGGGATCTCGATAACGGGGATCTCGACGACAGAGATCTCGACGACGGGGATCTTGCCGACCTGGATCTCGATGCCGCGGCCGACGATCTCTACGCTGTGCATCTCGATGAGTTCCTGGCGCGTCGCTCGGAGTTGTCTGCTCAGGCTCGTCAACACGGTGATCGTGAGTTGGCTAAGCAGATCGCCAAGCTCAAAAAGCCGGTGGTCGCCGCATGGGTCGTCAACGCCATCGTCCGATCCCACCCGGCCGATATCGATCGGCTGTCCGAGCTGGCCACCAAGCTCCGGGATGCGCACCGGTCACTCAAGGGCAAGGAGCTTCGAGCCCTGTCCGAGGCCAGGCAGAAACAGTTACGGGGACTGGAGGATCTGGCCTCGGCAGTAGCGACCGGCGCCGGTAAAACGGCGAATGACGCGATGTTGAGGCAGACCCGCGCGACGTTCGAGGCCGCGATAGCCGACGAGGGTGCCGAGAGCGCCGTGCGATCGGGCTGGTTGACCGATGCACTGGAATACACCGGCTTCGGTGCGGTGGATGCCTCGGCCGCGGTGGCTGCCCCGCGTTCCCGAGCCCGCGCTACCAAGAGCTCGGATGCCTTTGACAGCTCGGACGCCGCGCAGAGCAAGCGGCGGGCGGAACTGGAAACCATCGCCGTCGAAGCCGAGCAGGCACTGCTACGGGCCACGGTGGAAGTCCGCAAGGCCGAGGGGGCTGTCACTGAAGCTGAGCAGCGGGCGTCCGAGGCCGAGTCGCGGCTGAGCGAGCTGACGGAGGCCTTGGCGAGGGCGAAGGAAGAAGCGACGTCGGCGAAGAGCGGACTGAGGACGGCCAGACGCGGCCGAGCTGAGGCGGGACAGCTGGAACAACGGTCCCGGGCGGCGTTGGACGAAGCCCGCGACGACGTTGATGCGGCCCGAGGCTGAGCGGCTCGTACGATGCTCGGATGAGCGTGCGTGTCGGTATCTCGGGCTGGACCTACCCGCCGTGGCGCGGGGATTTCTATCCGGCCGGGCTGCCCCATCGCGACGAATTGCGTTATGCCGCCGAACGCCTCAGCTCCATCGAGATCAACGGATCGTTCTATTCACTGCAACGGCCGACCAGTTACTGGCACTGGGCGCACGAGACCCCGGCCGACTTCCAGTTCTCGGTCAAGGGCGGGCGTTTCATCACCCACATGAAACGACTGCGCGACGTCGAGGTGGTGCTGCCGAACTTCCTGGCCTCCGGCGTGCTCGCCTTGGGTGAAAAGCTCGGCCCGATCCTGTGGCAACTGCCGCCCACCCTGAAGTTCGATCCGCAGCTGCTGCGCAGCTTCATCGGCCACCTTCCGCGGTCCACCGGAGAGGCTGCTTACCTGGCCCGTCGGCACGACGATCGGCTCAAGCACGGTGCCTGGAAGGGCGCGCTGTCGGATCGCCCACTTCGACACGCGCTCGAGGTCCGCCATGACAGCTTCAAGACCGAGGAGTTCCTGACGCTGCTGCGTGCGGAATCGGTGGCGGTCGTCGTCGCGGACACCGCTGGAAAGTGGCCACAGTTCCTCGAGACCACGGCTGATTTCGCCTACCTTCGCCTGCATGGGGCCGATGAGCTGTACACCAGCGGGTACGACCAGGCCGGCCTCGAGCTGTGGGCCAACCGCATTCGGCCGTGGGCTGATCAGGGCATGGACGTGTACGTGTACTTCGACAACGATGTGAAGGTACGAGCTCCCTATGACGCCATGGCCTTGGAACGGATGCTGAAGGGCGAGCCGAGCATCGCGGCAGAGCGACATGGCTGAGCATGCGCCGGGGGCTCGAGGGTCGGACGCCCTCGAGGAGTATCGCCGAAAACGGCACGCGAACAGGACCCCGGAGCCGGTTCCCGAGCAGGGGCCATTGCCCACTGGCAACGACGACACCTTCGTCGTGCAAGAACACCACGCCCGGGCGTTGCACTGGGATTTTCGGCTGGAGCGTAACGGAGTCCTGGTCTCCTGGGCGGTTCCGAAGGGTTTGCCAATGGACCCCAAGGTCAACCATCTCGCGGTCCAGACCGAGGACCACCCGCTCGATTACGCCACCTTCGAAGGCGGTATCCCGGCCGGCGAGTACGGCGGCGGCCAGGTCAAAATCTGGGACCGAGGCCACTACCAGAGCGAGAAGTGGACCGATCGCGAGGTCAAGGTCGTACTGACCGGGCAGCGGATACAAGGTCGGTACGTGCTGATCAGGACCAATGGCAAGAACTGGATCATGCACCGGATGGACCCGCCAACGGTCGAGAATTGGCAGGCTCCGCCTCAGATCATCCGTCCGATGCTGGCCCCGGCGGGCGAACTGCCGCCGGCCGAGCAGGATGCTGAGTGGGCCTATGAGACCAAATGGGACGGCGCCCGGGCGGTGGTGTTCGTCGACGGTGGCCGAATCCGGATCCTGTCCCGCAACGACCTGGACGTCTCGGCCAGCTACCCCGAATTGAGGTACCTGGGGGAGGCGCTGGGTACCACGCAGGTCGTGCTGGACGGTGAGATCGTGGCCTTCGGTGCAGACGGCCGTCCGAGCTTCGGACGCTTGCAGCGCCGGATGCACGTCACCAAGGCCGCCGATGTCAGAAGGCTGTCGGCCTCCGATCCGGTCGTATACCTGATCTTCGACCTGCTGCACCTCGATGGCCGCCCCACACTTGATCTCAGCTATACCGATCGCCGAGCCCTGCTGGAGGGCCTCGAGCTGTCCGGGCTCTCCTGGCAGACCCCGCCATACTTCACCGGGCGAGGGGCGGACGTGCTGCGCGCTAGTCAAGAGAACGGTCTCGAAGGAATCGTGGCCAAGCGCCGGGCGAGCCGGTACCAGCCGGGACGACGCTCACCGGACTGGCGCAAGATCAAGAACGTGCGGGCGCAAGAGGTGATCGTGGCCGGCTGGAAGCCGGGCAAGGGACGCCGGTCCGGCACCATCGGCTCATTGTTGTTGGGCATTCCGGAAGACCGCGGCTTGGTCTATGTCGGTAACGTCGGAACCGGGTTCACCGATGCGATGCTGGACACGCTGCTGGCCAAGCTCATGCCGCTGTCGCGCAAGAGCTCGCCGTTCGCGGACGAGCTTTCGCGGGCCGACAGCCGAGACGCCAAGTGGGTCACGCCGAAGCTGGTCGGCGAGGTCAGCTTCACCGAGTGGACCGCCGACGGCCGGTTGCGGCATCCGTCCTGGCGTGGACTTCGGCCGGACAAATCCCCGGACGAGGTCGTGCGGGAGAGCTGAAACGGCTCAGCGACGGGAGGGCTGAACCGGCTCAGCAACGGATGTCCGGCGGGGTCACGGCCGGATCGGCCAGCGGTAACCCCGCCTCGCACCAGGCCTCGAACCCGCCGACCATATCGGTCGCCCGGTGCAGCCCGATGCGCCGCAGGCTGGCGGCGGCCAGGCTGGAGCTGTAACCCTGACGGCAGACCACGATGGCCAGGATGTCGGCATCGACCGCCTCGGGGATCCGCCACTCCGAGCTCGGATCCAGACGCCACTCCAGGATCGTGCGATCGATGACGATCGACCCGGGCAGCTCACCCTGCCCGGCCCGCTGGGTCTCGGTGCGGGTGTCGATGAGCAGCGCACCCTGTTGGGCGGCGTGCCAGGCCTCAGCCGGGTGCAATCTGCGCACGCCCAGGCGGCACCGCTCGAGCTCTGCATCGATCCCTGGACCCAGCTCTCTCGTACCCAGCTCTCTCGTACCCAGCTCGTTCGCCGCCAGATCGGTCACGTCTCCAGTGTGCCGGGCGCTGCGGTAGATCGATCGTCCGCCCTTTCGATGATCAACGGCGGCCGCGTAGGGTGGCCGGTATCGAGGAAAGGGCACCTTCGTGGATCTGCGCAAGACGCTCCTGTCATGGCCGGTGGTTCGCCAGGTCACCGGAAGTGATCCGCTCGGCCGTGGCACTGCCGCCCAGTCAGAGCGCACCGCCAACTGGACTGCGCGGACCCAGACGGCCGATCGTGTCATCCAGAGCATCTGCCCGTACTGCGCGGTCGGTTGCGGTCAGCGGGTCTATGTCAAGGACGAGAAGGTCATCCAGATCGAGGGCGACCCGGATTCGCCGGTAAGCCGCGGCCGGCTGTGTCCCAAGGGCTCGGCCAGCGAACAGCTGGTGAACTCACCGGGCCGCCAGACCGCGATGCTGTACCGCGCACCGCACAGCTCGAGCTGGCAGCCACTGGACCTGGAGACGGCGACCGACATGATCGCCGACCGGGTCATCGAGGCGCGTCGACGGCACTGGCAGGACACCGACGAACACGGTCGCCCATTGCGCCGCACGATGGGCATCGCCTCGCTGGGCGGGGCGACCCTGGACAACGAAGAGAACTACCTGATCAAGAAGCTCTTCACCGCTCTGGGCGCCATCCAGATCGAGAACCAGGCCCGTATTTGACACAGTGCCACTGTCCCCAGTTTGGGGGCCTCATTCGGGCGCGGCGGCGCCACCAACTTCCTGCAGGACCTCCAGCACTCCGACTGCATCGTCATCCAGGGTTCCAACATGGCCGAATGCCATCCGGTCGGCTTCCAATGGGTCATGGAGGCCAAGGCCCGGGGTGCGAAGGTCATTCACGTCGATCCGCGGTTCACCCGTACCTCCGCTGTGGCCGACAAGCATGTGCCGCTACGAGCCGGCAGTGACATCGCCTTTCTCGGCGGGATCATCAACTACATCCTCACCAACGACAAGTACTTCCCGGAGTACGTGTTGGCGTACACGAACGCCTCGACGATCCTGCGGGATGACTTCGTCGATGTCGACGACCTGGACGGGGTGTTCTCCGGCTACGACCCGGAAACGGCAACGTATGACACCGAGTCCTGGAGTTATGCCGGTGTCGAGGGGATGGCTGCTGCGGGTAGCAGGAACCCGCCGGCCCACGCCGGCGGCGAAAGCGAGGAATCACAGGCGGCACGGGGAGCCGGCCATGAGCTGGGCGGTCACGGGGCCGCGCTCGCGCACGGGCAGGTGCAGACGGATACCACGCTGCAGGATCCGCGCACGGTCTTCCAGGTCCTGAAGCGGCACTACGCCCGCTACACCCCGGAGATGGTCCAGGAGGTGTGTGGTGTCGCGCCGGAGGATCTCCTCGAGGTCTGCGAGGCGGTCACAGCCAACAGTGGCCGGGACCGGACCACGGCCTGGGTCTATTCGGTGGGCTGGACTCATCACACGGTGGGCGTGCAATACATCCGCGGCTCGGCGATCATCCAATTGCTGCTGGGCAATATGGGCCGGCCAGGCGGCGGCATCATGGCCCTGCGGGGGCATGCCAGCATCCAGGGTTCGACCGACATCCCGACTTTGTTCAACCTCCTTCCCGGCTACCTGCCGATGCCGAAGGTCGGCGCCCACGATGATCTCGACACCTACGTCGACACCATCTGCAGCCCGGATCAGAAGGGCTTCTGGGCGAATGCCCGCGACTACACGGTCAGCCTCCTCAAGGCGTACTGGGGCGACGCGGCTACCCCGGAGAACGATTTCGCCTTCGATTACCTGCCTAAACTCACCGGTGACCACGGCACCTACCAGTCGGTGATGAACATGATCGCTGACGAGGTGGACGGTTACTTTTTGCTGGGCCAGAACCCGGCCGTCGGGTCCGCGCACGGCAAGCTGCAGCGCCTAGGCATGGCCCACCTGAAGTGGCTGGTGGTACGCGACCTGAACATGATCGACTCGGCCACCTTCTGGAAGGACAGCCCGGAGATCGAGACCGGTGAGCTGAGAACCGCCGACATCGCGACCGAGGTGTTCTTCTTCCCGGCGGCCTCCCATGTCGAGAAGGGCGGCACCTTCACCCAGACCCAACGCATGCTGCAATGGCACCGCAAGGCGATCGAGCCGCCAGGTGACTGCCGCAGCGACCTGCACTTCTTCTTCCAGCTCGGTCGCAAGATCCGCGAGCGGCTCGCCTCTTCGACCGACCAGCGAGACCGCCCGATCCTGGATCTGACCTGGGACTACCCGGTGGACGAGCACGGTGAGCCGTCGGCCGAGGCGGTATTGAAGGAGATCAACGGCTATCACCTGAGCGGTGCGAAGGCCGGGCAGTTGCTGTCGAGCTTCAACGAGATGAAGTCGGACGGCTCGACCTCGGGCGGTTGCTGGATCTACACCGGCGTGTTCGCAGACGGAGTCAACCAGGCCGATCGGCGTAAGCCCGGACGCGACCAGTCCTGGGTCGCCCCGGAGTGGGGCTGGGCGTGGCCAGCCAACCGCCGGACACTGTACAACCGGGCATCGGCCGACGCCGACGGCAAACCGTGGAGTGAGCAGAAGGCTTTCATCTGGTGGGACGAGGAACAGGCCACCTGGACGGGACATGACGTTCCTGACTTCCCGGTGGACAAGGCGCCGTCCTACCGACCCGAGCGGGGGACGGGCGGCCCAGCAGGCCTGTCCGGCGATGACCCGTTCATCATGCAGGCCGACGGCAAGGGCTGGCTCTACGCGCCCTCGGGCATCCTGGACGGCCCGCTACCGTCACATTACGAACCCCACGAGTCACCGGTGGCCAACGCCTTCTACAGCCAGCAGGCCAACCCGACCCGGCAGGTCTTCCGGCGCAGCGACAACTTGTCCAACCCGTCCGGCGAGGAGGCCGGTTCGCAGGTCTACCCCTACGTCTTCACCACCTACCGGCTGACCGAACACCACACGGCCGGCGGCATGAGCCGGTGGCTGCCCTACCTGTCGGAGCTGCAGCCGGAGTTCTTCTGCGAGATCTCCCCGGCGCTGGCGGCCGAACGAGGCCTGACGCATCTGGGGTGGGCGACCATCGTGACGGCGCGGGCGGCCATCGAGGCCCGGGTCATGGTCACCGAACGGGTCGTTCCGCTCGCGGTCGGTGGACGAACCGTGCACCAGGTCGGGCTGCCCTATCACTGGGGCGTCGGCGAGGATGCCGTCGTCACCGGTGACTCGGCCAACGACCTGTTCGGCGTGGTCCTGGATCCCAACGTGCACATCCAGGAATCCAAGGTGGCCTCCTGTGACATCCGTCCCGGGCGCAGGCCCACCGGCCCGGCGCTACTGGAGTACGTGGCGGAATATCGGCGGCGGGCCGGAATCACGGTCGAGACGGGTAACGTCCAACGCACGCCACCGACGTCGCACGAGCATGGCCTGCACCCGAGGGAGAGCTGATGTCGAACTCGTTTTCCGGCCCGCTCGATGATCCGGCCGCCGACGCAGGCTGGCAGGAATCGCAACCACGCAAGGGATTCTTCACTGATACCTCGGTATGTATCGGGTGTAAGGCGTGCGAGGTCGCCTGCAAGGAATGGAACGGCATTCCCGAGGACGGCCTGAACATGCTGGGCAGTTCCTACGACAACACCGGTGCGTTGAGCGCCTCGACCTGGCGGCACGTCGCGTTCATCGAGCAACCGGCGCGCTCCGTCGAACCGGCTGTTCAGGCGGAACCGAGCCGGGCTACCGTCGGTCTCGGGATGCCGGCCGTCGGTTTACCCGGCGATTCCATGGATCCCGCAACCGCGACCGACTTCCGCTGGTTGATGTCATCGGATGTCTGCAAGCACTGCACCCACGCAGCCTGTCTCGATGTCTGCCCGACCGGTGCCTTGTTCCGTACCGAGTTCGGGACCGTGGTCGTGCAGGACGACATCTGCAACGGCTGCGGATACTGCGTGCCTGCCTGCCCGTTCGGTGTGATCGACCGACGGATGGGTGACGAGAACACCAAGAACGTGGGCATCGCCCAGAAGTGCACGCTCTGCTATGACCGCCTCGGTGCCGGCGACACCCCGGCGTGCGCCCAGGCCTGCCCGACCGAGTCGATCCAGTTCGGTGATGTCGAGGAGTTGCGGGAGCGGGCCGCGGCCCGGTTGGCCACCGTGCAGGGCCAGGGTGCGGCCGGAGCCAGGTTGTACGGCGAGGATCCCGGCGACGGCGTCGGGGGGTCCGGGGCGATGTTCCTGCTGCTGGACGAGCCCGAGGTGTATGGGTTGCCACCCGATCCCGTGGTCACCACGAAGGATCTGCCCGAGATGTGGAAGAAGGCGGCCCTGGCTGCGGTCGGCCTGCTGGCCGGTGCCGCCGCGGCATTTCTGGGAGGACGCCCGTGACCGAGCAGCTGAAGCAGGTCCGTGCCGAACAGCAGCCGACCTCGAACACCCCGGTAGGGCAGGCTAATCGTCGGCGAGGCAAGGGTCGGCGCCGCGACGAGCACCAGATGGTGCCCGATGCGACCTTCACGTCGTACTACGGCCGTCCGGTGGTCAAGGCCTCGCCATGGGAGGCCGACATCCCCGCCTACCTGTTCCTGGGCGGCCTGGCCGCCGGGTCGTCCTTACTCGGAGCAGGTGCTGATCTGACCGGTCGGCCCGCGTTGCGCAAGGTCGGCCGAATCGGTGCCCTCGTGGCGATCGGCGCGAGCTTCGTGGCGCTGGTCCATGACCTCGGTAGGCCGAGCCGGTTCATCAACATGCTGCGGGTGGCCAAGCCGACCTCACCCATGTCGGTCGGTACCTGGATCCTCAGCGCGTACGGCCCGTTGGTCGGTGCCGCCGGAGTGCACGAGATCATCGCGCCGGTCGCCGAATCGCTGCCCCGGCCGTTGCGTACTCCGGCACGGCTGCTGGCCGGCCTGGCGCGCCCGTCCGGGGTAGCGGCGGCGGCCGTTGCGCCCGCTGTCGCCGCTTACACCGGCGTCCTGCTGGCCAACACCGCTACCCCGACCTGGCATGCCGCGCACCGAGAATTGCCCTTCCTGTTCGCGGGATCGGCCGCTGCCGCCGCCGGTGGGCTGGGCATGCTGCTGGCCCCGGCAGCCGAGGCCGGACCCGCCCGGCGGATGGCCCTCGGCGGGGCGATCATCGAGCTCGGGGTCGAACACCGGATGGAGGCGGGTATGGGCATCACGGCCGAACCCCTGCACACCGGCGTGGCCGGTCGCTTGATGCGTGCCAGCAAGGCATTGACCGCGGCGGGGGCGGTCGGTTCATTACTGGCCCGACGCAGCCGGGTGGCTTCGGTAGCGTCGGGTGTGGCGCTGCTCGCCGGCTCGGCCTGCACCCGGTTCGGCATCTTCGAGGCCGGCCAGGCTTCGGCGCGGGATCCGAAGTACACCGTCGTCCCGCAGCGCGAACGTCTTGCTCGGGAGAATCGCAACGGCGCATGACGCTGTAAGGGCCACCGAGATCAGCGCACCTGAAGGATGTGCTCGCCGCGCGGGATGAACTCACCGATCACCGGTGCGTCCGGGATCTCGCCGGCCAGCAGCAGACCACCGCTCGTCTGGGCGTCGGCCAACAGCAGCAATTCGGTTTCGTCAACGGTTGCCTGCAGCTGAGGACGGACCCAGTCCAGGTTCCGGCGGCTGCCGCCGCTGACGTATCCGGCCGCCAAGGCCGCCCTGGCCCCCTCGAGGTAGGGCACGGCGGCCGCGTCGATCACCGCCGTGACACCTGAGGCACGCGCCATCTTGAACAAGTGCCCCAGCAGGCCGAAGCCGGTGACGTCGGTGGCTGCCAGCAGGCCGGCCTCCAGGGCGGCTGCGCAGGCTCGATCGTTCAGCGTCGTCATGGCCGCGACTGCCTGCGCGAACACCTCGCCGGTGATCTTGTGCCGGTTGTTCAGCACCCCGACGCCCAGCGGCTTGCTCAGGCTGATCGGACGCCCGGCCTCGGCGGCATCGTTGCGCAGCAGCCGTTGCGGGTCGGCGAGGCCGGTGACCGCCATGCCGTACTTGGGTTCAGGATCATCGATGCTGTGCCCACCGGCGACATGACAACCTGCCTCGCGCGCGACGTCCAGGCCGCCACGCAGCACCTCGCGGAGCAGCTCGGTGGGCAGCACATCCCGCGGCCAGCCGACCAGGTTGATCGCCAGCACCGGACGGCCACCCATGGCGTAGACGTCGGACAGCGCATTGGCAGCCGCGATTCGTCCGAAATCATAAGCATCATCGACGACGGGTGTAAAGAAATCGGCGGTACTGATGACTGCGGCGCCGCCCTCGATGCGGATCACGGCGGCATCATCGCCGGCGTCAAGTCCCACCAGCAGCTGCTCGGTGGGGCTTCCCGGCCCGGCGGCGCCGAGTCCGCGGACAATCTCCTCGAGTTCACCGGGCGGGATCTTGCATGCGCAGCCGCCGCCGTGGGCATATTGCGTCAGCCGGTACGGCTGGCTGGTCTCGCTTCGGTCGCTCGTCGCACTGATCGTCACCGTTCGAGGCTAACCCGCCGCCGTGTCACCGGTCGTGGCCTATACGGTGGCACCCGGAGGCGTACAGGTGCCTGGTGGCCCTCCCGGTCTTCAAAACCGGTGAAGCCGAGGATCTCGGCTTGGTGGGTTCGATTCCCATCCGCCTCCGCCACCGGCTCGACCCGGAGCATCTGGTGGCGCGATCGAGGAGATGTGCATGCCCGATGGAGATTCGCGCCGGCAGGTGCCGCGCACCGACGTGTTGCTGTCCGATCCGAGACTGGTGTCCTCGCGCGGCAGGCTCGGTCCGAAGCTGGTCAAACAGGCCGTGATCGCAGCCCAGGATCAGGTACGACAGGGCGCCCTGGCCGCAGCTGACGCGGTCGAGGCGGTGCTCGCCGCGCTGCCCGCAACTGCCTCGATGCAGACGCCGGTGCTCAACGCCACCGGGGTTGTGCTGCACACCAACCTGGGGCGGGCCAGTCTGTCGGACGCGGCCGTCGAAGCGGTGGTGTCCGCGGCCGGCTATGTCGATGTCGAGTACGACCGAGCCACTGGCCGTCGAGCGCGGCGGGGCCGGAGCGCGCTGGCGGCTCTGGCGCGCGCGATGCCAGAGGCCGAGGACGTGCTGGTGGTCAACAACGGAGCAGCCGCCCTGCTGCTGGCAACCACGGCGCTCGCCTCCGGTCGCGAGGTGATCGTCAGCCGCGGGGAGTTGGTCGAGATCGGCGACGGCTTCCGGTTACCGGCCCTCATCGAGTCGGCCGGCGCGCGGATTCGCGAGGTAGGCACCACCAACCGCACCACGGTCGCCGACTACTCCGAGGCCATCGGCGGTCAGACCGGTTGCCTGCTCAAGGTGCATCCGAGCAACTTCATCATGACCGGGTTCACCGCTGCGGTCGCGGTGCAGGACCTGGCCCGCCTCGGTCCGCCGATCGTGGCTGACCTCGGCAGCGGTCTGCTGAGGCGGAACGAACTGCTGCCCGACGAGCCTGATGTGCGGGCTGCGCTGGTCGCTGGGGCAGATCTCGTCACCTGCAGCGGCGACAAGTTGCTCGGCGGACCGCAGGCGGGGCTGATCTTCGGCCGCACGGAAGTCGTGCAGCGATTACGGCGCCATCCCATGGCGAGAGCGCTGCGAGTCGACAAACTGACCCTGGCTGCCTTGGAGGCTACCGTCGCTGGGCCGCCGACGCCGACCGAACGGTACCTGCACGCCGACGTCGACGTCCTGCGACGGCGGTGCGAGTGGCTCGCCGCAGCAGTGGGCGGTGAAGTCGTGGCCAGCGACGGAGCGGTGGGCGGTGGCGGCGCGCCCGGCGTGCCGCTCCGCGGTTGGGCCGTGGCCCTCGATGAGGCCTACGCGGAGCCGCTGCGGAGCGGAAACCCTTGTGTGGTGGGGCGGATCGAGCAGGGCCGGTTGCTGCTCGACCTGCGATGCGTGCCGGAACAGGACGATGTCGCGCTGACCCAGGCTGCCACCCGCGCC